>NZ_JADEWY010000081.1 GCF_015207375.1 Coleofasciculus sp. LEGE 07092 | reverse complement strand
GAGCAGAGGTGCGCTAAGTAAGAATGTTATCTTTTTCCCTATACATAAAATGGTTGATTTATTAAAATATTGACTGAATTGGTGTTTTCATCCCTAATCCTGTTTTACCTCAACTAATCTCTAACACGGATGCTACTAAGGACAAGGCAACAATTGGGGCGGTGACGGCTCGCAAAACTCGGTGTCCTAAGGAAACGGGTTGGTATCCAGAGGCTGTCGCTTGTTCTACCTCTGCGGCACTCCAACCACCTTCAGGACCGATCGCAATGACAATTGAAACGGGTTCAAAATTGTCAGATTGACTGGTGTCTAGTAATACGTCTTTGCCGGGTAAGCAACTGAGAAGATGGGGAGCATCACCTCGTGCCACACAGATATAGCAGTGGGTATTGGAGTTAGAGGTTGGCTGGATACTCGCGGCAAAACTAATCGGTTCGAGAATGGTGGGTACAATTTGACGCTCGGATTGCTCTGCTGCCTCTCTAGCAATGCGCCGCCAGCGTTCGAGTTTCTGGGAACTGGGATTGAGTAGGGTGCGATCGCTCTTTAACGGCACGATACACCCCACACCCAACTCGGTTGCTCCAGATACTACTTGCTCAAATCCGCTTCCCTTGGGCATGGCAACCATCAATGTCACCGATAAGGGTAACTCTGTTTGGACGCAGAGCGACTCTATGATGATGGCTTGGGTGAGGTTCTCTGTTAATTCGCTAATATACCAACTGCCCTGTCCATCCATGGCAATAAAGCGATCGCCCTTACCCAATCGCAACACCCGAACTAAGTAATGCTGTTGGGCATCGGTTAGAAAAAGTTGCTGGTTTTGCCGTTGTGCTGGTGCGATCACCAATCGTTGCAGTTGAGCCAAATTTTTCTCCAATACAAACCCTATTCTAAAATCCCCACCACGACTTGTAACAACTCAGCTAAATCAGCCGGAACTCTATACAAGTTAATATCTTGAACAATCTGCTTATTCTGACTGTACAAAACAGAAAATTGCCAAATATTGCCAATCGAAACAGCACCGTATAACCTCTGACTCTCCCCTAATTCCGCTTGCTCTACTGCAATCAATTCCACTGCCAGTTGAGTAAAACCCCGTTGTAGATCAGCATTTTTAGCTTCAATGACTAACAAAGGTATAGGATTTGTTGGGTTCGATAACGGGAATTTTTGACATAATTTCAGTCTCGCCTGTTTTTGAATACGGCACAAACATTTTGCCTGTGTTACGGAGTACTTCCCCCAGAGGTTGCGGGTGCTTGAAAAACCCTAACCGGAATCACCTGCACGTTCAAATGAATTGGTACTTCTAGCTTCTGCTCCAGAAAATCTCGCACTAACTGAACCTGGCGCTCTGAAATAGAATCCAAGCCTGTTGCTACCTCCAGTTGCACAAACAGCGCCTCTCCTTGAGGTTGCACCCGCACAGAACGGATATCTGTGTCCGAAAATGTTAACGTCTGGTTGCGAATCAGTGTTACCACAGCACGGCGCACGTTTGCCTTGATCAAAAGGTTGTTTAGAGAAAATCCCAACGGCAAACCTAATAGCGACAGTGCCACAATTGATATGGCTAATCCACTCCGAGCTCGTTCGATAGAGCCGTAGCGCTGGAACAAAAGAACGACTCCGCCACTGAAGATGATTCCTATTAAGTTGGTGAAAAATAGAAGAGTGGCACCAGAGGCTATGTTCAAATCCCTATTAGCCAAACCAATGCCAATTACGCTCAAGGGAGGAACTAATGCTACAGCGATCGCTACTCCTGGTAAAGCATCAGCAATGCTGCGGCGCGATCGCGCAAACGCACCAGCAGCACCTGCGGCAACGGCAACCCCTAAATCTATCAATGTGGGATTTACCCGTGCGATAATTTCCGAGCTTAGAGTTCTCAATTGGATTAAATAAGCGATCGCCATTGAGATTAAAACGGTCATTAACACACCTGTTAATAAGGTAAAACAAGATCGCCTTAACAGACGCCGATTCGCCATCACCATTGAGTAAGCTATACCTGTTATGGGTCCAATTAAAGGAGCGATAATCATTGCCCCGATAATTGTCGCCGCGCTACCAGCCAGCAACCCCAACACTGAAATCACAGCCGAAAGCCCTAGCAAAAAATAGAATTGGAACGAAGGAACGGCTGCCTTCCAAAGACTACGATTTAAGCTGGCAATCGGTATCGGCTGTTCCGATAACCAATGCCAATCTCCACTATTCTGATTCCAGAATTTCTCGATGTGCCGCTTACTTTTGACGATTGTTTTCCGAAACCTATAATTCATACCTATCAGTTTGGAAAAATCGAGACTAATTAGCAGCAAGGATGACTCCTCACTGCGCCGAGGGAGTGATTGTCTAGCTACTTGGTTGTAACAAATGCTGTACTTTAAATAAATCTACTGCTAGATGTATCTAATCTCAAGTCCAAAGGAAGAAGGACACGACAATGCCGTGTCCCTAGGATAACGTGTGGATAATGCTGCCGTTAGTGCGATCGCAAATAAGCTTCTAAGGCTTCTGCGGCTAACTCCGTCATCGTTTTACCCTGCTGGGTGGCAACTTCCTTCAAACGTTCGTGCAGGTTATCGTTGACTCGAATCCGGCGATTGCGGTTTTTTCCGGCAACCTTTGTTGTTGAGGGTTCTGGCTTCACGACTTCATTGGCAAAGCCCGTATCAGACTGCGGGTTTAATGGTGGAGATTGATAGGTAACGGTAAATTCGCGGATAGAATCAAAACCGACGCGATCGCAAAAATCGCCAAAACTCTCCTCCAGTTTCCGATCTTTTTTAAAGTAAGCTAAAATCGGTTCCAGAAATGATTCCAGCTCGTGCATCGGCATCCGATCCACATAGGCTTGAGCCAGTCGCGTCTGATCCGGCGAACCCCCTAGCCAAACTTGATAGGTATCCGGCGCACTACCAACAAACCCCAACTCTGCCATATAAGGTCTAGCACAACCATTAGGGCAACCTGTACTTCTTATCACAAAATGTTCATTTTGTAAACCTAATTTTTCCAATAGTGCTCGAATTCGCTCAATAATTCCCGGAATTGCCCGTTCTGACTCTGTAATTGCCAAGCCACAAGTCGGTAGGGCGGGGCAAGCCATAGAATAGCGCACCAAAGGATCGATACCCTCTGGGGAGATATGAACGCCATGACTATCCAGAATCTTCTGAAGTGCTAGCTGCTGCTCTGGTGCGATTTCATAAATAATAATGTTGTGGTTGGGAGTCAACCGCATTGGTAGGGCAAACTGCTCGACAATCTCCCGCAGTGCAGTTTTGAGTCGGAAGGTGCCCTCATCTTTAATCCGACCGTTTTCAATGGAAATCCCTAGGAATAGCTTACCGTCTCCCTGTTCGTTCCATCCCAGATAATCTTGGTACTTGAACGCAGGTAGAGGTTTATAGGGAGCGAGTTTTTTGCCGAAGTAGCCTTCTACCGTTTCCCGGAACTTCTCAACTCCCCAATCATTGATCAGGTATTTCATGCGGGCATGACGGCGGTCAGCGCGATCGCCGTAGTCCCGTTGCGTTGCTACAATCGCTTTAGCCAAGTCGAAGACATCATCTTTTTCGACATAGCCAATTGCATCTGCCATCCGAGCAAAGGTTTCTTCTTTATTGTGGGTGCGTCCCAATCCTCCACCAGCCAGAACGTTGAATCCTTCTAGTTCTCCCTGCTGATTGGTAATCACTACTAAGCTGACATCCTGGGTGTACAGGTCAACGGAGTTATCTCCTGGCACGGTAACGCAGTACTTGAACTTCCGGGGCATATAGTGTGTCCCGTAAATTGGCTCCTCGTTGTCGGGAATAATAGTGCCGTGGTTGCGCTGCCGTGCCGCCTTCACTTCCGGCGCTTCTTCAGCACTAATTGCCTTTTCCCCATCCAGCCAAATTTCGTAATAAGCCCCGGTCTGAGGTGTGAGCAGGTCGGCAATTTTATCGGCATATTCCCAGGTATACTGATACTCTGGGCGATTTTTGTAAGGAGCTGGAGGAGCCATAACATTACGGTTCAAATCGCCGCAAGCTCCCAGTGTTGAACCCATATTACGGATAATGGCAGCGATCGTAGCTTTCAAATTCTTTTTGAGAATGCCGTGAAGCTGGAAACCCTGACGAGTTGTTACCCGTAGCGTGTGGTTGCCGTACTGATCTGAGAGTCGGTCGAGGGTAAGGTACAGCTCTGGTGGAATAAACCCACCTGGAGAGCGGGTTCGCAGCATAAACTGGTAGTCTTTTTCTTGCCCTTTGACCCGGTTATCCCGGTTGTCTTGCTGATAAGAGCCGTGAAATTTCAGAATTTGTATGGCATCTCCACTAAAGTGGGTCGTGTCTTCTAATAGTTCAGTGGCGACGGGTTCGCGCAAGAAGTTACTGCGTTCTTTTATGCCTTCAAGTTTAGAAGCTTTGCGTACTGGGGGAGTTTGAGATACAACCATTGGTGCTAGAGGTGGGAACGGATTAACTATATTACCAGTAAGTCTATCGGAATTACGGTGAATACTTTTATCCTAATACTTGGGTCACGGGTCTGAACCACGACTTTGACATAAATTAAAATCATTGATGGGTTTGGGGAGTGGGCTACCGCAGAAAGGATAAAGTTGAAGGGAAACACTATATATCTAAACCAGAATGGCTAAACGCTTCTGGAACCGAATTTTTCGAGGGATCACCGTACTATTGGGACTATGGCTGGCGTGGGATTTGCTGGCTCACCTAGTAGCCGAAATTTTATGGTTTATTGAAGTTGGTTATTTATCAGCGTTTTTGTTGCGTTTGCAGACTCAGCTCAGTCTTTGGAGCATTGTCAGCAGCCTATCGATAGGCTTTTTACTCGGTAATCTGTTTCTAGCAAATCGGCTGAAGTATTCCCCAGACATTGCCGACTGGGTGGGAACCTATGACAATAAACCCCCATTAAGTACTCAATTCGACTCGCCCCTTCAACCTTCAGCCGTCCAGGTTGAGAAAGTTCCCAAATCAACACCAGTAAGGTTGCGATCGCTCTTGCCAGCCGTCGTGTTACTCGACTTGCTCCTAGGGCTGATGCTGCTGCACTACGGCAAAATAGCCCTTTCTGCTTGGCATTCCGATTTTAGACTGCCTTATATAGCACCATCGCTCCCCTCTGCGTTTGATTGGACGTCTTTACAAGGGTTGTTACTACAGTTGCCTGTACAAATTGGGCTACTTGTTGCACTGGTGGTTGTGGTTATTGCCCTAGTCGTTAATCCTCAGTTTTGGTTAACGGCGATCGCTATTGTTCTGTCCCTGTGCTGGTCCCTGGTACTATCGGGACAGTGGAGTAGGGTTTTGCAGTATTTTTCTCCCACAGCCTTTAATGCTGACGATCCGTTATTCGGACAGGATATTAGCTTCTATGTCTTTAAGTTTCCCCTATGGCAGCTATTAGACTTTTGGCTAGGGGGACTATTTCTAGTTGGACTGGTAATCATCACGATCACCTATTTGGTTTCTGGCGATAGCCTCTCTCAAGGGAAATTTCCGGGGTTTTCTGAAAATCAACTCCGTCACTTGTACGGACTTGGGGGTGCGTTTGCGGGGACAGTTGCTTTTCGCTATTGGCTATCGCGCTACGAATTGCTTTATTCTTTCCGGGGAGTGACCTACGGTGCTAGTTATACAGATGTTAATGCTCAGTTACCCATCAATACACGTCTGAGTCTCTTGGCAGGGGCGATCGCTCTGTTCCTGCTGTTCAAGGCGATCAATAATACTAGACACCTTCAGAACAGAAATAGGCTAGCACTTACAGTAGTGGGACTCTACGCAATAATCGCGGCGATCGCTGGCTGGGGAATACCCGTAGCTGTACAGCGCTTCAACGTACAGCCAAACGAACTTGAGCGAGAACGCCCCTATATTGAACGCAGTATTGCCTTAACTAGGGCAGGGTTTGACCTTAGTAGTATTAATACTCAAATATTTAATCCCGAAGGCGACCTCACCAGTGCTGATTTAGGCGAAAATGTTCTCACGATTCGTAATATCCGTCTCTGGGATACGCGCCCCATCCTGGACACTAATCGCCAGCTTCAACGCATCCGACTTTACTACGAATTTCCCGATGCAGATATTGATCGTTACGTGCTGCCCGTGGAACAAGCAGGTGTGCCGGCATCCTTTGAAGGGGAGGAAGGCTCACAGCCAAAGGTAGAAGTAACGGATTCTCCCCTGGATCTTTCACCACCACCATTCTCGATTGAGAAGCAACAGGTAATTATTGCTCCTCGAGAACTTAACTATCAATCCGTCCCCGAAGAGGCACAAACCTGGGTTAACCAACACTTAGTTTATACCCACGGCTATGGTTTTACGATGAGTCCTGTGAATCGGGTGGGTAGTGGAGGACTGCCCAATTATTTTGTTAAAGATATTGGCACGGGTGCCGATCCTGGTGTTGAGGGAAATTTATCGACATCTAGTGAACTGATTCGAGAGTACATTCCCATTGGTGCGCCTCGCCTGTACTACGGACAACTTACTGAAAATTATGTGATGACTCCCACGAAGGTGCCGGAATTGGACTATCCCAGTGGGGAGGAGAACGTCTATAACACCTACGACGGTAAGGGGGGTGTGCCCTTGGGTTCGGTGTGGCAAAGGCTGCTATTTGCTCAGTATCTCAAAGACTGGCAAATGCTTTTTACCCGGAACTTTATCCCCCAAACCAAGGTACTGTTTCGGCGAAATATTGACCAACGGATTCGAGCGATCGCGCCGTTCTTGCGTTATGATCGGGACCCCTACCTCGTCACGGCTGATGCTGGCAAGGGAGAATCGGGTGTTTCTGCTAACCACCTGTATTGGATTATTGACGCCTATACGACAAGCGATCGCTATCCCTATTCTGACCCCGGTAATAACTCATTCAATTACATTCGCAATTCCGTCAAAGTGGTCATTAATGCTTACGATGGCGATATCACCTTCTACGTCGCCGCTCCCGAAGACCCAATTATTCAAACATGGAGCAAGATTTTACCCGGTTTTTTCCAGCCATTAGACGCCATGCCCCCTGCTCTTCTGAGTCATATTCGCTACCCAGTAGACATTTTTAGCGTCCAGTCAGAGCGGCTGCTAATTTATCACATGACTGACCCACAGGTATTCTACAACCGGGAAGACCAGTGGCGCATTCCCCAGGAAATCTACGGCGGTGAGTTGCAGTCACTGGAACCCTACTACTTGATTATGAAGCTGCCCACCGCTACCAAAGAAGAATTCATTCTCCTCCACCCTTTTACCCCCAAGGCACGCAACAACCTGATTGCTTGGCTGGCAGGTCGCTCCGATAGCGAAAATTACGGTAAGCTACTGCTGTATCAGTTCCCCAAACAAGAACTGATCTATGGACCTGAGCAGGTTGAAGCCCTGATTAATCAAGACCCTGTAATCTCCCAGCAAATTTCTCTGTGGAATCGCCAAGGTTCCCAGGCAATTCAGGGAAATCTTTTGGTAATTCCCATTGAACAATCCCTGCTGTATGTTGAACCACTCTATCTAGAAGCCGAACGCAATAGCCTGCCAATCTTGGCGCGGGTGATTGTTGTCTATGAAAACCGCATTGTTATGGCTGAAACGTTAGAAGAGGCGCTCCAGGGGATCTTTGAGCGAGAACAACAGACAGCACCAACCATTATTCGCCCCTTGGAAGAATCGACTCTACCGTTAGAATAGTACTTTTTTGTTGTGGAATCAGGGCAATAAGCAATTATCAAGACTTAAACAAGTATCAAGAATCAGGCGATCGCTCCTTTTAGGCTATCCCCCTGGACAAGCAGTGCTTATGAAATAATCAAGGGGCGCATTCGTAAAAATTACTACAATTGTATCTTGGGCAATTGCGCTATCATTCAGAGCAGCATCCTAAAAAGAGTTGGGCAATCAATCAACGTTTGTCACGATAAAACCAAACCTTATTATTAGCTCCAATAGCTTATTAACGTGACGGTAAGGTTTGCCACCTATATAATAGCCATCGGACTCGAATCAACGGGATTGGCAGCGAACGCTGGTGAAGTGAGTAAATGGGGGCACAAACCAGACTATTTCGGGAATGATCGGGAATGAGCGAAACAAACCAGTCAACGGGAAGACCTGGTTCTCCTATGCGTGTTGGAATTTTGCACTCGTTGAGTGGCACGATGGCGATTAGCGAGGCGTCCTTAAAGGATGCTGAACTGATGGCAATTGCCGAAATCAATCAAGCGGGTGGTGTTTTGGGTCGCAGGATTGAACCGGTGATTGAAGATGGCGCATCCGACCCCGCTACCTTTGCTCTCAAAGCCAGAAAACTGGTTGAATACGACAAAGTGACGACCATTTTCGGCGGCTGGACTTCCGCTAGCCGTAAAGCGGTATTGCCAATCTTAGAGGAACTCAACGCCCTGATGTGGTATCCCGTTGAGTATGAAGGACTCGAATGTTCGCGTCAAATTTTCTACATGGGTATCTGCCCTAATCAACAGGTAGGTCCTGCCGTTGACTGGCTGCTTCAAAACAAGGGTAAGCAATTTTACTTATTGGGTTCTGACTACGTTTTTCCGCGCACGGCTAACAAATTAATCAAAGCTCAACTCAAGCGTCAAGGTGGCTCTTTGATGGGGGAAGAGTATGTGCCGTTGGGGACGATGGAGTTTCACAGCCCAATTGATCGCATTAAGCAAGTCAGACCTGATGTAGTTTTCAGTACCCTGAACGGTGATAGTAATTTGGCGTTCTACCAGCAGTACAAAGAGGCTGGACTGACTGCTGAAGATATTCCCATCTTGGCAGTTAGCGTGGCAGAAGAGGAGCTGCGACGAATTGGGGGCAGTATCGCAGTAGGTCACTATGCCAGTTGGAGCTACTTTCAGAGTATTGATACCCCCACAAATCAGGCATTCGTTCGGAGCTTTCAGGAGCGTTACGGTCAAGAACGGGTAACGAGTGATCCGATTGAGGCAGCTTATGTGCAAGTCTATCTCTGGAAACTAGCGGCGGAGAAAGCGGGTTCATTTGAGGTGGAATTGCTGCGAGAAGCGGCTTACGGGCAGAAGTTTGAGGCTCCAGGGGGGCAGGTTAGTATCGAACCGAACAACCATCTGAAGAAGCATTGTCGCATTGGCAAAATTTTACCGAATGGTCAGTTTGAGATTGTATTTACCAGTGCAAGTCTGATCAAGCCTCAGCCGTGGTTGGGGCTTGAAGAGTTTAGCGATCGCGTTTCCCCAGTTGTCATTGATATGCTGGCGGAAGTGTCTCAGTCGATTCAGTATAGCTGTCAGCTCGAACAAAAATCCCGTGAAGTTGAGGCGGCAATGACTCAGTTGCTGGCAACCAATGAGCAACTCCAAAAAACCCAAGACCAACTTTTGCACTCGGAAGCAAAATTTCGAGAACTGCAAGCCCAAGAAAAACTGCTCAAACGCCGCCTGTCTAGCCAAATCCGTAGTTCTTTAGAATTTGATGAAATCGTGAAGACGGCGGTTGAAGAAATCCGCAGTCTACTTCATATCGACCGCTGTCAGTTTTTTTGGTGCCACCCCGATTCTAACCTCCCCCAGTTGGAACTGATTCATGAAGCTCAGGAATTAGGACGATGGGTCGGTGTACCCGGAGCCAGCAGTGTGGAGCAGTTGCCGGAATTGAAGGAACTGGTGGCAGAACCAAGCATTCTGCGAATTGATGATACCGCTACAGATTGTCAGCTAGAAACCAGCAGTCGCGATCGCTTTGCGACTTCGGGCATCAAGAGTATACTCATTGCCCCTCTGCAAACTCGTAACAACAGAATTGGGCTAGTGGTGTGTGAACACTATCAGGACAGCCGTCTGTGGAGCGATCGGGAAGTGGAATTAATTGCTGCCGTTGTTGAGCAATTGGCAAACGCGATCGACCAAGCTGAATTGTACGCTCATAGCCGTAATACGGCGGCGTTAGCCACATCTCAAGCCGAACAACTTCAAAAAGCACTCCAAGATTTACAGCTCTATCAAGCGCAGTTAGTACAAACTGAAAAAATGTCCACCTTAGGCACACTAGTCGCTGGTGTGGCTCATGAAATCAACAACCCGACCAGTTTTATTTACGGTAATCTGCATTACGCTAAAGAATACACCGAAAATTTACTAGAACTGGTACGCCTGTATCAGAATTACTATCCCGAACCCGCCCCAGAAATTCAGGCTCGTATTCAAGCGGTTGAGCTAGATTTTTTGATGCAAGATTTGCCGAAAACCCTTTCTTCTATGGAAATTGGTGCAGAGCGTATCCGGCATTTGGTGTTGAGTTTGCGAAACTTCTCACGCCTCGATCAATCGAGTATGCAAGCGGTTGATATTCACGAGGGAATTGACAGTACCTTACTCATACTGCGTAATCGACTCAAAGGCAATGGTCGGCGTCCCAATATCGAACTCATAAAAGAGTACGGCAAACTCCCCTTGGTGGAATGCCATCCCTCTCAGCTCAATCAAGTATTTATGAATTTGTTGGGAAATGCTATTGACGCCTTGGAAGAACCGATAATTGCTGTTAAGGAAAAAATACCCCAGATTTGGATTCGCTCTGAAGCAACAGTAGGCGATCGCGTGATGGTAAGAATTGGTGATAATGGTCCGGGGATGACAGAAGAGGTTAAAGAAAAATTATTCGATCCGTTTTTCACAACTAAACCCATCGGCAAAGGAACAGGTTTAGGGTTGTCGATTAGCTATCAGATTGTTGTAGAAAAGCATGGTGGCGCTTTGTGGTGCAACTCAGCCTTAGGAGAAGGAACAGAGTTTGCGATCGAGCTGCCAACCCAACATAGTAATAAAAGAGTGGATACCTCAACATCGATAGCTGCCACGTCATCCTATCTGGCTTGATGGGAATCAAAAATAGGCTTCCTCGCTTTTCTAACCCCTACCCAAATAAAAATGGGTGGGGATGGCGTTTAGCATTTTTTGTTCATATTAGGATTAGAGAATTACGTCTGTAAATCCCTATCTGCAACATGAATCAAACAGCCGAAGCTCTAAATGCCATTGATGAAAAGCTATCGAAACGCCCACTCGATCTCGATCCAGGCGGATATTTTATTATCTACCTGGATCGAGAAGCTGGACTGATTTGTGCCAAGCATTTCACAAATGTCATCGATGATCGCGGTTTAGCCGTTGACCCGGAGACGGGTAAACCGATCCCAGCACGCGGAAAAGTAGAACGAACACACACGACCGTGTTTACTGGCAGAACGGCAAAGGAAATTTGCGTTGCTATTTTTGAGCACACTCAGCCCTGTCCTGTCAATCAAGTCGATCATGCGGCTTACTTAGGACGGGAGTTTACACGGGCTGAGAATGCTCTGATTACCCAGCAGGAGTACATTCAGGATTAGGAGAAACCCTGATAGAAGAAGTAGGTAGCCATTGGCACAACCGTAGCAATCACCAAGATGGCAACAACCCAGATGGTGGCATTGTTGGTGTCGGTTTCCTCGGCTGTTTTAAAGGTGCCTTCGACCTGTATCTGGTCTTCCACAACCGGGGGACCGGGGTCAGGTTGACCGGAGAGGATGGCAACTAGGCGATTGCTTGCGTCCAAGAATGCCTGATTGTACTTATTCCCATCCCGCAGGGGTGCAGTCATTGTCTCAGATGCCACGCTTTGGGCAATGTCATCGGGCATAATAGACTTGACCGCTTCTCCTGTTGCGATCGCGGTGTTGTTGGTGACGGTATCGATAACCAGCAAGATTTGATTGGCTTGAGCCTCTGGCGTCGGATACCATTTCTCAAACAGGGCTTGGGTAAAACTTTCTGCTGTCTCCCCGTAGTCTAGGCGGCGGATTGTGACCATCCTCACTTCCTGCCCAGTGTTTTTGGCTAAACTATCCAAATTGTTGCTCAACTTGCCTTCACTGAGGCGGCTGAGGACTTCGGCTGTATCAATGACCCAGGTTGGTTCACCCGCGCTGACATTGGGCATTTGGTAAACATTCGTCGCGTTTGCTGGTGCTGCAACAAGTCCGCTGATCGCTGTAAGTAGCAACAGCGGCAACATTAAGCGTTGCAGGTATTTTCGTCTTTCTTTGTATAGTTGCTTGAAGATTCGTCTCATTGAGTTGCGCCCTCTCGCAAGGTTGCCTTTTTTCCAAAAATACTATACAAATCGGTACAAAACCTACCTCTATCCTGCCGGTAGCCCTCAGATGGAGAGAATAGGCGCTTGATGAGATTTAATGAAGTTTTTTAAAGGAGATCCCACATTCTGCAATTGAATAACCCGTACCTGCTTAAAATGTTATCTCAAGTGTTCTTGTAAACTTTTAGACTACAGAAGGAGAAATCCGAATGGCGGATGCGAGAGATATGGAAGTCGTGAAGCCCTATCAAGGCGACCCATTTGTGGGTCATCTATCGACTCCTATCAGTGATTCTGCGTTTACCAGAGCGTTTATCGGTAATCTCCCAGCTTACCGTAAAGGGCTGTCCCCATTCATACGAGGACTGGAGATTGGCATGGCTCATGGGTATTTCCTCGTTGGGCCAGAGGTTGTGTTTGGTGCGCTACGTGACTATCCAGAAGCTCGTTATCTAGGTGGTTTGGTAACAGCCTTAGTGTTAGTTCTGCTGGGAACAGCAGGTATTGCAGCTTGGGGATTAGTCTCATTAAAGAGTTCCATAGAACATCCTCCTGATGTTGACAGGCTGAAAACCTCGGAAGGCTGGAGCGAGTTGGCTGGTGGATTCTTCGTTGGCGGTATGGGTGGCGCTTTTGTTGCCTATTTCCTATTGGAGAACTTTGAGACAGTGGATGCCATTTTCCGGGGTTTTGTTAACAATCCCTAATGGTTCCTTTGTTGGGGAATATTTTCTCTTGGACTCTTGTAAATTTAGATAGGATGGTTTGACATGATAGGTTCATACTCAGCTTCATTCTTACCTTGGATTCTGATCCCAGTCATTTGCTGGCTGATGCCTGCTGTGGTGATGGGTCTATTGTTTATCTACATTGAGAGCGATGCTTGATCTAGAGCTGCACACTGAGTCACCTCTAGAAGGCTAGTGATGGGTCAACCTTAAATTGACGGGTTGAGACTGACGCTCCGGACGCTCCGGAGGCGGAGATAAAAGTAACCCGTCGAACTAGCTTTGATAGAGTACTAGAACTATGGGGAACGTGTAATTTCCAAGCTATACCCGATACCCTACCCCCCACACCCCCTTGAAAATAGAATTACTGGTCTACAAATTCCAGTGATGGGGGACAAAAAAACTTCAGATTTCGTAACAAAAGGAAACAATTCTATGCGACGATTGTTAGCTCTGATTTTCGCCGTCACTCTATGGTTTAGCTTCGCACCCCCTGCCTCGGCTGATTTTAGTTTTGATGCACTTACGCCTTGCGCTGAGTCTCCAGCTTTTCAGCAACGAGCTAAATCTGCCCGTGCGACAACGGATGACCCGGCTTCAGGGAAAAAGCGGTTTGAGCGTTATTCTCAAGCCCTATGCGGCAAAGAGGGATTACCCCACTTGATTGTAGATGGTCGTTGGAGTCGGGCGGGTGACTTTCTGATTCCTAGCGTTCTCTTTTTGTATATTGCCGGCTGGATTGGTTGGGTTGGTCGCTCTTATCTGATCGATATTAAGAAGGGGAAGAATCCAGAAGAGAAAGAAATCATTATCGATGTACCCCTGGCAGTCAGCAAAATGCTCACTGGCTTTGCATGGCCCCTGACAGCGCTCAAAGATATGACATCGGGCGAAATGTTTGCCAAGGATGATGAAATTCCGGTATCACCTCGCTAGTAGTTTTTGACTAGAGATTGGGGATTAGGGATTGATATCAAATCCCTAATCGCAAAAATTGCCAACACTGTTTAGGAGAAGTTTCGATGCAATATTTCCTCAAGTATCTTTCTACTGCACCTGTTTTATCTGCGATTTGGTTATTCGTCCTAGCCGGAATTTTGATTGAATTTAACCGCTTTTTCCCTGACCTTCTTTTCCATCCCATGCCCTAGGTTCTGACAGTTTCTAGAGTGTCGGTTCAGCAATTATAAAACTCGGTCGAAAACCGACTATTTGCAGAAACTCGCGATCGCATTTGTAAGCATCGCGAGTTTCCCATTTTTAGAATGCATTGTTACAAATTTTGATACAAATGGCTAACTTGGGGAAGCGACTGAGGAAGATGCTACTCGCGCTGCGGCTGAACAAGCTTATCAAGAGGGAATTCAACGTGGTGCAAGGGGAATGGAGATGAGGCAAAAGGCAGAAGGCTTAAAGCACTTTCCGAGTCGGTGTGATACAGTTCCCCCCTTGATAAGGGGGGTCAAACTATACTTCACTGAGTTGCAAACCGCTATATTAGATGAGATTAAGCGATCGCACTACAATAGTGTTGCTGAACCATCAGCACCTTACGAGTCTCAACCCTTAGCAGACAATCAACCACCGGGATGTCCCCGAATACCGCCCTCTATCCAACTGCGACAGTACCAGGAGCAAGCTGTAGCGAATTGGTTTGCCAACCACGGGCGCGGAACGCTGAAGATGGCGACGGGTAGCGGTAAGACAATTACAGCATTAGCGATCGCCACCCAACTGTATCAAACAATCCACTTACAAGTCTTAGTGGTTGTGTGTCCTTACCGGCATCTTGTTACCCAGTGGGCGCGAGAATGCCAGAACTTTAATCTAGAACCCCTATTAGCCTTTGAGAACGTCCGCAGTTGGCAAAGTCAGCTTTCAATCGCCCTTTACAATCTGCATTCTGGCAACCTGCCTTTTCTCTCTCTCATCACTACCAATGCCACCCTAATTACAGCAGGATTTCAATCTCAACTCAAGTACTTTCCCGATAAAACCCTGATTGTCGGCGATGAAGCCCATAACTTAGGTTCCCGACGCTTAGAAGAAAGTTTACCCCGCAACATTGGCTTGCGTCTCGGTTTATCTGCCACACCCGAACGCTATTTTGACGAGAAAGGAACCGATGTTTTGTTCAATTACTTTGGTTCGATACTGCAACCTGAACTTACCCTCGCCGATGCCATTGACCAAGGAGCACTCGTCCACTATCTTTACTATCCCATTTTAGTGGAATTAACCGAAGCCGAATCATTGGCATATGCCAAGTTAACGAAACGGATTGGTTGGGCGCTAATGGATAAGGATGATATTGATATCCACAATAACGATACTGTCACCTCGTTATTAATGCAACGCGCCCGCCTGATTGGGGTAGCCGCTAATAAGTTAACGGCATTACAGGAGTTAATGGTTGGACGTTTGGATACCTCCCACACCTTATTTTATTGCGGGGATGGTTCGATTGAAGGGGCGTTGAGTGAAGAAAATAACCGTCAATTAGCCGCCGTAACTCGGTTATTGGGGGTAGAACTGGGTTATCGCGTCAACACCTATACCGCTGAGACACCGTTGGCAGAACGGGAAGCACTGCGGCATCAGTTTGAAACCGGAGAATTGCAGGGATTGGTGGCAATTCGCTGCTTAGATGAAGGGGTGGATATTCCAGCGATTCAAACGGCAGTTATTCTTGCTAGTAGTAGTAATCCCCGCCAGTTTATCCAACGGCGGGGCAGAATTTTGCGCCCTCATTCCGGTAAGGAACGGGCGACGTTATTTGACATGATTGTTTTGCCCCCAGACTTGGGGCGAGACACGTTGGACGTTGAACGCAATCTCCTTAAAAAAGAGTTAAAACGATTTTTGGAATTTGCAGACCTCGCTGATAATGCTGGAGAAGCTAGAATTAAGCTGCTCAAGCTTCAGAAACGGTACGGGTTGCTAGATATGTAGCACTTCTTTTTCGGCAGAGTCCGGTGTCTGAGTGGGTAACGTTGCCTTCTGGTGGGATTTTTTAAATCTACCGTGCAGCAACCCAGCGATTCCCAGTAACCCTAGTGCGGCTAAAGGTGTTGGTTCCGGGACAGATTCAGGCTCAGATTGTAGAGCTTCTAACGTCTTTTCTGCCAAAAGCTTATGAGCGGCAGTGGTTGGATGGATGCCATCCCAGAATAAGTAGTTATCGGGGTTATCACAGACATTGATCGTTGCTGGATCTTCTACATCTACAGTAATGGGATCGGGATTTAAGCAAGCGTCAGTTATATTTGTGAAACCGAAGTCCGTGGGACTATTTCTAATCTCATTAAACTGCTCAAAAATATCAGGAGATACGAGGTTGATACCGCTCAATGACTGATTTAAAGAGCTGAGGGTATCTTTCAAGAGAGTATTATGCTCGATTGTCCTGTCAGTGAGGGTATCAGAATCTACTGGCGGAATAGAACCATTGGAACCGAATGCACGAGGGGTTTTGCCCAAATCCGGTAAGTTAGGCACCAAGAAATTACGAGCGCCGAGGGCGTAAAGAGACTGCACCGCTTGCGCTATATTGGCAACTGGCTGCGTGGTGTTAGCATTAGGAACAGTCTGATAGTCATTAGGACCTGCAAACACAACATAAAGAGCGTCCTCGTCAGCTTGCTGCTGGGCAACACCTAAGTCATTAACAAACCAACCCACTTGTGTCTGTAGTCCTGGTATGAGTGGACCGAAGTCATCCCCAGCACCACCGAATCCGGTTTGAGCACCACCGAAGGCGAAGTTAACACCTTGAGTCGCAGTAGTACCCAGGAAGTAGGGGCTAACTACAGGTTGCAGGGTCGTAGGATCGATGGTAATTGGAGAAGGTAGGGGTATTGTAGGGGAGAATACCGAGAGTTCTGTAGAAGGAGTCAAATCTAAACCCAGATCTTGTGCCAGATAGTCTACCCAAACCAAGTCGTTAGAAAAACGCCCATCCTGATCGTAGGGAGGAACTGAGGGTATGGGTTCGACTGGCGGTATTTGTGTGCCGGGAGGTAGCAATTGCAGTAGTTCGGGCGGTGGGTTATTTGCAGCCTTAGTGATATTAAAAATGTTACCCGGATCGGAGAGGCTATCACCAAAAACATACATCTTGGTGAACATTGCAGCCGAAGCTTCCATGGGTAACATGAAAGATAAAATCGTAAATCCTGCTGTTAGGAATGGTTGTTTCATGGTTCTTTGCATTCTGGTTTGCATTCTGATAGTCATCACCAACCTTTCCTCTTGAAACTTTGGTTAAAGTCATTAAAGAGGAAACGTCATTAATTCAATTTGGGCAATCTCTTTCCCTAATCAGGGTTGACGTTTGTTATAAACAATAAAGGGGTTATTCTACCATGGTAAGTAAATTTTATGCAACCCCATTTTTTTTTAACTCACTTCGCTAACAGTTTCACTTGACTAAACGCCCATATTACCCCTCTAGGAACGGCTTCACTAGCAAGTTGTGCAGATCCTTAAAGCATTTGCGTTCAGCTATTTATCATCCCTTTATAAATCATTACACAATTTTTTGGGGTTGCTCGTAAAGTTATTGTGAAGTTCTACCAGACCGCCCAAATATGCTAGATTTCTAAGTTACTAAGATAAGCGTCGTATTGTTCCCATATTTGTCGAATTGTAAAGAGTGAGCAAAATAATACCGTAACTCCACCACTCCATTGCCAGAGAAAAGAGATTCTATTTGGGATGGTATAGTAGGAAACTCCGGTTCGCTGCCCAAAAAAGCAAATAAGCAAGATGCTTCTATGACTCCCGTGTATTTCTAGAGCTGCACAATTGGGATACACGTTGGCTAGGGTAGTGATTGAAACCTATTAGGATTAAAGGAATGGCAAAGGTTCCGACTCAAGAAGAAATCCAAAAACTTATGTAGAATAGAAATCCGAAGTTGAGAAAATCGCACCAGTGATGGCGTTCAAGTACCCAGATATTGCCACTCAAGCTATATCTAGCATCTTAGCCGAAAAGCGTTCTTCCTATAACCGAAGTGTCGATCTCAGTGATGTTCAGGAACCGATTACTAGCGCTCCTCCAGAAGTTCGCTGCATTATCGAGCGGGTACTCCAAGCGGAAAAAGATAAACTCTATATGAAAAATCCGCGAAATATCAATGATGACATCCTGAGAATTGTCAAGGAAGAAATCCAATGAAGCTGATATCAATCCGGCTTTGTAACTTTCGTCAATTTTATGGCAAAACACCAGAAATTTTTCTGGCGAGTGGAGAACGCAACATTACTGTGATTCATGGCAACAACGGTGCAGGAAAAACGACCCTATTGAATGCGTTTACTTGGGTACTGTACGAGAAATTTAGTGCGGCGTTTTCCTCAGAAGAGCAACTAGTGAATAAACGGGCAATTAGCGAAGCTAGACTCCAAGAATTTGTAGAATGTTGGGTAGAAATTCGGTTTGAGCATTCTAGCAAGCGCTATCAGGCAAAGCGCTTATGCCGTGCTTACAAAACAGAAGCCGGAATCGAACAGGGAAAGAGCGAACTTTACCTGCAAATTTCTGGAGATGACGGGCGCTGGCTACTTCCACAACAACTGCCAGAAGATATCATTGGGCGAATTTTGCCAGCCAGCTTGCATCAATACTTCTTTTTTGATGGGGAACGAATTGAGCAAATTGTGCGATATGATAAGAAATCAGAAATTGCAGAAGCGACGAAAACCTTGCTAGGTGTTGAGGTTTTAAATCGTTCTATCAAGCATTTGAAGGAAGCCAAGAAAAGCCTGGAAGCGGAGTTAGCGTTGATTGGCGATTCTCAAACTAAAAAACTACTGCAAGAGCAGAAGCAACTTGAAAAAAAGAGTCAGCGTTTATCACATCGTCAACAGGAAATCGATCGAGAATTAGCGAACCAAGACGAGTTAAAGCGGACGATGGGCGAGCGCTTGTTAGAATTGGGTGGAGCAAAAGAGTTGCAACAGTTGCGGGATGAGTTGGAGGCGCAAGAAAAGCTTGTTCGAGAAACGCTCAAACAAGGACAAGATACTCTGAAGCGGGCAGTATCCACACGGGGCTATACCGTCTTACTTTCCCAAACAACGGCACAATTCCGGGTAATCGTTGACGATTTGCGCTCTACGGGAGAATTACCAGTTGGTATTAAGCAACAATTTGTCGGCGATTTGCTCAAATCCCAGTGTTGCATCTGCGGTGCAGACTTGATTGAAGGAACTCATGCTCATCAAAAAGTAGCAGCTTGGATGGATAAAGCGGGAATGGCTGATGTGGAAGAAACGGCAATTCGCCTGGGTGTCCAAGTGGATGAAATTGACAGACAATCATCTGAATTTTGGCAAGAAATCGATCGACAGCAGGCAATTTTGGCTCAGGGAAGAACCGAGCTGTCGCGCATTGAAACCCAACTTGACGACATTAAAAAAAAGTTAAGAACTTTTCCCAATGAAGATATTAATCAGTTGCAAAAAAGATTAGATGAAATAGAAGAAAAAATTAGGAATTTGACCTTAGAAAAAGGAGCTAATCAACAGCAAATCGAGCAACTATCAGCAGATATTGATGTTAAAGCTAATCAAATTGCCAAGCATAAAATGAATGAAAACAAACAAGCCTTAGCCCAGGGACGTATTACTGCTGCTCAAGATGCCGTGGAGCGGCTAATTGAAGTAAAAACACGACTGGACAACCAGTTTCGCAAGTCCCTAGAGAAAAAGATACAGGAAATATTCACCTCTATTTCCTTCACTCCCTACCTACCAAAATTGAGTGAGAAATACGAGGTTACATTAGCAGACAATACCACCGGACAAGAAACCATCGTTGCTGCTTCCACTGGCGAAAATCAAATTCTGAGTTTATCCTTTATTGGTGGTATTATTGAACGGGTACGGGAGTGGATTCAAGACCATACCCTGATGGGACCTGATAGCAGCACTTTCCCAATGGTGATGGATTCTCCCTTTGGGAGTTTGGATGAAATCTATCGTCGGCAGATTGCCAAAATACTTCCTCAGTTAGCTAATCAACTTGTAGTTTTAGTAACGAAAACCCAATGGCGCGGAGAAGTAGCCCAGGAGATGGAAAATTATATCGGTAGAGAATACGTTCTCACCTACAACTCTCCCAAACCTGACTGCGAGCAAGATTTTATTGAACTTGTTGGGATGGGTTATGATTTGATACGACCCAGCCCTAACGAGTTTGAGTATACGGAAATTGTAGAAGTAGAGTACGAATTCTGAACGGAGTTTAATCAAGAGGGAGCAACGTTACACTTCCAACAAATAAGGGAAAAGATTGACATGAGGTACAGTCCTACTCCCTACTCCCCACTCCCTGCTTTCATCAGGCTGTACCTCACCAGATAGAGAAACGCGATAATATAGCAAAGCTTATCGCCTTCTAGCTGTTTCTAAAATAACCTTATTCGGGCAGAGAACAGGTATTCGCAACACCCCTAGGCAATCCATCATCCGGCACCGTCCACTCAGTTAAATCAGTAGTACACTGAATAACCCCTCTAGACCCTTTTTGGACTCGCAAAAGGTCTCCATAGAAAAGCCTTTCCCCCTCCTTCATTGGACGCCAAGAGGAACTTTCCTCTCTTTTTAATTCCACAGTCCCCTTAACTTCAATCGTTCGAGCCAGAATCAGTCTTGATTGAGGTATTCCAACTCCAGCATTTAACGTTGCCACTATCAAACTTACAATTATAGGAACAGATAATTTAGGTTTCATTGCCGATATCTATAAACTTCTAAGCGTTTAAGAGCTAAACCAATCCAAGCATCCTCATCTGGATCTCGCTGATTGGCATATTGGAGACAATGTTCCCATTCTGTCTGGGGATTTTGCTGTTCTCTTGGCAATTTCTCTAGAGCTTGTGCCAACAGGCAATGAGCGGGTGCTTGATTGGGAAAAAGCTGAATCGCCTCTATCAGTAAATGTTTAGCCTCAATATAACGGTCTTGCTTTAGTCGCGCCCAACCAAAATTTTTCTTGATAGCATACATCGTCTCTTTGTCCGTTTTGACAGCCTCTAAGCTCATGGCTCGTCTGAGCAAAGCAATTGCTTTAGAGTAATCCGCTTCTGAACCGTTGATAATATATAATCGAGCCAAGCGGTTGTAGGCTTTGTAAGACTCTCCTTCTACTCTTCCTTTTACAGCAATTTGATACTGGTCAATAACCTGATTTAACTCTTGCAAGTCTTCGTAAAGCACTCCTAGTTTATAGTGAGCTTCGCTATCGTCTGGATCGATTTTGATGGCTCGGCTGTAAAATCGTTCGGCACTGGCTAGTTGAGAGCTATACTCTACACGGGAGTTATAGGCTTCATCCCCAAGGTATTTGTAGTACTCAGCAAAGGTCGGTAATTGTGACTGAATGAAGATGGGAACTAGTAATAGAAGCAATGAGAGAGTACAAATCGCTTCATCCCAAAAATGTTCGGGAATTTTTAGAGTATTGAGAATATGTTCAACGCCTTTTCGTCCAGGTTTGGTCAATGCTCCCCCAGCCGTTAGCAGTGTCATCACGCTTTGAGCAATAATACCGAGAGTTCCCAATTGACTAGGGTTTCCACTCAAAAAGCGATTGGCAATATCGATGGTTATACTGGCAGAGGCAGTTAAAAAGACAAGAGATAGCCAAATCCACAGCCAATCATAGCGCTCATACCACGGCATTGGCTTGGATGATGTTAGCAACCACCACCAATCTCTTTCGGAGGGTTCGATAATCTCTCGTAACTTAGCTAAGTTGCTCGTGTGACTAATTGAATCAGCCTGCTTTTTGAGACGGGTATCTAATTGATGGACTTTAGCAATTAAACGTCCTGGCTTAAATTGAGTATTGTTTGCAAGCAGAGCTTGAACTTCATCACGAGCAACAAGAACCTCCAAAATTTGTTCAACGGCTAATTTATTATCTGCTTTTTCAATGGTAGCGATCGCATTTTCATACCGTTCAACAGCACTCTCTAAGCGATTATCAGTCATTAGCTTGAATGTCAACCCTATTTAACAAATAGGATAAGGGGACAAGGGAACCTCACAGAACATCCATGTGCTGCCAACTGCTGCAATCTTAATCTAGACAGATAGGGCAGACCTCTTTTAGGATGGCAGTTATTTTCCCCATATCGCTTCAACCCCCAGATGTAGTTCCAACAAAAAGCGCCCCCCTTTCGGAGAGCGCTTTTGTTTGTTGTAGTAGAGACGTTGTATACAGCGTCTCTACCAGATTAAGGATTAACCATTGATGACTGGAGCAGTCAGAGCAACAGGAGTAGCTTCCGTTACCGCCAAATCGAGAGGGAAGTTGTGAGCGTTGCGCTCGTGCATCACTTCAAAGCCCAGGTTAGCGCGGTTGAGCACATCAGCCCAGGTATTGATAACGCGACCTTGAGAATCGAGAATGGATTGGTTGAAGTTGAAACCGTTCAGGTTGAACGCCATGGTGCTGATTCCCAGAGCGGTGAACCAGATACCAACCACGGGCCAAGCACCCAACAAGAAGTGCAGAGAACGGCTGTTGTTGAAGGAAGCGTATTGGAAGATTAACCGACCGAAGTAGCCGTGAGCTGCAACGATGTTGTAGGTTTCTTCTTCTTGACCGAACTTGTAACCGTAGTTTTGAGATTCGGTTTCGGTGGTTTCACGCACCAGAGAGCTGGTGACTAGAGAACCGTGCATAGCAGAGAACAAGGAACCGCCGAAGACGCCAGCCACACCGAGCATGTGGAAGGGGTGCATCAGGATGTTGTGCTCAGCTTGGAACACGAACATGAAGTTGAAGGTTCCAGAGATGCCTAGAGGCATACCATCGGAGAAAGAACCTTGACCGATGGGGTAAATCAAGAACACGGCGCTAGCAGCAGCAACAGGAGCGCTGTAAGCTACGCAGATCCAGGGGCGCATACCGAGACGGTAGGAAAGTTCCCACTCACGACCCATGTAGGCGAAGACGCCGATGAGGAAGTGGAAAATCACCAACTGGTAAGGACCACCGTTGTACAACCACTCATCTAAGGAAGCAGCTTCCCAGATGGGGTAGAAGTGCAAGCCGATAGCGTTAGAAGAAGGAACAACTGCTCCACTGATGATGTTGTTGCCATACATCAGGCTTCCAGCAACAGGTTCGCGGATACCATCGATGTCCACAGGAGGAGCAGCGATGAAAGCGATGATGAAGCAAGTGGTGGCGGTTAAGAGAGTAGGAATCATCAGTACACCGAACCAGCCCACATAGAGGCGGTTTTCAGTGGAGGTGACCCACTCGCAGAACCGATCCCAAACGGAGGCGGTTTCGCGGCGTTGTAATGTAGTTGTCATGGTTCAGATAATTGCTTGAACTTTTTTAAGGTTCGGCAGAAATTTAGTTTTTTTCCACCTATGAATTAGATTAAAGCATCCTTTGCCTTTTGTAAATAGATTTGAAAATTTTTGCTTTTGTTTTTACATATTAGTTTACATAAAAATTAAGAAGTATTAAGTTACAATTTACGCACCCATGCCTGCAAAAGACGCTACTCGCAGGGGATTGGTTAAGCAAGCAAACAGACTCAATCCATTTTTTATGAAGTTAGGTAAAGAAAAGGAGGGCTACTGTATCAAAGTCAAACGTCCTTTTTTTTACATTTATTTACATAAATTCATTAATTCCTCTCCCTTGCTATCAATTGGCAAATCAATCCAAACAGCAGGAAATTTTGTGAGCGCCAGATTGAGTTGTCTCTCCTGTCTGAAGTCTCGCGGAACTAAGAATCCCAATCAACGGCAGAATCCCCCGCTATACAGCTTGCAGTTAGCGGGGGAGTATCTCAAAGAAACTGTTTCAAGTTGGGATCGTCTTGTAGGGTTTTGAGAACCTGCTTGATCTCCTGGGTGCGGTCTTTTTTGACGATGAGTGTAGCATTGCGATCGCGTACTACGACCACATCTTCTAAACCAATCGTCACAATAACTTCATCCTTATCAGTGGCGTAAATAACCGAGCCTTGGGTATCCTTGCCGACATGAGTTGCCAGTTCTACATTAGGGGCGTCTCCTTTTTGCAAGCGTTCCAAAGCGTTCCAGTCTCCCAAATCGTCCCAGCCAAAGGCGGCGGGTAAAACGTAAGCAAGCTGTGTTTTTTCCATTAAGGCATAGTCAATACTTTTTTTAGGCATTTGGGAATAAGCTGCTACGCCGCTTTGTTGCAGAGGAATGATAATTTCTGGTGCGTAGGTGTTCAGTTCAGCCAAAACTACTCCAGCCCGAAAAATGAACATCCCGCTATTCCAGCTATAGTTACCTGTTGCTAGAAAAGCTTCAGCCGTTTCTCGGTCGGGCTTTTCGGTAAATCGGTTGACGCGATATACAGGCAGTTTGCCAAATGTCCCCGTTTGTTGCCCTTGTTCGATGTATCCATATCCTGTAGAGGGGTAGTCTGGAGCGATTCCCAAGGTGACAATGGCGGCTTGTGCGATCGCTAACTCGGTGGCAGCGGCGATCGTTTCTTGAAAGGCGTGCTGATCGGCAATCCAGTGATCGGCAGGAAAAAAGCCCACTACAGCATCATCCCCATACTTTTGGGCAATTTCCAGGGTTGCCCACGCCACGGCTGGTGCTGTGTCGCGTCCCTCTGGTTCTGCCAGCACGTTTTCTGGGGGGAGTTGGGGAAGCTGCTCTTGAACACCATCTGCCAATTGCGCTGAAGTGATAACCCACACGTTCTGCCAACCCCCAGCGAGCTGGTTTAGACGGTCTGCCGTTGCCTGTAGTAGGCTTTTATCACTACCATCTAAACTTAAAAACTGCTTAGGGCGGTGCTTGCGGCTTAGGGGCCAAAAACGTTCCCCTTTGCCGCCAGCCAGAATTACGGGTATTAAGGATTTATCCATAGTTCAGGTAGCTTGCATCGTTTTCTGCTACATCGTAGCCTTAGTGCTGATGTAGAGACGCTGTATGCAACATCTCTTTCCGGATTGGTTTTTCTCACAACCGAAGATTAATTCGGAATCGATGAAGGTAACGTTATAATCCTGCATGAGATTTAGAGAATGTAAAACTACTAGCGCTAGCTACAGTGGTATGAGGGTGAAAAAACGTGTCCAACAGTTCCCCCATGGGTTTGGGATTTCCATCATCGAATGACTCTGGCTCCGAACAGGCAAATCGCAATCCTGATGTTGTGGATGATGCTGAAATGCCTGTAGAGCAAGAGTCTGATTCAAGTCGAAACAAATCAGCGGGTGGTCGCTGTATGCGTTGGTTTCTCTGGAGTGCTGCTTTTATCTTGACGGCAACAATTTCTGCCACACTGGGCGCAACCGTGGCATTACTAACGCCATTTTCACCCCTAATCGTGCCTCAAAGCTCTAAGGGAGAGGCATGGCAGAAAGGATTTCAGTATGACCTTGCCCGACCCGTTAACATTCTGGTAATGGGAATTGACCGAGTTCCCGACATTCCCAAAAACTCACCAGAGGTTTTTAGCGGTCGCAGCGATACCATGTTACTGTTGCGGCTAGACCCAACAGAAGACTCCGTGAGGATGCTTTCTATCCCTCGGGATACGCAAGTGGAAATTCCCGGAGTTGGAGTTGCCAAGATTAATGATGCGAATGTAGAGGGGGGGGCGGCGCTAGCGGCGCGGGTTGTTAGCCGTACCCTGAATGATGTGCCGGTTGACCGATACGTGCGGATTACAACCGATGCGTTTCGGGAGTTGGTAGACTTAGTGGGTGGGATTGAGGTCTTTGTTCCCTACCCGATGCAATATACAGATGTCACTCAGAATTTGGAAATCGATTTAGAACCGGGGTGGCAGACCTTGAATGGAGACCAAGCCGAACAGTTTGCTCGATTTCGCAAAGACCAATACGGAGATATTGGGCGGGTGCAGCGGCAGCAAACTCTTCTGAAAGCACTGAGGAAACGGTTGGTTAGTCCTACCGTGTTGCCGCGTTTGCCTCAAGTGATTCGAGTGATGCAGCAGTATGTAGACACTAATCTCAGTCTAGAGGAAATGCTGGCATTGGTAGGCTTTGGTTTGGGTCTGGATGGGAACGATTTTAAGATGGTACTTTTGCCGGGGCGATTCAGCAATCCGGGAGAATATATTGCCAGCTACTGGATTATGAATCCAGCAGGGCGAGATCGGGTAATGCAAGAATATTTCCAGCAAGACCAAACCTGGAGTTCCTCAGATGTTCATCGTTCGCCTTATCGGTTGCATATTGCGATTCAAAATGCGACGGATGACCCAGAACTGGCTCACCGTGTTGCTCGGTATTTACAAGAAAAAGATTTTAATAATGTTTATATAGTCCGCGATTGGCCCGATCCGTTGCGTAAGACTGAGATTATTGTGCAGCAAGGGGATTTGAATGCCGCAGCGCTTCTGAAAAAAATTATGGGAATTGGTAAAGTAGAGGCGTCTTCGACGGGAGATATTGAGTCAGATTTGACGATTCGAGTGGGTGAGGATTGGTTGGAGCGGGAATTTGCTGAACTGGCGGAAGGGGATGGTTAAATGCCAAGTTTTAGTTTTAAAGACATGAAACCTTTTCTAGTACGGGTATTGGAAATTCTGGGAACTCTCGCTTTGGCATGGCTCTGGGTTTTGTTAAGTGCGACTGCGGCTTATGGTGCCTAGCGGGGGAGCGGGGCAGGCAAGATGCCTACCCTACCAGGAAAATTTTTATGGGATGGGTGTCCCACCTGTCCTGGATGCAATTTTCTAGCAATTCTGTCTACCATTAACAAATACGTCAGCTTGAGTGCAGCTACCGATTTACTGGGAAATAGAAATACATATCCATTTTATGTAGAGGTGCATAGCTATATACCTCTATAGAGGATAGCCTATTGCCCCCTTTTATTGAACTTGGATAACCGATAAACATGACCCGCATCCCCAATCGGTTCTGGCACTATTCCGCCAAGGTAACAGCACTAACCGTGGTTTATATTGGCACAACCCAACTCGCTGATTCAATGGCTGTAGGGAACGAATCCCTACAGGCTCTAATCCGTGTCGTAGTGGCAACGGCTTTGGTTTTGGTAACTCTTATCACTGAACGTGCTTCAGCCCAAGGGGAGTTGCACGCTAGCGAAGCGGACTATCAGAAACGCCTGGATGAGTTTAAAGAGCAATTTGAAGAGCGAACGACCGCCTTAAGGGGGGCAAATCGGCAACTGCTCGCTGAAGTGGTGGAACACAAACGAGTTGAGCAAGCTTTACGGGATAGTGAGCGGCGATTCCGCGCTATCTTTGATGGGACGTTCCAGTTTATTGGATTACTATCACCCAATGGCACCGTCCTTGAAGCTAACCAGACTGTATTAAATTTTGCAGGTATCCCAGCTTCAGAGGTTGTAGGGCGTCCGTTTTGGGAAACGCGGTGGTGGCAAATTTCCAGCCAAACTCAATATGAACTCAAAAGTGCGATCGCCTCTGCTGCAATGGGTGAGTTTGTCCGTTACGAAGTGGATGTTCTCGGTGCTGGTGAAGCTGTTGCCACCATTGACTTCTTGCTCAAGCCAGTGCGAGATGATCGCTCTGAAGTCGTATTGCTAATTTTTGAAGGACACGACATTACTGATCGCAAGCAAGCCGAAGAGAAACTCCAAAGTTCCCGGCAACGGCTTTCCCTATTAGTTCAGCAAACGCCGTTAGCGGTGATCGAATGGAACATCTATGGTGAAATTGTCGATTGGAATCCAGCGGCGCAGTCAATTTTCGGCTACAGCAAAGCGGAAGCTCTCTCCTATTCACTCAACTTAATCGTACCAGACAGTGCTCTCGAACAGGTTAACTATGTTAAAAGCGAACTCTATTCGGGTCGGGGGGGAACTCGCTCCTGTAACGAAAATCTTACCAAAGACGGTCGAACTATTATTTGTGAGTGGTACAATACAACGCTGATTGACCCTCAGGGGAACTTGCTGGGTGTTGCTTCAATGGCGTTAGATATCACCAAACGCGAACAGGCGCAAGCCGCATTGCGAGAGAGTGAAGAAAGGTTCGCCCTCGCCATTCAAGCCAATGAGGGTGGACTTTTCGATATCAACTTCCAGACGAACTATTACTATTACTCACCTCAATTTCGCAATCTCATCGGTTATCCACCCGACGGAGACTATCCAACCTTTAATGAACTGATTGCCCTCGTCCATCCTGAAGATTTCCCTACCGTTAAAGCGGAAATGGATGCCTTATTTGCGGGGGAACTCTCCCAGTGGAAATTAGAGTTTCGGATGTTCCATGCCGATGGTTCAGCACCATGGATGCTCTCGCGGGGTCTGGTTTTGCGAAATGAACGGGGTAAGATAGTGCGGATGGTCGGTACTCACACCGACATTAGCGATCGCAAACAAGCAGAAGATGCCCTGCGATCGAGTGAGGAACAGTTCCGTCAGCTTGCAGAAAATATCCGCGAAGTTTTCTTCTTAACCAGTCCGACTCTCGACCAGATGTTTTACATCAGCCCCGCTTACGAGGGAGTATGGGGGCGTCCAAGGGAAAACCTGTACGAGCAGCCTAGTTTTTGGTTTGACAGTATGCATCCCTATGATCGCGACCGGGTCGTAGCCGCCTTGACACGACAGCTCCAAGGTCAGCAAGATTTTCAAGAAGAGTACCGGATTCTGCGACCCGATGGGTCACAGCGCTGGGTTTGGGTACGCGCCTTTCGTGTTCTCAACGAAGTGGGTGTGGCTACCCGTCTGGCTGGCATTGCTGAAGATATCACCGAACGTAAGCGATCAGAAGCCGAATTGCGCCGCCAAACCCTGCAAATACAACTGTTTGCAGAAATTACCCTCAAAATCCGCCAATCCTTAGAATTGGATGCCATTCTCCAAACGACTGTCACCGAGGTACGGCGTATCCTCCAAGTAGACCGCGTGATCGTGTATCAGTTACGACCGGATGGATCAGGCACCGTCGTCACTGAAGCCGTTATTGCCGAGTGGCCCGCTATTCTAGGACTGGATATCACCGACCCTTGCTTCGCTGAATCTTACCTGAAACAGTACTCTCAAGGGCGCATTCGTGGTGTCAATGACCTGCTGCAAGCCAACGTTAAACCCTGTCATGTAGAACTGCTGAAATCTTTTGGTGTCAGGGCTAACTTAGTCGTCCCCATCCTTCAGCGAGAAGCCCTTTGGGGTTTGCTCATTGCCCATCAATGTAACGGCTCTAGGCAGTGGCAAGACTTTGAAATTGAACTGTTGCGCCAACTGGCTGACCAAGTTGGAATTGCTCTAGCTCAAAGCCAGATGCTAGAACAGCAAACCCGCACCAACCAAGAATTAGCCGACAAGAATTTTCACTTGGAACAAGCCCGACGGGATGCGGAAGCAGCCAATAGCGCCAAAAGCGAATTTTTAGCCAACATGAGCCACGAACTGCGCACCCCCCTCAATGGTATTCTCGGTTATGCTCAAATCCTTAAGCGAGAACCCCATTTCAATGCCAAGCAACAGCAGGGACTCGATATCATTCAACAGTGCGGCGAACATCTGTTAACCCTACTCAACGATATCTTAGACCTCTCTAAAATTGAAGCTCGGAAAATGGAACTGTGTCTGAGTGATTTTCAGTTCTCCCATTTTCTAGAAGGGATTATTGAAATGGTTCGTATCCGTGCTGACCCCAAAAATATTTCCTTTCAATACGAACCCCTCTCTCCTTTACCTAAAATCGTTCGTGGTGATGAAAAACGGCTACGACAAGTGTTGATCAACCTCCTCGGCAATGCGGTCAAATTTACAGATAGTGGCACGATTACCTTTAAAGTTGGATATGTCACCGAAAATGGGTATGAGAATGAGAGAGATAAGGTTGACAGGGAGGAATTTTCCCCACTCCCCACACGCAAAATGCGATTTCAGGTTGAAGATACCGGCATTGGCATCGCCCCTGAACAGGTAGCCAACATCTTTTTACCCTTCCATCAAATTGAAGATAACACTCATCGAATTGAAGGCACGGGATTAGGTTTGGCAATCAGCCAGCGATTGGTTCAGCTCATGGGTGGTGAACTGAGCGTGGAAAGTAGCCTAAGCAAAGGCAGCATTTTCTATCTGGATTTGGATTTACCGACCGTATCCAAATGGCAGCAGACTGCCGAAATTGACAATCGAGTCATTGTTAGTTTTCGAGGTTGCCTACGCAAAATCTTGGTTGTTGATGATAAGTGGCAAAATCGCTCGATTTTAGCGAATCTGCTGATCCCGTTGGGGTTTGAGGTGATTGAAGCGATTGATGGTCAAGACTGTTTAGAGCGATCGCAACAGGTGCAGCCAGACGCGATTTTGATCGACTTGGTAATGCCAGGAATGGATGGCTTAGAGACGACACGACGACTGCGGCAGATCTCTCAGTTTCAAAATACCGTCGTGCTTGCCACATCCGCTAGCGTTTTCGCTGATAAACAGCAAGAATGTTTGGCAGCAGGATGCAACGGTTTCATTCCCCAACCGGTGCAAGCCGAACATCTGTTTGCCCAATTACAACAACATCTGGGGTTGGAATGGATTTATGAACCTAAGACAAAGGATGAATCCCTAGCGGGTTCCTCGTCAGAGGTTTCACCCGTTCCATCTGAAATGGTGCCGCCGTCGTCAGAAGAAATTGCTATCCTGTACGAATTGGCAATGATGGGTGACATCAAAGGCATCAGTGAACACGCTAGCCAACTGGAAGCGTTAGATCCACAATTCGTGCCATTTGCCAAAAAATTACGTCGGTTAGCTAAAGGTTTTCAGGAAAAACAAATTTTGGAGTTCGTAAAAGAATACATGGCGAACCAGAATAATTGCTGAAGTGGTCAGGGCTAGTATGAATGATTGTTGAAGAGTCGGAAAAAGGAACCCTGCTGATTGTTGATGACAATCCCACTAATTTAGAGGTATTATTTGATTTTTTAACGGATGCCGGTTTTAAGGTCTTAATTGCCAGGGATGGTGAAAGTGCGCTTGAAAAAGTCAATTACGCTCATCCTGACGTAATTTTGTTGGACGTGATCATGCCTGGAATTGACGGATTTGAAACCTGTCGGCGATTGAAGGCGAACCCTTCAACCCACGACATTCCGATCATTTTTATGACGGCACTATCTCAAACAGCAGTGGTAGTCAAGGGGTTTGAACTTGGAGCTGTGGACTACATCACAAAACCAACTCAGCAAGAAATTATTCTGGCTAGGGTTATAACTCACCTCACAATTCAGAAACTGCGGCATAGCCTGCAATCCCAAAACGTGCAGTTGCAGCAGGAAATTCACCAGCGCCAGCAGGCAGAAGCTGACTTACAAAATGCCAACCAACAACTGCGGCGCTTGGCAACCCTAGACGGGTTGACTGAAGTTGCCAATCGGCGTCGATTTGACGAATACTTGAACCAATATTGGCGCATCTCGTGCCGGGAGAAGTGGTGGTTGTCCTTGTTGCTATGCGATGTCGATTTTTTTAAGCTTTACAATGACGCAAAGGGTCATCAATCGGGTGATGAATGTCTGAAAGCTGTGGCACGTTCTCTCAGTTGTGCGGTGAAGCGTCCGGCAGATTTAGTGGCGCGTTATGGTGGCGAAGAGTTTGCTGTAATTTTACCCAATACACCCGGAGATGGAGCCTTGCGTGTGGCAGAACTAATCCAAGCTTCTCTCAAGCAACTATTGCTTCCCCATCCGCGATCGCCCATTAGCGAGTACGTGACACTCAGTTCAGGAGTTGCCAGCGTTATTCCCTCTCGAAAATATTCTCCCGAAGCCCTAATTGCTGCTGCCGATCGCGCCCTTTATCAAGCAAAAGAAGCAGGACGCGATCGCGCTGTTTTGACAAGTGTATAAATCACCAATTTGCTCCCCAGCACCCCCGCTCC
>NZ_JADEWY010000080.1 GCF_015207375.1 Coleofasciculus sp. LEGE 07092 | reverse complement strand
GGTTTGATGGGCGTCTCTTGCCAAATGTTTCAGAATTTGTAATTCTACATCCATTGTCCTACTTAGCTTCCAGAGTTTTTTCTTTTAATCCCTTTATTCAGAATACTCGGAAAGTGACAGAAGAGGGATATATAACGTCTCTACTGCCCTAGTCAAATTCAGCTTTTACCCTCACCGTTACCTTCGCTGACTTGTTGATTGCCTAATTCCTCAACCGGACTGATGAGGATAGCTGATTCAGTAGCAGCCTCTTTCGCCTCCTCCGGTGCAGGTAAAATACGAACGCGGGCAAATTTCAACCCCGTGATACCTTGAAGTGGTTCGACAGTACTGGTGTGAATTTGAGTATCCACCCAACCTTCACGAGCTAGATAGCGCAAATACTGTTGGTATTCTGCCAGCTCTTCCGGCGTCGAATAAACCAGAGTCAGCATTCCCGGTTGGGTGATTCGCACTTGAGCGTGACTCTCCACTGCCTTGTCAATACGCTTTTTGACAATTTCATAGCGGGTGTCGCGGGTACTACCTCGCAGATCAAAGAGTTTATCGGTTTGTTCGTCGTGGAAAATATCGACGGTGGTATCCTGTATCAGTATTAGATGGGTAACTTGTAGGGGAGTCTCAAAGCGATCGCGTAATCGGAAACAGCTCCTAGCACAGTCACAAATTGCCCGTAGCTGTTCATAGCGTAGGCAATGGAGGTGGAACAAGGTAAATTGCGAGTTGATTGAAGCACCCGCATAGAGCATATGATCCATGCCATCCGTCAGCTCGAGATCGCAGTAGTGAGGCACAACCTTCTGCATACGTGCTTGCCAGCGTTCCCAGGTTTCTCGCAACACATTGTTAATTTCATGAATCATGCGATCATAGCGATCGCGTGCCGTATAAACACAGCGATGTTCATTATCACAAGCCTGCTCGTAAGCGTTTACAGCTTCTGCTGCTGCCGCACCGCATTCGCGAAAACAATCAAAGTACACCTCTAAACTCGTTCTCAAATATTGCACCGCCGTGACTTCTGCATCTACCATCACCCCTTTGCGCAAGCGCTCACTATACGCCAGTAAATCCTGCCGCAACTGCTGTAAGAAGGGAAATTCCCGATTCTGACAAACAGCATCTACCACGGCAACACCTAGATCGAATTGCGCGAGTAAATCCCGTTGAATTGCCCGATTGCGTTCTTCTGAAGAACCTCGAATATCCGAGATACCGTACATCGGATAGACATTGGCAAACACAATCGGTTCCGGTGGCAATCCCCAACTGCGGCGTTCCGCCTCTTCTAAAAAGCGCCATTCTACCGAAGGGTGGATGTGACTGAATTGCCCCTGAGCTGACTGACACACGGCAGAACTTAAGGCAGGGATTAACCCTGAAGCATTACTGACATCTAGTTGATCGAAGTTGTTGGGATGCTTGCTTGTCAGTGCAACGATTCCCATAAGCTGTTTGAGGGAGGTATCTCCTTCTGAGGTAGCAGCTATTAGCGGAATCACCAATAAAGAACGCACTCCTTGATTGCAGAGTGTCTTCTCAAAGTCAGTCTGACAATCGGTTTCTAATTTAGACACTCTCCAGACGCGATTGGCGCGTGCTGCCCGCAAAAAGTGGGAGTCTTTTAGAGACTCAATCCCATACTCTTGAGTCTGCATAACCTGATCTTCTTGGCAGGTGAACAGTTTCACCTCTTGACGCTTGACTCTCAACAGCAGGATATTATCAGCACGAAAGAGCGATCGCATTTGTTCATTGAACAGCCGAAACTTCTCCGAACGCAGCAAGGAGTCGTTTTCGATCAGCATTCCGATCAGGCGTCGGATAATTTCCTGATCGGTAACATCCAATCCTTCCCAGAGTAACTGACCTTTAATTCGATAATTGTCTAATTGCAGTCGCTCTTCCCAGAGGGGTTGGGGTATGAGTTCCTCAGCCGACAACTGCGACAATTTCAAATCTGCAAATTCATCCAGTTGAGGATCGATACGCTCAACTTTGAGATGCTCCGAACGCAACCAAAACTGAATGCAGCGCGGTTCCGGACTCAGGGTACTGTTGAGGAACACCAACGTTGGCTCATCCAAGAAACGCCAGTGGGTACAGTCAAGCTGATAGATATCTCGCAAAACCAGCGCCAGTACATGACGGCGATACAACCGCTCTTGTGCTGCTTCATCAAAGTCTAGAAATAGATCGCACAGACGAATTCCTTGGTTGTGCAAGTTGGCAGCAGCAGTACCGATTAAGCGACAGAAGGAATCATTGGCATATTGCAGAGTGAAGTTACTGGGTTCTACCAGTGCCATCAACAACTTGCTATGTTGGAGGAGGCGTGTAAGCCTGTTGCTATAGGTTTGTTGCGTCTGGTTAACTAAGATACCGCGATCACCCGATTCGAGCGCTGGCTGTTGATTGTTCCGATCTGAGGTTGACATAGTACACCTTCCCACTCCACCCTCGCTTATATCACAGCAGTTTAGACTATAGGGTATCTCATTGGTAGTTACACTGAGACACTAAGCAGGAAAAGGGAATGATCGAAATTCTGTCGAATACAGTCGCACTGTCCCGGATGCAATTTGCACTGACGGCTATCTTCCATATGCTGTGGCCTGTTTTGACTACAGGTATGGCAATTTATCTGGTGATTGTGGAAGGATTGTGGCTCAAGACACACAATCGGGATTACTACTACCATGCTCGTTTTTGGTCAAAACTCTATGTCCTCAACTTTGGCATTGGCGTGGCATCGGGACTACCGATGGAATTCCAGTTTGGCACGAATTGGGCACCCTTCTCGGAAGCTGTAGGGGACTTCTTCGGCAGCATTCTGGGTTTTGAAGGGGCGATGGCTTTCATGCTGGAAGCTGGATTTTTAGGCATTATGCTGTTTGGCTGGGAACGAGTGCATCCAGGGATTCACTACCTAGCTACCATCATGGTTGCCTTTGGTGCGAATCTCTCTACCTTCTGGATTTTGGTGGCGAATTCCTGGCTGCAATCTCCCACTGGGGGGGAAATGGTTAACGGCAAATTTGTCGTCAGTGACTACTTCCAGGCAATCTTAAATCCCTTCATGGTGAAAAGCGTGTCCCATATGTTCTTTGCCACCCTGGAAACCTCACTGTTTGTGATTGGTGGTATTAGCGCTTGGTATATTCTGCAAGGACGCCATCAAGCCTTTTTTACGCGATCGCTAAAAATTGTATTAGCGGCGGCGATCGCTGTTACTCCCCTACAACTCTACATCGGTCATCTCAGTGCCGAACAAGTTTATCATCACCAACCCACAAAACTAGCCGCGATGGAAGCCAAGTGGGACACCACACCGGCTGGACAACCTGCGGATTGGAGTTTACTGGCTTTACCCAACGAAACCAAGGAAAAAAACAATTGGGAAATCACGATTCCGAATGGGTTGGGATACATTCTGGAATTTAAACAGAATCTCTCTGAACCCGTTTTAGGTTTAAAGGAATGGAAACCAGAAGATCGTCCCCGCATGGTAGGGCTAATCTACTATTCCTTCCGAATTATGAGCGGGATTGGCTTCTTTTTGGCAGGACTGATGCTATGGAGTGTATTGCAATGGCTGTTGGGCAACTTCTCCCCGGAAAAAATTGCTCAACAAAAGTGGCTGCTGCGAACCTGGATTTTTGCTGCACCCTTGGGCTACATTGCTGTTGAAGCCGGTTGGATTGTACGCTGTGTGGGACGGCAACCCTGGACGCTCTATGGGCAAATTCGCACGGCTGATGCTGCATCTCACATTCCAGCGAGTAATGTCCTTACTTCTCTGACAGCCTTTGCCGTGATTTACAGCATTCTCTTTATCGCAACGCTGTACTTTGGCAGTCGAATTATCCGCAAAGGTCCAAACTTAAAATTACCCGTACCAGGACTAGATGATCAACCGGCTGTAGATACGACACCCGCAGAATTTGTTCGGGATCAACGTCCAGTGGAAGCGCAACAGTAAGGAGATGGCATGGAAGCGTTATTACATTTTCTTCCCCAGGTTTGGTTTGTCATTTTGGCGTTGTTTCTATTCTTATACGTCATGTTAGATGGGTTTGATCTGGGTGTTGGCATCCTATCGCTTACCAGCTCAGATGAAGAACGACGCAGTATTTTAATGACCAGTTTGGGAAATATTTGGGATGCCAATGAAACCTGGTTAGTTGTTATGGGTGGGGCATTGTTTGGCGCGTTTCCCCTAGCCTATGGAACGATTCTCAGTGCCTTGTATATCCCCATTTTTATGATGATTTTTGGGCTAATTTTCCGAGCGGTAGCCTTTGAATTTCGGGAACATTCCGAGCGTAAAGTGTTTTGGAATGTTGCCTTTGGTGCTGGAAGTTTTATTGCAGCACTAGGACAGGGATTTGCTCTCGGTAGCGTGATTGAAGGCATTGCCGTCGATGAAGCCGGTCATTTTATTGGTTCAACTTGGGACTGGCTGGATTGGCGATCGATTTTAGTGGCACTTACCCTGATTCAAGGATACGTTCTGATCGGTTCTACTTACTTAATTTTGAAAACTGAAGGAGAACTGCAAAAAACTCATTTTCGCACCGCTAAACTTGCCGCTATAACCACGTTTGTTGGCGCAATTTTAATCACAATTGCTACCCCTATATTCTATGAAGCGGTGCGAACTCGCCTCTTTAGCCCTCCCTTGGTTTATATCTTTGCCGTCATTCCTATACTCGGTGTACTGCTGATTGGGTTACTGTTGCGAAGCCTGAATCGACAGGAGGAACGTACTCCTTTTATCTGGACGATTCTGATTTTCTTACTAACGTTCATCGGATTAGGCTTGATTGTATTTCCTTACATTATTCCGATGCAAATTACAATCTATCAGGCAGCGGCTGCCCCCAGTGCGTTGGTGTTTATGATCATCTTTGTGGGGTTTTTAATTCCCATCATGTTGTTCTACAACATCTACCAATATGTTGTGTTTCGTGGGAAAGTTGTTGGAAGTGCTTATGGCGATTAAAATTCGTTACCCTTCGCTGCTGTAGTCATAAAAATTAGACTTTACCCATTGGGAAATAAAGTAGCGATTTAACCATGAGCGCAAACCCTAATTTGAATAAGTTTTAGTAACAGTCCGTTCAGCTATAGTTCCAGCCTCAATAAGTTTGGCTAGTGACTCGCTATCAAACTCGTTCAGAGCTTTGCACAGATTTTCAAAATGCTTGTATTTCTCCAAGCTGTACTGTCCCTCATCAAGGTTTAAGACTTGACAGAACTCCTTGTAATCAGTACTCCAATGAAAAGCGTTGAGAGTTTGAACAAAAGTTTTGATTGTCAGCATTTTAAGTGCATCGTGATAAATTAAGTTTAGAGAATACATGTTTTGACAATTGAGTGAGCGATTGTAGTAGTTCGGAGGTCTAAACATTTTATAAAATTACTATTATTTTTTAGTTATTATCCTAAAGTTTCTTTAGTTTGATTGATTGGGTCAGAAATAAAAATAAAGGAATCGTTACAGTAATCCTGTAACCTTCATTACACCACTTTTATTCGCAGAATTCCTGACTATTTAGATAGAGATGTGCTTAAAAAGTAAAGTAAGTTTTAAAAATTGACCAAAAACCTGCTGTAGCGAAGCCAAGCGCGAAGAAAGCTAGAGATATCTAACAAGAACTCTCCGCCAAATCTCGGCTCTTCCGTACTTAGTGTGCAAAATTATCAATAAGCTTCGTGTCTGAACCTGGTTGTATGTGATTTCAATGCGCTCAATATGTGCTTTATGGACAAATTTAGCTTAGATGATGCTAAAAACCTTACTGCACAAAGTTTTCAAGGAAATTTCAGATTAAATTAGCACACTAAGTACGGAATAACCTCGCTATGAGGACTAAATACTGACTCTACAAGACTTTCAGTCCATTTCAATGGACTTGAGCTATTAGCCCGGAGTTTGAACTCAGGGCGGATTTTCGGGCTTATCGACAAAGGTGCAAGTTATCAAACAAAATCGACTTAAGGCTCAATACCCACCTATTCATACGCTATTGTAGTCATATTTAATTATAACACTGATGTTCCAAATCATACGGCAGCCTGCAACTCCTACTACTCAGTGGAAGAGCGATTGCCGTGGACTGCTAATGAGGTGCAAGTGTGTGCAGTCAGACCTGTTTCCCCTCACCCAAGAGTTCCTCTTCCAAATGCTAGGGGCGCAGCGTGCTAGTATTGCTGTTTTCATGAGTTCTTTACATTTATTTAATGCTTAATTCGCATAAATAAGTAATTTTTGCAACTTTGAATACAAAACAATACGCTCAAAAACTTAGCTTGGAAGAGAGCTAAGTCCGTTGGCAGTAGTTCAACTTAACCGATGAGAGTCATCATTGCTAAGACGTTCATATTTTTTGAAAGATTAGTAAATTTATGCTTTGCTGGTCTAACGTCTGACTTCCTGATTTTGCGATTAAACCCAGTTTCTCATGGCTTAATATGTGGTCTAACCCTATTGTTCGATTCCTCGGCTCCATTAAACTTGCCGTTCCTGTATTGAGTATCATTATCATTGTCTTAATCGGGGCAACCTTTTATGAATCTCAAGTGGGCTCAACAACCGTACAACAAGAGATTTATAAAAGTCCCTGGTTTGGCGCGTTAATGCTTTTACTCGCCCTTAATCTAGGGGTTTCAGCATTATCTCGCTATCCCTGGCGGAGTACTCGCAAAATTGGCTTTGCTCTAACCCATCTCGGTTTAATCGTAATTATAGCTGGGTCTGCGGCAGTCATTCACTTAGGGGTTGAGGGAATGTTACTAGTGCGAACCGATAGCAGTGCAAATAATCAGATTCGGGTCGAGGGGGAATTATTGGAAGTGATGCAACCGGGGGGAACTTTACAGCAGGCAAATGTGTTTGTAAAACCCGACGGTTCAGTGACTCCTCAATCCTTTGCTGGACTTTCTTTATTGGATTATAGCGAAAATACGATTAAAACGGTTAGGTTTTCTGAAGGGGCAACCGTTGAGAATCCAGCGGTGCGGTTGAGTTTAACCAGTGAGCGGATGGGACAAAGACTGGAACGATTTCTCGCTATTGCGCCTGTGGCTTATCGGCAAATACCATTGGGTATTGCTGAGTTAGAAATAATTCAGGTAGATAGCCAATCTGAACTGCAAAAGCTATTATCTCCTCCACTAGCAGAAAACTATAACCCTTGGGGAATTATCCAAGTTAAATCTAATAACGGAATTAAAAACCTAGATGTAGAGAAAACTCTTAACCAATTGATTCAACTGGGTGAAAATTTCCAGATTAAGGTAGTCAGCTTTTTTCCCGATTTCCGACTCGATGCCAATAATCAACCCACAACCCTATCCCAAACCTTAAACAATCCAGCGGTGCAATTAGAAGTCTCTTCAGAATCAGGACTTGAACGCTGGTTTCTGTTTGGGCGGGATAATTTTGAGCCGATTCGCACCGTAGTTTCTGGAGAAGCAATAGAAGAACTTGCAATAAGCTATAAAATTAAGCCTCGAAAATCAGAAGATTATTTCCAGGTGATTGTAACTGATGAGGGAGAGTTGTATTATACAGCCAAATCCTCTAAGGGGTTTAAATCGGGAACATTAGCAATCGGTCAAGCAATAAGTCCCGGTTGGGCTGATTTTAAAATTACTGTAGAAGAGTTTATTCCCCATGCTAACCTGAACCGCGAAGTTGTCCCTGTCTCTGACTCAACAGTTCCAGAAAATCCGGCATTATTGGTTAAAACAGCAGCAGGAACAGAAACTTGGCTGCCTTGGGGAGAACCTACAACTATTGCTGAAACTACTGGTGATAGTTTAGCGGCGTTTAGTCCTAAAATATTAGAATTACCCTTTGCCATTAAACTCGAAGATTTTATTGTTGAACGCAATGAAGGGTCAGACTCGGTTGCCATGTGGACAAGCAAAATTAGGATTAATGACTCTCATAATAGTGTAGTTAAGTATCGGAATGTTTGGATGAATCATCCCACTTGGTATCAGGGGTGGAAAATTGCTCAAGCCTCTTGGAATCCCGGAGACTTGAAACAGTCAACGTTGCAAGTGAAGCGAGAACCTGCTTGGGTAACAGCGTTAACGTGGATAGGTTCGGCACTGGTTATTTTGGGAATTGGGGTAATGTTTTACGGGTCAGCTATTGTTAAAAAATTAGGTTATCACCGTCGAGATAATCAACAGCAGTCTGAATCTGAAACCCTACAACCAACAGCAACTGAAACTCAAGAATTAGTTGTTAGTCGTTAAATCAATCCCGATAAAAGCCAGACAACTTTTTAGAAGTACAGTTTAACTATGAAATTACTAAAATTTCTCATCGGACTTTCCTTGGGACTCCTTATCCTCGTCATTCCTTTCAACTCATTTCAAACTTCATCCTTAGAACCATTACAAACCCTAGCGGTTCAATTAGAAGGTCGAAAAAAGCCCTTAGATACTGTAGCACGAGAAACGGTAGTCCAAATTCACGGTCGTACTCATTACCGCACGGAAAATGGAGAAACCCTAAATTATCTGCAAACCTACCTCTCTCTTTGGTTTAATAATCGCGACTGGAATCAAGAACCTTTTATTTTCTTAAATTACCGTCCTTTAAAAGAACAGATTGGACTTAACCCAAAACAGAAGTATTTTACCTTTCAAGAGTTGATAGGTTCCCAACTCAGTTCCATTATTTTACAAGCACGGCAAAAGCAAGCAGATGATAGTGAGTTAACAAGAGATGAACGGGAAGCGTTAACGATTGAAGATAGACTCGCATTGATGCTGGAAACGGTAGGAACCAAAACACTCCCCCTCGTTCCCCATCCGACTGATAGTAAAGGGAAATGGGTCGGACTGTCTGAAGCAAAACAGTATTACGAACCGGGACAAGTTGCGCCTTTATTGGCAGATTATGAGAGTATGAAAGCCGTTTATCTCTCTAGTCCAACCCATGATGTAGCATTGGCAGAGATAGCAAAAGGGTTACAGCAAAAGTTAGCTGCCCTTAGTTCTAGGGTTTATCCAGATACTGCTGTTTTAAACCGAGAAGTGAGTTTCTATCAGTTACATCCTTTTGGTAAGGCGTGGGTGGTGTATGCGATCGCATTCTGTGCTATGCTACTTGTCTTGCTCTTCAACTCCGACAATTTCTACTGGGGAAGTGTTGGCATTTTTACCAGTAGTCTTTTACTCCATGGCTATGGGTTTATCGAACGGATGCAGATTGCAGGTCGTCCTCCAGTTACGAATATGTATGAGTCGGTGATTTGGGTAGGATTTGGTATTAGTGCGATCGCGCTTTTGTTTGAATTAATTTATCGTGCCAAATACTATCTCTTAGCGGCAGCACCGTTATCGGTTCTTTGTCTGGTTTTAGCCGATAGTTTACCGGCTGTTCTCGATCCCAGCATTAAACCCCTAGTTCCCGTTTTGCGCGATAACTTCTGGTTGAGTGTTCATGTTCCGACGATTACCTTAAGTTACGCTAGCTTTGCTTTAGCGTTGGGATTGGGTCATATTATTCTCGGGCATTACCTCTTTTTCCCTCACAAGCAAAAACACCTTCACAGTCTCTCTAAATGGAATTATGGGGTATTGCAAGTGGGAGTTTTATTATTAACCACAGGAATTATTCTCGGTGGTATTTGGGCACATTTTTCCTGGGGTCGTTTTTGGGGATGGGACCCGAAAGAAACGTGGGCGTTAATTGCACTTATGTGTTACATCGTACCGCTCCATGGTCGTTTGGTCGGTTGGTTAGGGGACTTTGGTATGGCAGTTACCAGCGTTGTCTCATTTAATGCCGTTTTAATGGCTTGGTATGGCGTAAATTTTGTGTTAGGAACGGGGTTGCATAGTTATGGCTTTAGTACAGGAGGGTCGGAGTTAATGGTTAGCAGTCTGGTGGGTGCAGATTTACTCTTTGTCCTCGCTGTAACAAGTCGCCATAAGGGTTGGTTTCCCTCTAAACAAACGGTATCGCTTGACCCAAAAGCTGGCGCTTCTGAAGTTCCAGTGCAACAATCTTGAGATATATAGATTAAGGGGTAAAGTTAAAGATGGAGCGTCGTAAATTTTTAGGTTGGGTTAGTGTTGGTGTCTTGGCAAGCAATTTGTCCGTTGTACTGGCGGCTTGTAATTCAGATACTTCCAATACAGAAGAACCCCAAGGGGAACAAACAAGTTCAGAAATTGATAAATCGGTGCGAGAGGATGGCTTTCAAGCCCTAGGTAGCGTTGAGCAGTTAGATCAAGAGGGTAAAATTTTAGATAAGACTAGTGCGGCTAAACCTGTTCTAGTTTTCCGCAATCCAGACACTAATACGATTGCGGCGGTAAATCCTACCTGTACTCACCAAGGTTGTACGGTGGAATTCAAGGCTGATGCTAAGGACTTAGCCTGTCCCTGCCATGGGTCAAAATTTAGTTTTGATGGTGAGGTGATTGAAGGACCTGCAAGCAAGCCTTTAGACCAATTTGAAGCGAAGCAAGAGGATAACTTTGTACTGGTGAAAGTCAGTTAAACTGAGATCTCGCATCCATGCCATAAATCGCGATAGTTTGAGGAAGTTGGGAAGATAGGACTAAAATCTGATTGATAAGGAGTTACTCCTGAACTCCTGTATTCTTCTTGATCAAACCAGATGCTGGATCGAAGCAAGTGGCTATTCACTCAAAGACCTTTCCTGCGTGGGCTGTAATATCCCTCACTGCCAATGGGATACTGCTACTAGCGATCGCTTGGGCAGTCCTTCGTCAGTCCCCGTGGTCGATACCCTTTCCTGTCAGCCAGTCCGTAGCGACGACTCGTCCTCTGAATGCAACACCTATCCCCACACCCGAACTCGGACCGCGCCACCAGCTTGATTACCAGCAGTGGGTAAGTTTGCTGGAGCAAGAGGCAGACGTTATTGCAGAACAGAAGCCTTCACAACTAGCCATACTGCTAGGGGATTCCATCAGCCTGTGGTTTCCCAGCGAACTACTACCCCCCAATCAAAAATGGCTCAATCAGGGCATCTCTGGCGAAACCTCAGAGGGATTGCTCAATCGTCTGGAGGTGTTGGATAAGACGCAGCCAGAGATTATTTTTGTGATGATTGGTATCAATGACCTGATTCGAGGGGTAAAAGACGATACGATCTTGGCAAATCAACGGCTGATCCTGCGCTACTTACACCAGAGTCATCCTCAAACTCAGGTTGTCGTGCAATCCATTTTGCCTCACAGTGGCAAACAGGCAACCTGGGAAGGACGCGATCGCTTGCTAGCAATCCCCAACCATCGCATTCAGGATATCAACCAGCGCTTAAAAGCGATCGCTCAATCTGAAGGTGCGATCTACCTCGACCTCTACTCCCTGTTTGCTGACTCTGAGGGCAATCTCAAAACCGAGCTGAGTACCGATGGTTTACACTTGAGTCCCCAAGGTTATTTAGTCTGGCACTACGCTCTCCAAGTCCTTAACCAACTGGTTTTAGACGGAGAATTTAATAATACATAATTCTTTCCAAGTTGCATCTGAATATAAAAACAGCTTAACAACATGAGGTCATATGTGCTACGCTATTGTTGTCATTTAATTATTTAATAGACTTAAGGTATCTATTTTTATGCAGTAACCATGAATCCCGAAGCTATACGCACCGTCTCTCACCTCAGGAGTGAATTTTACTCTCGATTTGCCGCAAAGATGAAGGTGCCAGTAAAGATTACCACCCGCAACCCCTCTACTGGCAATCTACCGACAGCCTCTTGGGTCGATGAAAGACAGCGAATGAATTACGTGTGTATTTACGCTTATACTGCACCAGATGCATTACTTCCCAAACGACCTTTTATTTTGCGCGTATCTGTTAATAAAGGGGCTGGGATAGTTCAATCAAGACTTTGGGGCAAAGATTGTCGGGGACTCAATCAGAGTTGGCACTTTGATTTAACTCTACTCCCTGAAGAAATTTTAGACTTTTGTACTTGGATCGTCAGTTTGATTAAGTCTCATAATAAAGGTTCTGTTTCTTTTGTCCCAGAACCTCCCCATCCATTTGATTTTACAATGGCTAATAATGAGTTATTAGTTAATGAGGCTTGGACTCAGAAAGCTCGTCAGGAAAGCAAAGTTATTTTATAATGCCTAGCTGTATAGGTGTGCAGAACGTAAGATCTGTTTTGGTTTCCTCCGGTTTGCTGCTGTTTTTCCCCTATAATTGCGATCGCATCTTTCCTCTAAAAGGTAAGTCAGTTCTAGAATTGGGGCAGTTCCAAACTAGCCTGTGGGTGTACCATTACCTTCTCTTATTCTCAAAAACTCAGCAATGGTTAACGCCAGTCCCCTAGACGCCAGGTAAGGCACGCCATTCCCAATCGTTTTAAACATATGACTCAGTGACATCGTAGCAGGAAGCGCGAACTCCTTCGGTAACGATTGTATGGCTAAGGCTTCAGCAACTGATCGTAAAAAATAAGGTGCTTTTTGGTCTTCCACAATCCTTTTACATTCTCAAATAAAAAGAAATCCGGCTGCTGCTGACAAATTAATTCAACATAACAAGCGGAAAGTTTCCCCTTATCACCCTCTCGCCCTCGGTTTTTTCCACCCATTGAAAAGTCAGGACAAGGGGGACTCCCAATAAATCCGAATCCCGATGCCTCATGAAACGTGCAGGCATCTTGCCTGTAATCCTTTCTGGGATAGATGAAATAGTCGAATGGGTCAGGTAAGTTCGGTCAGTAATAAGGAATCTAAAGAGTAAACCGTTATGGACTTCGTATCCGAGCCACCGATTGCAGACAAAATCCGCGAGATGAAGCAGCGGGTGCGGTGGCAAGAGCCGCCAATTGTCGAACGGGGAATCGATCAAACCTGCCTAGTTTTGGACGATGGTATTGCAGACAATCCAGAATTTTCATTTATGGTCGTGGGAGATACTGGCTTCGGTTCTCACAAACAGCACGATCCCCAACGACAGTTAGCAGAATTGATGTTAACCCACAGTGACAATAGCCGCTTTGTGCTGCACATGGGCGATGTCGTTTATCAGGTGGGTTCGAGCGAATACTACCCGCAAAACTTTATCAAGCCCTACCGAGAATTCCTAGTCGGCGGCGAGCATCCCAATCGCATTGCCTATGACCAAATGACCTTTAAACTCCCCTTTCTGCCCATTCCTGGAAATCATGATTACTATGACCTGCCGTTGATCTACGGACTAATGGCACAAGTGACGTGGCCCCTGCGCCACTTATTCAAATCTAAACTCGATCTCAACGTGGGTTGGCATGGTTCCGATAAAGGTAAAGCCTATGCAAAAGCATTTCTCGACTATCTCACAAAGTTAAACCTGCCAGGAGAGTTAGAGCGTCATCTGGATAATCATTACACCGCTAAGACCAATACTGGTCGGTGCCTGCGCTATGAACCCGGACGCTTTACTCGACTTCCCAACCGCTACTACACCTTTCGCAGCGGCGGAATTGACTTTTTTGCCCTCGACTCCAACACCTTTAACAGCCCTTCACCCATTCCGAACACGTCCGAAGGAGAAGCCTTTCGCCACCTGCTAGAAACGCGCCTGAGTAAGCTGGAACAAGAAAAACTGCAAATTATGGAAATGTCTGCTAACCTCAACCCCGACAACCCAGAGGAAGCAGAACAACTTGATGACCTAAATGCCAAGATGGAGCAAATCGAAGAAATTACCCTCGATATCGAAAAACAACTTGAATCCGATGAAAACACCGTTATCGACTTCGAGCAACTAGATTGGTTGCGACAAAAGCTAATTGACTCCTGGCATACAGAAGAGGTACGCGGACGGGTCATCTACCTCCATCATCCCCCCTACGTCACTGAAGCAACGAAATGGCAGCAAGCCCAGACTAGGGCAGTTCGCCGCCGCCTCCGTCAGGTACTTGATGCTGTTTCGGAGGGTATCGGTTCATTGTCACAAGGTCGTCCCCTCGTCGAGCTGATTCTTACCGGTCACGCTCACTGCTTAGAATACTTGCACACCGTTGATACAGGACACGCTGACTCTCATATTCCCTGGATCATCTGTGGTGGCAGCGGTCATAGTCTCCGCCGTCAGCGGCAGGAAGGATCGGAAATCCGGGAGTCCATTGGCTTCACAGATAGTAATTCTAGCCGACTAGTCGCCCAATCAAAACTTTATGTTGGTCGCCACGGTCATGGCTCAAAAAAGCGACGACCCTACTCGTTTTTGCGAGTTGATGTTCAAGAGGGTTGTCCCCCTAAGTTCGTCATCCGACCGTTTATTGCGGAACGATATAAGCGACAGTGGAGCAGTAGCCACATTGAACCGTTTGTACTATGAGATGACAAATGTAGAGACGTAAAATTTGGCGTCTCTACAAGTTCTGTTATCGGGAAACTCTAGGGGTTTGTCTGTTGAACAGGAATTATTCCTAAAGTTCAGGATTCAAATTTCCGAGTTGCAGGTAACATACCAGGAGGTAATTAAAATCGATTTTTGCCATGGTTTGGTTTATTCTGGCGGCATTAACCGCTGTTTTTGAATCCCTCAAAGATGTTACAAGCAAGCATGGGTTAAAAAAAATTGATGATTATATTGTCTCCTGGTCGTTAATGATTTTCAGCCTGCCCCTGCTACTCCCGCTTTTATTCTTTATTGAAATTCCCTCAATCAATGAATCATTCTGGTTGGCTTTAATGATTGGAGGGAGTTTAAATGTCATCTCCATGATTTTGTATATCAAAGCACTGAAGTTGTCTGATTTATCAATAACGGTTCCTTTAATTACTTTTACCCCCTTATTCCTTTTAATTACCTCTCCTATAATTGTAGGAGAATACCCCACCTTGAGTGATGCAATGGGTATGATTTTAATTGTGGCAGGCTCCTATCTTTTAAATATTAAAGAAAAAAATAAAGGCTATTTAGCTCCGTTCAAAGCTATCCTCGAAGCAAGGGGCGCACAGCTAATGTTGTTGGTGGCGTTTATTTGGAGTATTACTTCCAACTTTGATAAAATCGGTGTACAAAATTCTTCACCGACTTTTTGGGCAATTGCCAACTATTCATTTATCGCGGCAGGTATTTTACCCATCATGCTATATAAATCTCATCGCCATTTAAATCAAATTCCGGCTAATTTAATCTCTTTAGTTCCGATTGGATTATTTCAAGGTGCGGCTGTGTTGTTTCAAATGCAGGCAATCGATCGCACTTTAGTGGCTCACGTCATTTCTGTAAAGCGCATGAGTGCCTTAATTAGCGTATGGCTGGCATACTTAATTTTTAAGGAGCGAGGGATTAAAGAACGAGCTGCTGGCGCAGCAACGATGATTATTGGAGTTTTATTAATTACACTTTTGTGAGAGTAAAAACGCTGAGGGCTAGAGTCGCAGCTATAGCAACCAATCTAAGAGGTTGCCCTAATTTGAAGCCTGGGCAAGAAGGCTGACAATTGGGCATCCGAATCGTTAAGATTAATAAAAGACTTGTATAATTTCGCAAAAAAGCACAGCAGATTGAATGGTTTGGTAGGTGTCTACCTTTTTTCTCAGATATAACGGAAGAAAATATCTAATAGATTTCAGGGGTGTATTCAAAAACAGTCATTCGATAAATCAGGGGAGTGAGCTAACTTGAAATTAGAGGCAGAATCCCCTTGAGCCTTTAGATTGGATGACAGTGATAGATAGTACAAATACTTGTAGAAACCTAGGGAAGCACAAAGCGTGAAGGCAGCACTTCTGATTGGGGTAAGCGAATACGGCTATGGGTTTCATCCCCTGCCCGAAGCCGTTAAGAATGTTGAGGCGATGCAGCGAGTTTTACAACATCCCGGTATGGGGGATTTTAATAAGGTACAAAGCCTTCTTAACCCCAACCCTCCCGTGATGCGAGATGCTATAGAAACCTTGTTTTCGGGTCGCACTGAAAAAGATTTAGTGCTACTATTTTTCTCTGGTCATTGTGTTAAAGATAACAAGGAGCATATTTATTTGGGAACGGGCATTACTGCGACTCGCCCGAGTAGCAACGATGGCAAAAAAGAACTGGTGAAAGCAACCGCTATTCCGTTGAATTTTGTGTGGGACATCATGAGCAAAAGTCTCTGCAACCAGCAAGTCGCCGTTCTCGATTGTCACTTCAACACGGTGTCAGCTCGCACGATCAAGGCAGGCGATGAAGACATTTTAGATCTCAAAACCCAACTGGGTGATAAAAGACAAACCTTTCTCATTTCTGCTATTTCTACCGAGAAGTCTTTGGAGCTGGAGAGTTCCCAACCCTCAGCTTATACCCGTTCCTTAGTCGAGGGAATTGAAACGGGAGCCGCCGATCTAAATGGTGATGGTTGGATTTCCATTGAGGAACTGCATAACTATGCTTGCAGTAATCTGAAGAAAGCCCATCCAGCTCTGACGCCAAGTTTATATGGCATCAATGCAACACCGACAATTCTGCTGGCTCGAGTGCATACCAATGAGCCAAAACAAATCTATCGTCAGCAAGTAGAATATTGGACAGCCAGTGGAGAAATTGCTTCAGAAGGTCGCTCTAGTTTGGATACCTTAGCTCGAAACTTGCACTTAACGGCTCAAGATTGTACTTCTATAGAAGCTGAAGTCTTGAAACCGTATCAAGAGTACCAGGAAAAATTGCAGAAATATAAGCACGCCTTTGCAACAGCGATTGCCAAAGATTATCCGATCGAAGCGTATGAGGAGTTACGGGATCTCAAACAATCCTTAGGGCTAACCGATGAGGATGCAGCACAGATAGAAACAACGGTTCAAGCCGCAAGAGCGACGGAAAAACCTGTTCCATCGTCAATCAGTACTTCTGTATCTGAACAGGAATCACCCACCCCTATTTCTAGTCAGCAGCAGGCAAAGGCAATTGCCCCTCCAACCGCATTTCCACCTGCCCCAGACTTTCCACCTACCCCTATCTCTAGCCAACAACAGACAAAAGCGATCGCACCTCCAGTAACGCCCCAACCCCAAGAATCGACTATCTCTACGGGTGATACGGTACCAGCCAGAGAAAAACAAGTACCCCCCCAACCCATTCCTCACGCTGCATCCGCAGATTTGGCTGACGAACAAACACCAACGGATAATAGCGAATCGAACGGGATACCCCCAACCCCTAATCCAGTACCGTCATGGTATCTTCAAACGCCAACGGCGCAACCCACAAACCCACTGACGACAAACTCATCAGCGAACCTGAAAGATACACAACCTTCTGCATTCCCTTACAAATCGGTGCTGTTCGTTGGCATTGGCAGTGGTTTAGCCACACTAGCCCTAATCCTGGGCATCTCTAATCTGGCACCCGTTGCACCTCCCACAGATTCAGCCGAGAGAGTGTCATCCTCACCCGAGCCTGCCTCGACACCTTCTCCTGCAGGCACCGATTCCGAAACGATTGGCGAGTCAGAATCTCAAAGTTGCTTAGTGATTGTTAGCGGCAATGTACGTTCCGATCCAGCTTCCTTTCGAGAAAATGTAGTCACTTCTTTTTCACGAATGCAGCTCCCTGTCACGGGCAGGCAGACAAAAGGGGGCTGGATAGAGGTGAAACTGCCCGACAACCGCACAGCTTGGGCGCACCGAGAGATTATTTTAGATGATGAGGAACTCGACTCTTGCCTCTTTAGCAATGGCGATACGATCGAGATCGTTCCTGATATTCCCCCTCCAGAACCGAGTCCATCTCCGTCGCTGTCACAATGAAGGAACTAAAAAAGCGTATTATTGGTTTAACCGGTGGTATTGGCACGGGTAAAACAACCGTTTCTAATTATCTGGCTGACACCTACCAGCTCCCTATTCTAGATGCGGATATCTATGCCAGGGAAGCAGTAGAGCCAGGTTCGCAAATCCTGAACCAGATTTTTAAACGGTATGGAGTGAATGTTCGGTTGCCTGATGGTACGCTCAACCGCCAACGCTTAGGCGAGATTATTTTCAACTATCCCACAGAACGGCAGTGGGTTGAGCAACAAATCCATCCTTACGTGCGCGATCGCTTCCAAGTTGAACTCAGTACCATAGATTCTGCCACAGCAATCTTGGTCGTGCCGTTATTGTTTGAAGCGGGAATGACGAATTTGGTAACAGAAATCTGGGTCGTTAGCTGTTCTCCAGAGCAACAGATCGAGCGCATGATAGAACGTGATCGCCTCTCCCCAGAACAAGCCAAAACCCGCCTTGATAACCAGCTACCCATGCCGGAAAAAATTGTTCGTGCTGATGTAGTTCTGGATAACGCTTCAACCTTAAATCATCTGCTTAAACAAGTCGATGATGCTTTAACGGGGAGCAGGGGGAATATTTAGCTGCTTAGTTATTACTGCCAGCCTGCACTAGCCTTTTTTTAGAACTCCAAACTTTCTGGAGTTAATGTCACCTCCTTAACATCACCAATAGATCCTAAAACTTTGGGTTCTTTTTGATTAAAAGAAATTGAGACAGCCCCGGCATTACCCGCCCGAATCGTTAACTCTTTTTTTACAGTCCATATTTTCTGATTTCCTGACTTTAAAGTGCCTTCAAACTCAGTATTTCCATCAACAACCACCCGTAGCCAGGATTCATCCTTAAGACTCACAGTGATTTGCACGGCTGAAGGAGTCTCAGAAACTGTAGAGATTGACGTTAGGGACGGGTTCGATTTGGGAGTGCTAGCAATCGCTGGGAAGCTTGGAATAGGTTGGTGAGGTTGAGGTTTTTGGGGTCGGGTGAGCAGATACAAGAGTCCACTTGCTGTAGTGATCAGTAATACAAAAATACCGGTTAAATAAAGTTGGCTTGATTTAGGACTAGATGGATAGCCAGTAGACTCTTGACTAGAAGAAGGACAGTGTTTGATCCGTCGTACATTTGTTGAAAATGCTTCGGCTAAAGCCGCGCCATCTTCACTGACGACATCTGCATAGCGACGAATGAAGCCTTGTATAAAAATTGGCTCCGGCAATTGGTCTAATTGCCCTGATTCCAATGCTTTCAACAACCGCAATGGAATAAAGGTTTGAGTCGCTATTTCTTCTATCGGGATGAACTGCTGCTCTCTAAGCTGTCGCAAATTCGCCCCTATTTCCTTGATCTGCTCCTCTTGAGCTGAATTTATCTGGTTCACCGGATTGCCTACAAAGAACTATACTTATCTTCACTAGAAGAAAATAGCATACCCTTCGCCTAGATTTGAACCTCTAAGAGCAGAGAATAATAGCTCTCCCGTGTGGGGTGTGGGGTGTGATGAAACGTCCTAGCTCCCAACTCCCTTTCTCAAAGCTACGGCTTAGAACGCAACTTGGTACTAAGTCTTCTTGAAATCTTGATAATGAATCGGCTTGGCTTGTCCGTATCTTTACAAAAATTGAGTTATCACAGAAGTAGAAAAGAAACAAAACGGTGAGTGGGATAGTTGAATACAGGTGGCTCGGTTAAAGGAGTAAGTTGATAAAGCAGCCTTGAAAATAGGCGTCCTTAGAGTTCCAGACAGTTTCCAGTAGAGTCCAGTAGAGATAGAGATACAGTAGAGACGCAGAGTTCTGCGTCTCTAACTTTTTGGAGTTCGCATCAACAGAGGTAATTTCAAAATTGCACTAGTATTTCACGTCCGGATCGGATAGCCTTCTTATTGTTACTGTGATGGAGGATATGCAAAACCTAGACTATGTTGGAAGCACCTAAGCAATTTCCCGTTATGGGGCTACCCGTTCACCTCTGCGAGGATTACAACCACTGGCTGGGAACTCGTCTCAATCAGAAAGTAGGCAGTCATGTGGTGACGTTGAATGCAGAAATGGTAATGCAGGCAGAGTACAACGACGCTCTAGCCGATGTTATCCACCAAGCAGAACTGGTAGTTCCCGATGGTGCTGGAGTTATTTTTTACTTGCTGCTTCACAGTCAACGACAGCAGCGCTGTCCTGGCATTGAACTAGCGGAATCTTTACTGCGACAAGCAGGGCAATTGGGCGAATCGTGTCCCGTTTTCTTCTATGGGGGCAAACCGGAGATTGTTCAAGATGCTGCCAGGGTTTGGCAAGAACAACTGCCAGAACTAGCGATCGCAGGAATTGAAAACGGCTATCTCTCAGCAGAAGCAGAACAAGACTTCAAGATAAACCTGGCAAAGCAGCAACCCAGTCTAATTTTAGTGGGTTTAGGGGTTCCCCGCCAGGAGTTGTGGATTGCCCAGCACCGACACTTGTGTCCCCAAGCCATTTGGATTGGTGTCGGCGGTAGTTTTGATATCTGGGCAGGCGTTAAATCCCGCGCCCCCGTTTGGTTGCGAGATAACTATCTAGAATGGCTTTATCGATTGTATCAAGAACCTTGGCGCTGGCGGCGGATGATGGCTTTACCCCAGTTTGCCCTCAAAGCGATTGGTGAGCGTTTTGCTTGACTTCTCCGCTACATCCGCTACCTAATCCGTCGCCACCGATGACTCATCTAAAATCCAAACTCCAAACTCCAAACTCTTCAATCCCCCAAACAGCAGCAATTATTCAATTGCGCAGAGTCACTAAAACCTACGCCAATGGCAGTCGAGGGGTGTTGGATGTCAGCTTGGATGTACCGAGGGGAGATTTTTTATTTATCACCGGTGCTTCGGGGGCGGGCAAGTCCCCGTTATATCAGTTCACAACAACTTCGCAATTTCCTTAAGATAAACCCGCTTAAACGGTTCGTCATGTCCAAGCCTGTACTGTTCCATCAACCCCCTACGCCGAATTGAAATATTATCTCCCTCCTTAACTACTAAGGTAGAGTCGTCAAAGATATCCCGCGCTAACATCATTTCCGTTTCTGTGGGATTATCCAGTACAACCAAGTTACTACCGTAGTAAAACATCCCATCCCGTTCCAACACGTCCTCCATATACTCAGTAATGAGCAAGTCAAGCTTGGGATTTCGCATCAAATTTTGGACGTTCGTGTTGTAATCTTCATTCAAGATTTTTTCAGATCGATTGATGAAGACGGCATCACGACAAACAGCACCGATTGTCCAGTCGGGATGTTGGAAAATAATCTGGTCAATGGTTTCCTGGAGTTCTTGCACAGAAATACGGTTGAACGTGATAATCGGTATCCTGGCATCGACACTGGACTCGTAAAAAGTTTCCAGGATAAGAGAGGGTACATCAACGCTTTCACCCACAGCAGGTCTAAGATGCATAGAAATACCCGGAGCTGCATTAATTTCGAGGATGGCAAACTCGCTATCCTTCCAGGATTTGGTGAGATCTCTGGCGATAAGGTCAATACCCAGGCAAGTGAGCCGGAAGTGCTGGGCAACATCTTGCGCCAGAATAACGTTATCAGGGTGAACGATGCGCGTTGCATCAAGGCTTACCCCTCCCGATGAGAGATTGGCGACTTTGCGAAGATAAACGGTGTGGTTTTTCTCAATTACGCTGTCTAAGAACAAACCCTGTTCATCTAGATACATTTCCATTGCCTCATCCGATTGAATCTTGCTCAAGGGTGAGGTGGGTGTATCCATCCGTGCTAGGGTCTGGTTTTCCCGCTCAATCAGTTCAGCAATTGTGGAACTCCCGTCACCAATAATGGATGCTGGGCGGCGTTCAGTGGCGGCGACAAATCTACCGTTAACACAGAGTAAGCGATAATCTGATCCCCTGATACTCTTCTCAACAATTACCCCTATCGGTTGCTCCTCATGAATGGCTTTGACTGCCCTATCAAAGGCAAATTCTAATTCCTCCGCGTTTTGGACATCAGCCGTTACCCCAATACCTTTATGACCAATCACAGGTTTTACGGCGACGGGATAGCCAATCTTTCGGGCTATCACCAAGGCTTCTTCTAGAGAAACAACGATATCACCCTTGGGTACAGGGAAGCCCAGCGTATTTAGAAAAGCCTTACAGTCATCTTTGCGAGTGGTAAAGTCTGAGTCTAGATGGCTATCGCCGTCAAAGGTTGTTGCTACGCCGCGAACCTGCTTTTTTCCGTACCCGTATTGCATGAGTCCTTCATCCCACAGATAAAAAGCGGGAATACCTTGCTCATAAGCAGTTCGCAGTAGGGCGTAGACCGTTGGACCTCCGTAGACAGAATTCCGGAATTGGTTCTGAAGTACCTTAATTTGCGATCGCAGCCCAAACTTTTGGTTTTGAGTAATCGTTTCAAACCAGTCCCAAACAGCGTATACTACCGAGCGCTGGGTTCTAGCATGGAGCGTTTGCACGCTAATCCTGACATCATTTCCATAGGGCTTTAGACTCCAGCGATCCAAATGCAGTCCCATATCCAGTTTTCCCACTTCTGAGGCTGTTTTGGCGAACAGATGGGCATAGGATTCATAGGTTTCATTGCCCAAGGGCGGGTAAACCTGGCTAATGATTGATACATAATCATCGATGGATCGGGGTGATAGATACCCAGTTAACGCAAAATCGAATACTAGCGCCGCCGTATCGACATAAGGGTTAGGACCGATGTAATGCTTGAGGTTGAAAATATCGAATGCATCGATCTTCCTGGCATTGACGCGGGGTGCATCAATGCTTTGATCTAGAACCAGGCTTTGCTCTAGAACCATTAATTCTCTCCCTTTAGCTACATACCTTTAGAGTCTAGATATTCAGCAGCGACTACCTAGATTGCGTGATTGCTGAATCAATCTGAGGGTGACGGTTACAGTGCAGCCCATAAATTGAACCTAACTGTATTGCAACGCATTGTCCTCTATCGCAGGGCATTATTGTTTTATCTTATGCCTATTTTGCGCCTTTTTCACTTTCATGGACTTCCAACTCAAACAAGATCCAGTTAGCTCTTGGAGGGTGGTAATCTGCCTACTCTTAATAGAAGCGCGATCGCTCCTACACAATGCATAATTGCATGATTTTGTCAAATATTGGACTGAACCGATACACTCTAGGTTCAGCTTGGCGATCACAACAAATCCTTTTAACTTCTATTAAGCCGCCGTTTTACACCATCAACCTCAAGAACTATTAGCGGTATAATAAGTTACATCTTTTGAAAGGTGCCAGAGAAACCCAAACTGTTGAATAACTGTAAGCAAGCCTTGAGGAAAAGGATTTCAATAACCTCAACCTGCCTAGGCAGGTTGAGGAGTGAGAAACCAGTCTCACTGAAACATTGAATAGCCCTTGAGCCGAATCCTGCCACGCACTGCCGGATACTTCTCTAGTCCGGCTTATCTGCAAGCCTCCTGGTTGAAGGCGTTGGGAAAGCCAAGCCATGTTGGGTTCGGTGGGCGAAGAGACAGCTACTCGCAAGAGGTTTATCACCATGCTACGAATTCCCGTTGTGTCACCAGACGGCAAGCCCTTAATGCCAACCAAGCCAAGTCGTGCAAGGCGCTGGCTTCGGGATAATTTAGCAGTAAAGAAATGGTCTGATGTTGGGTTGTTTTATATCCAGCTAACACAGCAACCATCTGGAGAAAAGACTCAGCCTGTTGCGTTAGGGGTTGACCCTGGCAAAAGCTATTCTGGGATTGGGATACAATCTCCAAGGGTGACGTTGTTTATGGCTCATCTAGTACTACCCTTCCAATCGGTTAAAGACCGAATGGAACAACGTCGAATGATGCGTCTCAAGGGTAGGCGAGGGTGGTGGGAAGGGAATGTTTCAATCACTGCCGCAGCATTTTTCGTTATTGTCCGCCCCCCAACTAGTCGTCGTCAGCTTCACTTGATGATTCCCTCTAAGGGTGGAAAACGCCGAAAATATGGCGGTACTACCACTAGGCATGGGTTTCGTAAAGGCGATGTTGTAAGAACACAAATGGCTCGACGTGTTTGTACTCGATGGGTTAGTGGTGACACACACAGACGGGTAAGCGTTTCTGATATCACCTGGAAACGTTTGGGACAATTTAGTGCATCTAAAGTCCAGCTACTCTGCCGCGCGACGGGGTTACTGGTTAGTGACTCATGTTACTTGTCAATGACTGGGATCTCGAACCCCAGTCATTGACCTTATTTCCTCCCCCGCCTGTTGCGCGAGGCGGGGCTATCCATAAGGAGTACTTTGATGAATAGTACAAAAATGTCTCTCGAAGATGAAGTTAGACAACTGGCTGAACAAGCTTACCACCTACACCTTATTTCTGGTTATGGTGAAGGTCCAGAAAGGGGTGAGTATCAACTTGTTTGTCAAGGCAAACCTAAGCATTTTTCCTATGAAGAGGCACGTTCGCTCTTAAAAAATATGCTTAAGGAGACGGACTCATCAGAGGAAGCTTAACAAAGAAACTTAAGCCCTAAGTAGCTGTTCATTTCCTTGGATGTGTTAACTGGTCTGAATCGTCATGTATTAGCAAATCAATTAACTGACAAAGAGAGGGTCATATGGCGTTAGAGGAGACACAAAGGCAGTTGGTGATTATCGGCGGCGCTGAAGACAAAGAGGGAGACTGTACGGTACTGCGAGAATTTATTCGACGTGCCGGAGGTGTCAATGCTCGAATTGCCGTTCTCACCGTTGCATCATCCCTGCCTAGGGAAGTGGGAGATGACTATATCCGAGTATTTGAACGGCTGGGTGTCGAGGATGTGCGAATCGTTGACACTGTAACCCGTGAAGATGCCACTTCCTCAAGTGCATTGGACGCGATTAAGAAGGCAACAGGGGTATTTTTTACGGGCGGAGATCAAGCTCGCATCACTAGTATACTGAAGGACACCGAACTTGCTCAAGTCATTCACAAACGGTTTTCTGAAGGAATAGTGGTGGGAGGCACAAGCGCGGGAGCAGCGGTGATGCCTGATGTCATGATTGTTGAAGGGGACGCTGATACTAATCCTCGCATTGAGATTGTGAAAATGGAGCCTGGTATGGGTTTCCTTCCAGGAGTGGTCATTGACCAGCATTTTTCACAGCGTGGACGTATTGGACGTTTAATCTCAGCATTGGCACAGCAGCCAGCCGTCTTAGGATTTGGCATTGACGAGAATACCGCGATGGTCGTGAATGGGCACCAATTTGAAGTCGTTGGGGAAGGCGCTGTCACCGTTATCGATGAGTCAGAAATTACTCATAGCAATATGAAGGAAGTCTTAAGGGATGAGGACTTAGCGATTTGCGGAGCCAGACTTCATATTCTCCCTGGGGGATACAAATTTGACCTAAAAACTCGAACGCCTATTGTTCAGTAATAGTTCCGACTAGTCTGTCTTGATGCAGCATTCGGACAATTCCGGAGCATCCTCAAGTCAGATTCCTGCTCCATGATATGATGACAAGCGTCCTGCTTCCCAGCGTATTATCACAATGGAGGTTGGCGCTTTCTATTTACCCTTGGAGCATAAACAGCAGCATATCTGCCATGTTCTCATCTGAATTTCCCCACGAGAATGGGCAATCCGATACCAATAACGTTACGCTAACCGATGAAGCAGGGCGATCGCTCTCCTGCTACATCGAACACTCCTTAGAAGTAGAAGGGACTGAATATCTTCTCCTCTTACCCGTAGACTCCCCAGTCGAAATCGTCGCTTGGGACGAAGAGGAAGAGGAAGATTTCGCCGATGCTACTTTAATTCAAGGCGAGGAAGAGATTGACGTGATCTTCTCTGATGCCCAGGCTGTTCTAGCCGAGCAAAACCTGACTCTCAAGCGTACTGCCTTCACCCTGACAGTGGCTGGTGAAATTCCCCCCGTAGACGAGGAGGAAATTCTCACCATTGAAATAGAGGAGGAGGAGGATACCGAACTAGAGCCAGAGCAGTTTCAACTACTTGCTAGCTTCTATCACGAAGAACAGGAGTACGGAATTTACACTCCCCTTGATCCCCTGCTATTCTTTGCCCAGAGAAATCAAGCAGGTCAACTCGAACTACTTTCCCCAGAACAATTTGAGAAGGTACAGCCGCTATTGGAAGAATTGTTATTCGATGAACTGGAGTGAGCGAGAGATGTGGGAATTGAGATTTTACCGTGAAGCTAGAACTTGTCAAAGAACCGTTAAGGGACTGAGTGATAACGGCAATTTTGAAGTACTCTGATGCAGATGAAAACGGTTCAACAAATCTCAAAGTGGTCTTATTATCTTGCCCTGCTGCCAGTAACTCTGGGGTTGTGTCTCTGGCAGGGTTGGGCTTGGTGGAGTTGGGTGCAGTCGCCCCCTACTCTAGACCGTCCTTCAAACTCCCAAGTAGACAAAGCCGTACAAATTGAAATTCCCTCAGGAACAGCAGCACAGCAGATCGGTCGTGATCTCGAGTCAGTCGGTTTGATTCGCTCGGCAAATGCCTGGAGACTCTGGACGTATTGGCTGAAATTGCACGATCGCGAAGGCGGGTATAAAGCCGGAACCTACCGACTCTCGCCCACTCAACCCCTATCAGACGTTGCTGATAAAATTTGGACGGGTGAAGTGATGCAACTATCCTTCACCATCCCTGAAGGTTGGTCAATCCAGCAAATGGCAACTTATTTTGAATCCCTCGGATATTTCAAAGCCCAAGACTTTCTAGGGGCTGCTAGTCAGATTCCTCGAAACCAGTATCCCTGGTTGCCCAATGACTTGCCCCACCTAGAAGGCTATTTGTACCCGGATACCTATCAATTGCCCAGCGATCGCGTTTCCCCCCAACAAGTCATCCAACAAATGCTCAAACGGTTTGAGCAAGTGGCACTGCCAGTGTACGAGCAAGCACAAAACCAAACCCAACTGAGTCTGAATCAATGGGTTACGTTAGCCAGTGTGGTGGAAAAAGAAGCCGTTGTTGCTCAAGAACGCCCCCTCATTGCGGGTGTGTTTACTGCCCGTTTAGAGCGCGGCATGAAACTCGAATCTGATCCAACAGTAGAGTACGGTTTGGGTATTCGACAAACGGCTGACCAACCCTTGACCTACGCTCAGGTAGAAACACCCTCACCCTACAATACCTATCTCAATCCTGGACTGACTCCTACTCCAATTGGTAGTCCAGGTTTAGAAAGCTTAAAAGCAACACTCAATCCTGAAAAAACTGATTATCTCTTTTTCGTCGCTCGCTACGATGGCACTCACGTTTTTAGTAGAACTCTCGAAGCTCACGAAGCCGCTAGAGATGCCATTCGCCAACAGCGGAACGCTCAAAAGCAGGAATCTCCCTAACTGCACGGGATGACAGTTACCCTTTATGAAAAAAAGTTTGATTATCGGCACAGGCTACCTGTGACTTCATCCCGGCAACTGCCATGACTACGGCTGCTACCCTATAACAAGGGGCAAAACGGTCAGAAGGTAAGGAAAATACTAATCAATTACTGATAACTGCTTATGTCTTGGGTATCGAATTTACAGCCTGACTTAGTGCTAGGAGGTTCTATTATGAGTCTGACTCAGGACATCTTGCAGCACTACCAGCTTAAGGGTCTAATTCTGGATGTGGATGAAACCTTGGTGCCGATGAAATCTAGTCAGGCATCTGAGGAACTGATGCAATGGGTAGAACAAACCCGATCCGTCGCGTCATTGTGGTTAGTGAGCAACAATCTCAGCGAGGCTCGGATTGGCAGTATTGCCAGAGCGCTGAACCTGCCCTACATCTTTGGCGCTGGCAAACCGTCCCGGCGCAAGTTAAAAACGGCAGCCGATGCTATGAATTTATCCGTGGAACAGGTGGGGATGGTAGGCGATCGCTTATTTACCGATGTCTTGGCAGGCAATCGTTTAGGCATGTTCACCATTCTCGTCGAACCCATGGTTGAGCCGACTGCCAATGAACTTTGGTCTCCGATCCGGGATTTTGAAGTCTGGATATCTGAAATCTTGGGGGTTTCGATCCTAGGCAAGCAACAAAACTACATAAATTCTGATAAATCAAGACAAACTGAAATATAAAGAAAACATTAAGAACGAAATGACTCATAGAAATGTATGAGAATCTTAATATTAGTTCAAATGGGGTCAGCCAATATAAAGACCCTAATTATAAAAAAATAGCCATCATTTCATTCATTGAGAGCGCCCAGCCTCCTATTACAGAGGAACTAGGCGCTCTATCATTTGGGTAGTGAGTCATTAGTCTTTTGTCCTGTGTTGCAACTAATGACCAATGACCAACGACTAATGACCCATGACTAATGACTACTAAAACCCTTGTTGTCAAAGTTGGCACCTCTAGCCTAACTTACCCCGAAACTGGTCAGTTGGCACTCTCGACGATTGCCATGGTGGTTGAAACCCTAACGCGGTTGCGCTCCTCCGGTTATGGTGTTGTACTAGTCACCTCCGGCGCTGTGGGAGTTGGTTGTACACGGTTGGGATTGAAGTCACGCCCTCAGACAGTAGCCCTCAAACAGGCAGTGGCGGCTGTGGGGCAAGGACGACTGATGCGAGTCTATGACGATTTGTTTACAAGTCTCCAGCAACCGATTGCCCAGATTCTCTTAAGTCGCCGGGATTTTGTGCAGCGCAGTGGCTATGTCAATGCCTTTGCCACGTTTCGGGAACTGCTGCAACTGGGGGTGATTCCGGTGGTGAATGAAAATGATACCGTAGCAGTGGAAGAGCTAAAGTTTGGCGATAATGATACCCTATCGGCGCTAGTAGCAAGTTTGATCGAAGCGGACTGGTTGTTTTTATTAACCGATGTAGACCGGTTGTATTCGGCAGATCCGCGATTGGTGCCGGATGCTCAACCAATTAGCTTAGTCAGCCGGATTGAGGAGTTAGCTGAACTGCAAATACAAACTGGCGAATCCGGTTCTCAATGGGGAACGGGTGGGATGGTTACTAAAATTGCTGCCGCTCGAATTGCCACGAGTGCGGGAGTGAGAACCGTCATTACAGAAGGACGACGTCCGGAAACGATTGAAAAAATCTTGCAGGGAGAACCCCTAGGCACTCAGTTTGAACCCCAGCCCCGCACTGAGAATGCTCGTAAGCGCTGGATTGCTTATAGTTTGGTGCCTGCTGGCAAACTCTATCTGGATAATGGAGCAGTAACAGCTATTTGTCAGATGGGTAAGTCACTCTTAGCTGCTGGGATTATGGCAATTGAGGGAAACTTTAACGCATCTGACGCTGTACAGCTTTGTAACAATAGTGGTGTGGAAATTGCCAGAGGGTTGGTGAACTATAGCAGCAATGAACTCCAGCAGATTCGGGGGCGCAAATCAGAGGAAATTCCTGCCATTTTGGGTTATGTGGGGGCGGAAACAGTGGTGCATCGAGATAATTTAGTTTTGAGTAGCTAAACTAAGCTCTTATACGTTATGTGCTATTGACAGAATTTTTCAAAAACGAAAATAAAAGCAGCGCGATCGCTAATCCCCCGGCTGTTCCCGAAATCAGCACCGTATCAATATGGCGCACGGCAATGGCGACAAATGCCCAGACGATAACAAGGGAAAACGCCAGATCCTGTCGCTGGGCGATCGCGGTTGCCGTAATAGCCGCAGCAACAAACAGTGCGATCACTGTCCAGCTTTGAGGATCGATCCCCCATCCATTCCAGTCTAAGTCGTAGAGTGCGATCGCCACATTCAGAATCGTTGCCACGCTAATCCACGCCAAGTAGATACTCAAGGGAATATGAACATACCACTTTTTTTGCCGAGATACTCGTCTCGAACCAATCCCCAACCGCAGGTAAATCCCAATCAGTGGCAGCAAAATCCCCAGCATCGCCACCACCGAAAGTACAAACCGTTGATACTGGAAAAGAAACACCCAAGCAATCTGGGCTAAACTCGCCACTACCAAAAGATAGCTTACCCGACGCAGGCAGGCATCGTGTCGTTGGGCAGGCAAGATTTGATAGATACCAAAGGTGATTAAACCCAGATAAATAATTCCCCAAATCGCAAAGGCATAATTAGCTGGAGTAATTTGAACTTCCCTGAAAAGAGTATTAGAAATTTCTCCAATACTCAGTCCACTGGGAGGAGCAACATTTGCCCAAACATTAATACCAAACGCAGCCAGGATAGCGAACAAGTTGAGGAATTGTCTCAGGACATCTTGATTGAGGTATTGGGTCAACGATTTCATACTCTAGCCGAGACTTCCCCTCGGCTTACAAACTTACACGTCACGCTACTTTAATTTGTTTTTGATGAACCCCACAATTTGGGATAACTGCTTCTTCAAGTTATCAATTTCTGCCTGCATATGGTCAATTCTGGCATTGAGTTCTTGAATTTCTACAGCCGATGCACCAGACACGTCAGTAGCGGCAGTAGAACTAGCGGCTATTGGTGGCGTCACGGGACGGCGTCTCGCCTTCTCCATTGCTTCCTTGATGGCATCAACGAGCTGTTTCTTCTCAAAGGGCTTTTCAACAAAGGCAAAATATTCAAACGGTTCGGGAATTTTTTCAGTGACTTCTTCCTTGCGACCTGACATTAATACCAAAGGAATAGTCTGGAGATCGCTATGAATTTGAATCTGCTGAAATACATCCCAACCGCTCATTTTTGGCAGTAAAAAATCTAGCATGATCAGATTGGGATGTTCCTGCTGAATTAAATTCAGTCCTTCAATACCATCCTTAGCTTCTAGTACTTCACAATTCCCCGGAGGCAGCATCTCTCGAACGCGCATCCGAATAACCTTACTGTCATCGATTACCAGGATTTTATGGGTTGTCACGACGAACTCCTTTGGAGAGGTAAAATAAAAATTTCCAGGTATTCACACAGAGGATTGTCAAAACTTAGCTAACCCAGATTAAAAAACACCAGGCTTACCAGACGAGAGTTTTCTGTGTCTGTTAACCGTGATACAAATAGCGCTCGACACCCTTAACTCGCTGCAACTTTGAGATCGAACCCAAAAGTAATGTGTGTGCATGACTCTAGAGTAATCCGCAGTGCTTGATAAGAGCAAAAAAATCGGTAAAATCAGACCCAGCGTTAAATGCTTTAACATTTATCGTAGCGAGTAGTCCTCGTCTAGTTAGTGTCTGAGGATCAATATGGATTTGCCGACCGAAACCAACCCGCTTGCAAGTTCCCCGCCTGAACGAGAGCAATGGCGTTCAGAAGTGGTTGCCCTGCCACAGTGGTTACGGCGGTCAATAGGCAAAGCCAATGACATCTCTACAGTACAGCGCATCATCAAACAACGGCAAATTCACACCATTTGTGAAGAAGGGCGCTGTCCTAACCGAGGTGAGTGCTATGCCAATAAAACTGCGACATTTTTGCTGATGGGTCCGACTTGCACCCGTACCTGTGCCTTTTGTCAAGTAGACAAGGGACACGCCCCCATGCCCCTCGACCCAGAAGAACCCCGAAAAGTAGCGGAATCGGTGCAACTATTGGGCTTGCGTTACGTGGTGCTGACTTCCGTGGCGCGAGATGATCTGGTAGATCAAGGTGCGGGTTGGTTTGTAGCAACAATGGATGCGATTCGGCAACTCAACCCAGGAACCCAGATTGAAGTCCTAACGGCAGACTTTTGGGGTGGGAACGGTGATGGGAATCAAACCCCAAGCGATTTACAACGCCAACGGGTAGCAACGGTAGTGAAGGCTCATCCCGCTTGCTACAACCACAATATTGAAACAGTAAGACGGCTGCAAGGACGGGTGCGACGGGGTGCTCAGTACGATCGCTCACTAAAGGTTCTCCGTCTAGTTAAAACCCTCAACCCCACTATTCCCACCAAATCAGGCTTAATGCTGGGACATGGGGAAACAGAGACTGAAGTGATCGCAGCGATGGAGGATTTACGGAATGTTGGATGCGATCGCCTCACCCTAGGGCAGTATATGCGCCCCTCCCTGGAACACCTGCCTGTGCAAAAATACTGGACACCAGAAGAATTCGACTACCTCGGAGCGATCGCCCAAGAGATAGGCTTTTCCCTCGTCCGTTCTGGTC
>NZ_JADEWY010000079.1 GCF_015207375.1 Coleofasciculus sp. LEGE 07092 | reverse complement strand
CAACCAACCAATCCCTTAAAATAAGATAAATATAGAGGCAGGATGGAACTATAGTGGCTCAAGACCGGGTAAGAAAAACCATTCGGAATCGAATAATAACCCATCCGACTACTTACTATGGAATCTTGGGGTTACACCCTAGTGCGTCACCTCTAGAAATCCGACGTGCCTATCGGGACTTCAGCAAACGCTACCATCCCGATACAACTGACTTACCGACAGACACGGCAACGGTGAAGTTTCAACAGCTTAATGAAGCCTATGCCACTCTGAGCAATCCAGAACGACGAGTTTTGTATGACCAAAAAATTGGCTACTCGCGCTATAGCGTGATTCAGCCACCTCCAGGTTTCAACCATCCCGTTAACCAACCACGCCCGAAATACTCATCCTCTGCCTATCTTGATCCAACCGATCGCCCTCTCTCGGCAGGCGAATTATTTGCCCTGTTCGTTTTGGGGCTGACTTTTGTGGGTTGCCTGCTACTTGCGATCGTGATTGGCTTAACCCGAGGAGATTCTGCCCTGCAAGTATCGGGGATACACAATTACAGCTTACCCACCGAATACCAGTTAAATCATCCCTCCTCTCAACCTCCAGGAGAAGAACTGTGGGTAACAAATGATACTGCAACAACTCCCAAATTTCCCATAGCTAACTAGTGCAGCATGGCAGAAATAATTGATTAGTTAAATTGCAGTCATTGAGTCGCCAAAATCATTATTTCTCTTGAATTTTTCCTGTTTAAATTTTCAATTGCTGAGTTGTTTAAATCCAAAGTGCCACACTGAAAACGCCCTATGATGCTGCCATCAGCCGATACCCCACTTTACAACCATCCCCTTCCTGAAATCGAGGAGTGGTTGCGCTCCCAAGGATGTGAACAAGACCGCAATGAGCTACATTGCTGGTATCTTGAGCGAGGGACTTGGAAAGCGGAACTATGCCTGGATGTTGAAGAGTTAACTGTACGCTACATGAATGCCACAGTAGAAGGGCGCGATATTGTGCGCTCCTTCAAGTATTCTCTCAGTCGTGAAGATATAGATGCTGCGGTTTTCTCAGGTCCTTAATAGCTCAGACCTTACCAAATCGCCGATGGCGTTGCTGATAAGCCGACAATGCCTGATGAAACTGAGTTCGGTCAAAATCAGGCCAAAGAGCCTCGGTAATGTAAAGTTCGCCATAAGCCATCTGCCACAACAGGAAATTTGAGAGGCGCATCTCTCCACTGGTACGGATTAGCAAGTCGGGATCGCAGACATTCGCGGTATAAAGATAGCGGGAAAACAGTGCCTCGTCAATCTCATCCGGTTGAATTTTACCTTGCTGGACTTGAGTGGCGATCGCCCGACACGCTTGCAAAATCTCCTCACGTCCCCCGTAGTTGGTGGCAACGGTAAACTGAATGCCGCTATTGCCTTGGGTTGCCGTCATAGATCGTTCGATTTGGTCTTGAAGCGATCGCGGCAAGGCGGCTAAATTCCCCACAAACTGAATCCGCACATTCTCCTCGATCATCTCTTGGAGTTCTCGCATCAACACCCGCTCAAATAAGGTCATCAAAAAGTCCACTTCTTCCAAGGGACGCCCCCAGTTTTCCGTCGAAAAGGCATAAGCCGTGAGCGCTTCAATTCCCCAATCCTTGCAGCAGCGCAGCAACTTCTTCAGGGCATCTACTCCCTGGCGATGCCCCATTATTCGGGGTAGTCCTCGGTGTTTAGCCCAGCGACCGTTGCCATCCATAATTACCGCCACGTGCCTAGGCAGGCGGTTGCGATCGAGGTCGCTGGGTAGCTCTTTCAAATTTAATACGCTAGGTTGCATGACAGTCATTTCTTCTTATGAGACGTTGGTGGCAGACGACGAAAGAAACGGGAAATCAAGTCTCGTCCCCGATGTTTAACTTGGCGACCTAAACTTCGCAAACCAGGGGCAACTGCCTCGCGGTCAACAGCCTTCGAAAATCGAGTCTCAAGCAATTCTTTGAGTTTAGAGCTAGTTAAAGGTCGGTTAAGTCCTCCTCTTTCTGCCAAAGAAATTGAACCCGTCTCTTCCGATACAACTATACACAGGCAATTTTCGACACGCTCGGTAATTCCCATTGCTGCCCGATGGCGCGTACCAAGTTGCCGCGAAGCCGTGCGCTCGGAAAGCGGCAAAATTACCCCAGCAGCAGCCACGCGGGAACCCCGAATCAAAACGGCTCCATCGTGCAGCAACGTCGTTGTCTGAAAGATGGTTTGCAGCAGTTCTTTAGAAACTTCTGCATTGAGCTGAACACCCGGTACCGAAAAATCCCGCTCGTCAACCGGACCGTTTGTTTCCATAATCATCAGAGCACCGGTGCGATTTTGAGACAATTCCTTAACGGCGTCCACAATTTCATCAATGACGCTGTCGGGCTTGGGGATAGGGCGTCGTTTGGCTTGAAACAACTGCACTATTTCTCCCCGCCCCAACTGCTCAAGAAATCGGCGAAATTCTGACTGGAAGATTACAGCCATTGCCACCGCCGAGCCAACCACCAACTTTTCTAGCACAAAACTCAAAAGCGTCAACCCCAGTCGATTGCTCACTGCTGCAGCTAGCATCAGGACAATCAACCCCCGAACCATCCACAAGGTGCGGCGTTCTCCAATAATCAGGAGTACCAAATAGGTGAGGGCTAGAACCAATCCGACATCGATGCTGTGAAGCAACAAGGACTGAACCCAGCCAGGGTCAGAAACAAGACCCGACGACGACGGAGGCATTGATAAACTTCAATAAACGCTTAGCGATGGAGATGCTTGACTCTGGCTTGATTTTAACGAGATAAACCCACGAGTTGCGATGAATTGTCAGTCAAAAGAGAAGTCATTGGTTGGGGACAGATGCAAAAATGCTTCCCTCTTGCACTCTAAAGGGTAAACGGTTAGCTTATCACAATTGAGTTAACGGAAAATACAGCGAAGCCTATCTATCCCATTCCCAGACCCTTACCCCTCTTGAGCCAGTCCCTTTGGCAAGCGATCAAAGCGGATTAAATCCTGGTACGTTTCTCGCTGCACAATCAATTCCGCTTGTCCCTCATTAACCAATACCGCTGCGGGTCGGGGCAGGCGATTGTAATTAGAAGCCATACTGTAATTGTAGGCACCCGTACCCATCACGACAAACACATCACCTGGTTCGGTGGTGGGCATGGGCGCTTCTTTGATGATCACATCCCCTGATTCGCAATGCTTGCCAGCAATAGTCAAGGTTTCTGTAAGGGGCGCGGACATCCGATTGCCAACAACAGCCCTGTAAACCGACTGATAAGTAATCGGGCGCGGATTATCTGACATCCCACCATCCACAGCTAAATAAGTGCGAATTCCAGGAATAACCTTGCGACTTCCTATGGTATAAGCCGTAACACAGGCTGAACCAACAATTGATCGTCCGGGTTCCGATAGCAGCCTGGGTAGGGGCAACTGCCGCTCTTCACAGGCACTAATCAGGGCTTCGCAAACCCCTTTCACCCAGTCGTCAATAGTGGGGGGATCATCGGATTCGGTGTAACAAATACCCAAGCCCCCTCCCACATTCAATTCTTGAATCGACAAACCGTAGCCAGAAGCTTTACTCATGTAGTCCACCAAAACTCCCGCCAAGTCTTGATGGGGTTGGCTCTCAAAAATCTGAGAACCAATGTGGGCGTGTAAGCCGATGCAATTCAAGGTGGGCTGTTGGCTGACAAAGGCAAAAACCGCCTCCAACTCATTGGGATCGAAGCCAAACTTGCTGTCAAGATGACCGGTGCGAATGTACTCGTGGGTGTGGCACTCGATCCCTGGCGTCATTCGCAGCATCATCGGAATCGGTTGGGGAGACGTTGCCTGCCTTGTCTCTACGAGGTTCACTAAATTGTGTAACTCTAGCCAGTTATCGACAACAATCGTGCAGCCACTCTCAACAGCTAGTTTCAACTCAGCCTTGGACTTGTTATTCCCGTGGAGGTAAAGTTGGTCAGCCGAAACGCCAGCTTCTAGAGCTGTGTAGAGTTCGCCTCCCGATACGACATCGATCCCCAAGCCTTCTGATGCTGCAAGGGCACAAACTGCCAGACAATTCCAAGCTTTAGAAGCATAGAGAACCAGAGACTGAGCGGGATAGTAACGAGCAAAGGCATCCCGATACTGACGGCAAGCGGTTCTGAATGTCACCTCATCCAAAATGTAAAGGGGAGAGCCAAATTGCTCGACTAAGCATTTCACATCACAGCCCCCAATTTCTAGGCAGTCCTGGCTGTTGACGGTAGCCGTTAGTGGCAGCAGCTCTTGATTGGGCGAACGAACCTCCCTGTCATGATCAGGAGAGGGAAGATATCGAAGTCCAGAATTTTGCACCCCAGTCGGGTCACTCAATAGCATAATGGTATTACTATCCTTAAATTGACATGTACAGGCACGACAGAGCGCCCCGTTAAACAGTGTACAATTGAGGGCTGTGGTTTTCTTAGAACTTAAGCCGCTGACAGCAGCGCAGCTCAATGCGGCTGTAGAGTTAGACCAGCTTTGTTTTGGGGGTCTTTGGACGCGATCGGGTTACGAGCGCGAGTTAGAGAGTCCCAACAGTCAATTGCTGGTTTTAGAGGCGCAGAGCGCGTCGAATGAGCAGGCACGAGGTAGTAACGCCTGTGCCGTCTCAACTCAATACTCGGTAACATCCGAGATTGAAACAACGCCGAATATGCCAAATTCCTTAGTGGGATTAGGCTGTTATTGGTCAATTTTAGAGGAGGCGCATATTACTATTCTGGCGGTGCATCCAAACTACCAGGGTCAAGGGATCGGTCAACTCCTTTTGCACACCTTGCTTCAAGAGGCAAAAGAGCATAAATTAGAGTGGGCAACTCTAGAGGTAAAACCTTCTAATCAGGTAGCCCTGTCACTTTACCGAAAGTTTGGCTTCACGGAAGCGGGACGACGCCGACGCTATTACAAAGATACGGGCGAAGATGCCCTGATTCTTTGGCGCAAGGGTCTGCAAGACCTGGAATTTGAGAAAATCCTTAGCGACTGTTACCGACAAATCATCCCCCGCCTGTCCGAGTGGGGTTGGCAACTGTCGGATGCGAGGCAGGCAGAGAGGATTGATTATCTTTGAATCGATTAACAATGCATTAAAAAATTGTTAACGGAAAATGCTGGATTCCTAAAATCCCTACTCAGCAGGTAGGGGAATCTAGACCTATATTCGTGCCGCCGGTTGTCTCTAAAACGACAGCCGGACTAGTCCCCTATGCTAGAATCAGCGTACACGGGCACGCAACAGGTGATGGAAATACGCCATGTTTGAACGCTTTACAGAAAAAGCCATTAAGGTGATTATGCTAGCCCAGGAAGAGGCACGTCGCCTGGGGCATAACTTCGTCGGCACAGAGCAAATCCTTCTAGGTCTGATTGGGGAGGGAACTGGCGTCGCTGCCAAAGTCCTCAAATCGATGGGTGTCAACCTCAAAGATGCCCGGATTGAAGTCGAGAAAATCATTGGTAGAGGTTCCGGCTTCGTAGCGGTAGAAATACCGTTTACCCCAAGAGCTAAACGAGTTTTAGAACTGTCGTTAGAAGAAGCCCGTCAACTTGGGCATAACTATATCGGCACTGAACACTTACTTCTGGGGTTGATCCGGGAAGGTGAAGGGGTGGCGGCTAGAGTTTTGGAAAACTTAGGGGTAGACCTAACTAAGGTGAGAACCCAAGTGATTCGGATGCTGGGCGAAACGGCAGAAGTCACCAGTGGCGCGTCCACCGGTCGCACCAAGACACCAACCCTGGATGAATTTGGCAGCAACCTCACCCAAATGGCTGGTGAAGGTAAGCTTGATCCGGTCGTAGGACGTGCCAAAGAAATTGAGCGGGTCATCCAGATTTTGGGACGCCGCACGAAAAACAACCCTGTGCTGATTGGGGAACCGGGTGTCGGAAAAACCGCGATCGCCGAAGGACTAGCCCAACGCATCGCCAACAATGATATCCCTGATATCTTAGAAGAAAAACGGGTTGTTACCCTCGATATTGGTCTACTGGTTGCAGGCACCAAGTACCGGGGTGAGTTTGAAGAGCGCCTCAAAAAAATCATGGATGAAATCCGTCAAGCCGGAAATGTAATTCTGGTGATTGACGAGGTTCATACCCTAATTGGGGCGGGAGCGGCTGAAGGAGCAATTGATGCGGCGAATATCCTCAAACCCGCATTGGCTAGAGGTGAACTTCAGTGCATTGGGGCAACAACTCTAGATGAGTACCGCAAGCATATCGAACGAGATGCGGCACTAGAACGGCGTTTCCAACCCGTGATGGTCGGCGAACCCACAGTAGAAGAGACAATTGAAATTCTTTATGGGTTGCGCGAACGCTACGAGCAGCATCACAAGCTGAAAATTTTGGATGAAGCATTAGAAGCAGCGGCGAAGCTTTCAGACCGTTATATCTCCGATCGCTACCTGCCGGATAAGGCGATTGACTTGATCGATGAAGCTGGCAGCCGCGTCCGCTTGATTAACTCTCAACTGCCCCCCGCAGCAAAGGAGTTGGATAAGGAACTGCGTCAGGTTCTCAAAGAAAAAGATGATGCAGTTCGCTCCCAAGATTTTGATCGGGCGGGAGAATTGCGCGATCGCGAAATGGAAATTAAGGCAGAAATTCGGGCGATTGCTCAGAATAAGAAGGCAGAAGGCGGCAATGAAGATGCTTCCCCCCAAGTGGATGAGGAAGATATCGCCCACATTGTGGCATCTTGGACGGGTGTACCGGTGAACAAGCTCACCGAGTCCGAATCTGAGAAGCTGCTGCACATGGAAGATACCCTGCACCAGCGCTTGATTGGTCAAGAGGATGCCGTTAAAGCTGTTTCCCGCGCTATTCGTCGCGCACGGGTAGGATTGAAGAATCCCAACCGCCCGATTGCTAGTTTTGTGTTCTCTGGTCCAACAGGAGTTGGTAAAACAGAATTGGCAAAAGCCCTGGCGTCCTACTTCTTCGGTTCTGAAGAAGCGATGATTCGCTTGGATATGTCCGAATACATGGAGCGCCACACCGTCAGCAAGCTGATTGGTTCGCCTCCGGGATATGTCGGCTATAACGAAGGTGGGCAGCTTACCGAAGCCGTGCGTCGCCGTCCTTACACTGTGGTGCTATTCGACGAAATCGAGAAAGCGCACCCCGATGTCTTCAATATGCTGCTGCAAATCTTAGAAGACGGACGTCTGACGGATGCTAAGGGTCGAACAGTAGACTTTAAGAATACCCTACTGATTATGACCTCGAACATCGGTTCTAAGGTGATTGAGAAAGGTGGCGGCGGTTTGGGCTTCGAGTTGAGTGACAATGAAGCTGAATCTCAGTACAACCGCATCCGTTCTTTGGTGAACGAAGAACTCAAGCAGTACTTCCGTCCAGAATTCCTCAACCGTCTGGATGAAATTATCGTCTTCCGTCAGTTGTCGAAGGACGAAATCAAGGAAATCTGCGATATCTTGTTGCGTGAGGTCTTTACTCGCCTGACTGAACAGGGAATTGACCTGGAGGTTACGGATCGGTTTAAGGAACGCTTGGTGGAAGAAGGGTACAGTCCATCTTATGGTGCAAGACCCCTGCGTCGGGCGATTATGCGCTTGTTAGAGGATGTACTCGCCGAAGAAATCCTCTCAGCACGTCTCAAGGAAGGAGATAGTGCGATCGTTGATGTTGATGAGGAAGGTAAGGTTAAAGTTCTTCCAGGGGAAAAGCGAGAGCTACTACCTCAAGGCGTTGAGTAAGTCAATCTTTCCATTACCAACAGTTCGTTAAGTTGACGGTAGAGAAGGTTAGCCTTTTCTACCGTTTTTTTTGAGTTAGCAGCGGATTTGGTAACGGATGTAACGGATAATTGAGGGTTAACTTCCGGACGAATTTTAAAGAAAAATAAATTCATATTTTGTAATTTTTATGCGTCTTCCCGATGAATCAGAATCGCCCTTTGAGATTAATATCGTGCCGATGATTGATGCTATCTTTTCGATTTTGGCATTTTTTATCATTTCGACGCTGTTTTTAACTCGTTCTGAGGGATTGCCTGTCAATTTACCTACAGCAATAACCGCAGAAATTCAGCGCCAAGAGCAAATTACGGTGACGATTAATGGGAATGGGCAGATTTTTGTGAACCGTCAGCCGATTGAACTTTCTCAGATTGAAGGTGCGGTAGGTTCTCTAGTTGTGCCGAATTCTCAATCCCTAGTGGTTATTAATGCTGATGCAAGGGTTCCTCATGGTAGGGTGGTGAGTGTGATGGATCGCTTGCGTTTGGTGCAAGGGATTCGGTTAGCGATCGCGGCTGAAAGACCGTAATATCATCCTTTTTTAGGATTTTTATATTTACCAATATGCTCCCTTTTAATGTCACTGACATCCGACTTCTAGGCTGCCCTTACTGGCTGCTTATATTGGGTCAATTCTAGCTCCAGTCTTGTCGAACTCGCTCACAAGTGCTACCAGTTAAGAGGGAAATAGTAAACTCTTCTAAGCAAATGAAGGATTTTTTGCAAAACATCTCTCGCTACCCCCGTTACCTGATCAGCATCACCTTGGGCATCTTCTTTGCCCTGTTCGAGCGCTTTAAGCCCTTATTCAGCAATCGCCTCAGCGCGATCGCTGTCATGGGTATTTTAGTGGGAGCTGTACTATTCTTGATATTTACCCTCCGGGCAATGCTAGGGTTAAATCCAGTTTATTAGACTAGAGATCGTTGCAAACAACTGCCCAATAGTAACAAAGGGGGCGTTATGGCTACAAGTCGCCGTGTTTCAAGAGTGTCCTCGCTGATTCAGCAGGAAGTCAGCCAAATGCTGCTGAACGAGATTAAGGATGACCGAGTAGGTGCTGGTATGGTGAGCATCACCGATGTCGATGTTTCCGGAGATCTCCAGCACGCCAAAATCTACGTGTCAATTTATGGTACGGATGAGGCAAAAGCAGAAACCATGGCTGGGTTACAGTCCGCCAGTGGTTATGTCCGCCGAGAATTGGGCAAACGGATTCGTCTGCGCCGCACTCCAGAGGTGAGATTTATCGAAGACCGAGGTTTAGAACGGGGCGATCGAATGCTATCACTGCTCAATCAACTTAATGAAGAGCGACGTAGCAAGGGACTCGAAGACGACATTCCCGATGCCGAAGGTTAAGAGGCTGTTTCTCCTCGAAATTATAGATCCCCCTAAATCCCCCTTCAAAAGGGGGACTTGTATTCAGTCGGAGTTTTCCTATTTCTGAGTGAAATGATAAAGCCCCTGCCCGATTTTCGCGCCCTCTCTCTAGAAGCCCAAGTCGCCCAGATGGTCGTCGTGCGGGCATCGGGCTATTTATTTGACCACCAAATTCAATATCCAGCGTGGGAACCTCCTGCCGCCATCTTGCAGCGTTGGGTGCAAGACTTGGGCATTGGTGGGGTCATTTTATTGGGCGGGAGTGCAGCAGAACTAGCAGTGCGATCGCAACAACTCCAAAACTGGGCTACTATTCCATTGTTCATTGCCGCAGATATCGAAGAAGGCGTAGGGCAGCGCTTTACCGGTGCCACTTGGTTTCCTCCTCCCATGGCAATTGGCGCTATTGCCCGCAACGATGCCCATAAAGCCCAACGCTACGCCCAAGAAATGGGAGCTATCACCGCTAAAGAAGCCCTAGCAATTGGCATTAACTGGATTCTGGCACCGGTCGCAGATGTTAACAATAATCCCCAGAACCCAGTCATTAACGTCCGCGCCTTTGGCGAAACCCCTGAAACCGTTAGCCAACTGGCGTGTAGCTTCATTCAGGGTACGCAAGACTACCCCATCTTAACGGCGGCTAAACATTTTCCTGGTCACGGGGATACAGCAACAGATTCCCATCTGGATTTGCCAGTATTACCCCACTCTTCAGCGCGACTAAATCAGGTAGAGTTGCCCCCCTTCAAAGCCGCCATTGCTGCTGGTGTCGATGCTGTAATGACCGCTCACTTGCTGATTCCAGCCTGGGATGAGCAATACCCTGCCACTTTGTCTAAGCAGGTTTTAACCCAGTTACTGCGGACAAATCTGGAATTCGAGGGACTTATCATAACAGATGCTCTAGTGATGGGAGCGATCGCTAATCGTTACGGTGCAGACGAAGCCCCAGTTTTAGCAGTCGAAGCTGGTGCTGATATTTTGCTGATGCCCTCCAACCCAGAAACAGCAATTCCGGCAGTCTGTAATGCCGTAACATCGGGACGCATCTCCCATGAACGAATTCTTTCAGCAGTAGAGCGTATCTGGAGAGCCAAACATCGAATTGTAGAACCCGGTTTAGTCAATAACCTATCTCAACAAAATCCACCCACTTTTCTCCACCAACTGTCCCAACCCGCCACCCTAAAGACTGTCACCAACATTCTCCAGGATTCCCAGCGAATCGGTGGTTCTCTACCGCTACCGCCAGAACCCCCAAACAGCAACCGCTCACTTCGCAACTTAATTGTGGTAGACGATAGTTTAACCTGCAAAGTCTTAGGGCGACAGGTTCCAGCCGTGGCGATACCCCAACAACGAGGTTACGAATTGCAACTGGTTGACCGTAACACCCCTTTCCCTTCTGAAAACTTGAGTTATACTACAACCATGCAACCCACATTGCTACAGCTATTCATCCGGGGGAACCCGTTTCGGGGTACTGCTGGACTGACAGCCGTGGCAGGTGAGTGGTTTAAGAGATTGTTAAGAACCCAAGAGTTACAAGCTCTAGTAATTTACGGTAGCCCTTATGTGCTGGAGCAGTTTCTGCCTGAGTTATCACCTGCTATCCCTTATGTTTTCTCCTATGGACAGACACCCACAGCTCAGGCGATCGCTCTTGAAGCACTCTTTCCCCAAGCCGCTCTCGCACAAAACGTTACAGAATTTATTTAAGGTTTATTAATCAATTTAAGATAAGCTGTCAACCCGTGTCAAATTTTAAGCAGGGGTTTACTCTGCTAATCCAGGCTGTCATCTGCCAAAGGGTAGATGTCAAGAACTGTCATCACCGTTACCTTTGGCAATTTTTATTAATAAAAAGAATTCCTTTGTAACTTTCTATACGGAACAAAAATTCTTTTCACGCTACCGATTCTTCGACTATAGTTAATCCTAGGTTGAATTTTTTTCCAGGTTAATACTTATGAGTCCTATGAGCGTTAATACCATGCCATCTGCTACTCCCGTCCGTTACTCCATCGACGTAATTCAAGAAGAAGCTCGTCATCTGGTGGATAAAGGGCTGGTGAGTCGTCAACAACCTATCTATGTGCTCTGCCAGTATATCCCTGCCCGTGAGTGGGTGTGTGTCGAATGTGAGCTAGAGCAGTGTGACTTCCTGCTTAGAGATCGGATTGGTGATTTAATCGGTTCTGAAGCGTGGGAGAACGACTAAGCCAATTTAGAAACAACATAAGAGGACGTAAGCTTCGTTCTAGCCAGTCAGTGCAGCATCATATCGGCAACCCTAAAACACTAAAATGCCAAGTAGAGTAGGAAGGCGTCTAAACGAAACAACATTTAAATTGCCTATTAAAATTGGGGCTACAGCTCACAGGTAGTGGGGTCAGGTGCAGGTTTTGCTTGCCAACACTTTCACCTGACCCCTACTCCCTAGTGCAGACTGTTAATGATTTGAGCCGGAGTTACGCATTTGTTCCAACTCGCTTCGGATTGATGCGATTTGCGCCGTTAGCTCCTCAATCTCTTGCTGTACCTTCAGTGTGGCTACAGAGGTTGGTGAGGCTGGCGGATTTTCCCTTGCTGTTTGAGTTGCTTGCGGACTTCCCGCATGGCTTTGTTGGTTTAGCATATACTCCAGGAAAATTCGGGCTTCTCGCTCGGTTCTTTCCCCTTTTTCAGCGAATACAGCCACCTGCTGGCTTGGGTCTAACTTCAGGAGAGACAGATTTTCTTCTCGCTTTTGAGAATCTTGCAGGCTTTCAATGAGAGACGTTGTTGCCCCTAAGGAGACACGAAAGCTGGTTTGTACTAAATCTAGAAAAGTGTTGGAATTCATTATGCCATCTAGCAAATGCTGCCTATTGTACACTTACTCACATCTTGCACCGTTCTCAAAAAGCTGATTTTAGGTAGGGTAGGCAAGATTTTATAAAGCTTGAACTTCTTATGCTATCGCTAGTTGCTCTTGCCCTCCTTGGGGTAGGGTGGGGTTGATTGCCAGTACTGCAAGATCTCAGCTTACTTGTTCCAAATACTGGTTGAGATCCTCAATCAACCGAGTCAGTTCGACTTCCGTACTTAAGCGGATGCGTTCGCTCCGCACTGTCACTAGGACTTTGGCGGCAAAGGGACTGGGATAAATGTTGGGATTGCAGAATACTTCCAAGAAAACCTCATCGCTGAATCGATACTCCATCGATTTTTGGGGATTGGGTTTGCCACTGCTACCCGATGATTGAGTAACAGCTTTCAAGCTCTGCATTAATTGAGCGAGTGCTTTTTGTAAATCTCTAGCGGCGTCAGGACTGAATGCGAAGGATACAGAACCCTGAGCTAGATTGATAGTCAGTTGAGGCGTTGCCATAAGCAATAAATCTTAACCTTGTGTTCTTAATGCTAAAAGATGTAAATGAGTTCCGTGGACGAATCTACCAGAGAATGGGGTCGTTTGATGGGTGAGGTTAAAAAAAATCTCAAGAAGCCCATAAAATTTCTAGAAGTCTAGAGAGTGTAAACCATTAAAGGGCAAAATTGTCAGTAAATTTTATAACTAAACTAAAAACTAGAGACGTTAATCTTCTCTAGGGTGACACCTATGCCAACAGACAACCGTGCTGAAGTTCGTCAAGTCTTGCTGATTACCTTGCTGCTGAATCTAGTGGTGATGGGACTCAAAGGAGTTGTGGGATTTTTAACAGGCTCTTTGAGCTTGCAAGCCGATGCCTTGCATAGTGTCACTGATAGTGCCAATAACATTTTGGGTTTGATTGCCAATCGGTTTTCTTCCCCCCAACCCGATCGCGATCATCCCTACGGGCATCAGAAATTTGAAGCGGTGGGAGCGTTGGGCATCGCTGCCTTTTTAGGAATTGCCTGTTTTGAAATTCTTCACGGAGCCATCAAGCGGATTGGGGGCAGTCTTACCACTGTCAATATCTCGGCTCCAGAATTGTGGTTGCTATTGATTGTACTGGGTGTCAATATCTTCGTTACCTCTTATGAGGGCAATGTTGGCAAGCGAGTAGGAAGTCCGATTTTGATTGCCGATGCGTACCACACCATGAGCGATGTTTGGGTAACGATTACGGTTTTGGTTGGGTTAATTGGCATTTGGCAAGGACAGTTGTTAAATTTACCCCAGCTACAGTGGCTAGATGTTTTTCTGGCGTTTCCGGTTGCCCTGTTAGTGTTTCGCAGTGGTTGGGTGGTTTTGAAAGAGAATTTGCCGTGGTTAGTTGATGAAGTAGCAATAGCACCGGAAGTGATTCAATCGATTGCCATGGAAGTTCCGGGCGTCGTGAACTGTCACAACATTGCTTCTCGGGGTGTATTGGGGCGGCAAGTTTTCATTGAAATGCACATGATTGTCGATGCCAAAGATGTGGAAAGTGCCCATGAAATCACTGAGGAAGTTGAAAATCGCCTAGGGGAACGCTTTAATCCGGTTCGCGTTTTGATTCATGTCGAACCTCCCGCTTACAAGTCTGATCAGATTGGTTTTTAATCCATATCCTCTTACTTTTCCACAGATAGGAGTACTTTTCCACAAAATTAGGTTAGTTTTCCACAACAGATAAGGGAAAGTTAATCATTGTGATCGCTGCTCTTAACCAGAAAGCGATCGCTTTCTGCTGGGAAAACCACACCAAAGCGATCGCCAATATTTGCTCAGACTCAAATTTTACCCTCTTGACTCCCCTCGGTTGGATTTCTCACCAAACCAAGAGGTATAGAAGATAACGCCAATAATTGTTTAGTGACTGTGTTATCCGTTAGATGCCTCTGCCAACACTTTTTCTTTATCCCGCTTACGTTTTTTGGCGTAAAGTTGAATCGTAACTGCCATAGCAATAATCAGACCAAAAATCCCCCAAACCGTGATATCAGTCGGCAGGCTGTTCTTAAACACCGCTAGCAAGACAATCGCTACCAGCAGGACTGTTGGTGCTTCATTGAGTGATCGAAACTGCTGACCTGTCCACTTGCATTCTCCTGTTCCCAACCGCCGCATGAGCCGACCGCAGTAAAAATGATAAGCCAGCAAAGCGACGACAAAAGCCAGCTTGATATGTAACCAACCGTCTTTCAGAACCTCAGGTTCAGTCGTTAACAACCCAATTGCCATCACGACTGTTACCACCATTCCTGGCATGGTAATGATGTGATAAAGACGTTTTTCCATGATTTCATATTGACGTTTAAGAATGCTTTGGGCTGGTTCTGGTTGCTGCGAAGCTTCCGCGTGGTAGACGAAAAGACGCACCAGGTAGAATAACCCAGCAAACCAAACGACAACGCCGATCAGGTGGAATGCCTTGTACCATAAATAAGCCATGATTTGTCTCCTCTGCTGTTGAGTCACTGAGATAGGAATTGCTCACCCTATCCTACCGGCTTTGCCTAAGATTATCTCAGTTATCTAATTCACCAGGAAGACTCCCGTTATCGCGCCAGCAATATAGGGGAGGATGTCGATCCAACTTAGTGTGAGAACAAAGTGCCTGCAATCTAGCTTTTTTCTCAAACGAGAGTTAATATGACTTAGCTCTAGAGCGAACAGGATGGAAAGCAACGCCAATAGGCAGTGATTTAAGTCAGCAGAAAAGTGCTACTAGATCATTGACTTTTAAAAAAAAAGGCAGTATATTTCTCCACAGAACCCTCCATGTCAGACAACCTCGTTCTTTATCCGTCAAGGTTTATCCACTAATCGCAAGACTGGATAGTCCCTTTGTAGAAGCGATCGCCCATCCAATCCAAGCACTCTCATTCACTAGCCGAGTGTAGTGATGTTGGAAGTTCCTCGGGTTCAGAGGTGGGTAAACCCGCCCGTGGTTCTGGCAATTGGGTGGTTTCGTAAGAGCGATCGCGCACTAACCTTAAATATTCTTGTCTGTCCAAAGACTCTCGCTGAGGAGGTATCTCTTCCTGTTGAGCCGTGGGTTTATCCTCCGGTTGTTCCTCGTGGTCTTCCCGGTGGTACAAGCGATCGCGAATAGCACTTAAGCGCTCCTGAGTATTAACGGGTTCTCGTGGGGCAGGCAAGTCTAAATTGGGCCAGTTGGGTAAATCACTGCAGGCGCAGCTTTCAGGGGGTATCCCCACATTGACCAGGGGAACTGGCATATCGCAACGAGCGCAAGGCTCTATATCCCATTTCGCCGTTAACAATTCGGCAATAGTTTGCGGGTTGCCTTCCAGGTAACAATCGCCACTTTCGGGTGAGAGAATCTGATGCCAAAGGCTCTCAAATTCTGGACTGTAGCGACCGTCAGCAATAATCCGTTTGGGCAACAGGGCAGTTTGACCGTTGTTGATCCAAATCTTTTTGCCCAACTGAAACCAGTAGGCAAGGTAGCGTTTGATGTGTTGTTCTAATGCCATAAAAAAATACAGACTTAGCAGCCTAAGCTGCTTCCCTCCACGTCTTTAACTCTATGGTAGCGATTGCTTCAAATCTTGTAACGGCTCTCCCAGAACACTGAGATTGAGAATGTGACCGCCTGTTACTAAGTATACAGGATTCGCAATCGCTCCCAACCGACGGACTAAGTGCCCCAAGCGATCGCGAAAGGTTCTGCCCATGGGATAGGCGGGAACCACTCCCCACCCCGTCTCCTCTGCCACAAAAATTACCGTGGCAGGAGTCTGTGCCAAATTTTCCAGTAACTCGTTTGTCGTTGTCTCCCAGACTGCATCATCCTGCTCTAGAAAGTTTGCCACCCACGTTCCTAGAGAGTCTACTAACAAGCAGCAATCGCCTTCAGCATAATCTCGAAGGGTAGCCGTCAACTCCAGAGGCACCAACACCGTTTTCCACTCGCCAGGTCGTCGCTGCTGGTGCTTTTCAATCCGGGAAAGCCACTCAAGATCATCTGAATCAGCTTGTGCGGTTGCCACGTAGACAACCCGTTTTGCCGTTTGTACCGCCAACATTTCTGCCCATTCGCTTTTGCCAGACCGCGCTGGACCTGTTACCAGAGTGACCTGACCTATTGGTTTTGGTGGATTCAGAATCGTCACGGGAAGTAGTTTTTGAGAAAATCGGCAGTGAAAATAGCAATTCTGCGACGAAAGACTATCTTAAAATAACCACAATACAAAACAATGAAGGCAACACTCAAAATACACAAGTAAGTTTTGCCAAAATTAAGGGGTTGGGCGGCAAGTCCTCTTCCCTACCAGAGGTTAGGGGCTTCCTGCCTCAATGAATGTGATTTTTGCAGCTTGGCATTAGGTAAGCATGAAACCAGAACTACGACGGATCGAAACGGCACTCCATCAGTTAACACCAGAAGACTCAAGCAATACCCCCAGAACCTCTACCGCTGTAGCAACCGACTCTACAGAAAATTATGCTCAACAGGAGGGAGACCCGTCCTTCTCCATAGCCGTTGAGCCTTTTCCTGCCCACAAAAACCCTGGCAAAAGCCCTTCCCTGCCCAAATTGAAGTCCCCCAGTTTCAGCGAACACCGCCACAGCGCTAACCCCGCTTTGGCAATGAACCTGCTTAAAGAAATCCAAGGGGTTGTTGGTGGTTGGCAGACGGAACTGCAAACTATTGTGCGGCAAATTCAAGACATTTACATTGATGGACCGATCGTCGATGGCTGGTTGGAGTCCCATGCCCGTCGAGCGGAACAGGAGGCGGCAGGCGTGCGGCGTGCAGAGGTTGATCGGCTGATGGATTATGTCCTAGCCGAGCCGTTGAATCAAGGGAATGCTGATGTTACCTACGAATCACCTCGTACTGGGTATCGGCTCTGTGGATTAAATCCAGACGGTCAGTTTTGGGCGCGACCTTGCCCCTCCGATCAAGTTCCCAGTATCAGTCTGGCGATCGCCCGCTATCAGAAACTGCGTCAGCTACTCAACCGTAAGCACGAGCTAGAAACTCGCCTTAGCGAGCTAGCAGAAACCTTGGTAGTGCTGCATTCTCATCTGGGTAAAAACTGAGGATGCAGCTAGGCAGTTGGGGCGTTCCTTTGTCAGTTAGCCTACAATCGGATTGTATAGCGAGTCTCAATGAATTGTGAAATCTTCTGTTCTCCGTTCCCTGTTAACGCTCCTGTCCTCTGTCATCCTTGCCCAAGAAACAAACAGAATTACACCAAATCTTTACATATCTGCTTAATACTGTGAGCAACCTTACCTTACAGTTTAATAATCTGGTGTATGCTTGCGGTCAAATTGGTTATTTTAAGTGCAACCAGCAATTTTTATAAAGCTTACTGTTTTTTTAAGATATGAACTCCACTGATTCAAAAATTCCCGTTTCAGTTCTAATTCCGGCAAAAAATGAAGAAACCAACCTCCCAGCTTGTTTAACGAGCGTTTCTAGAGCCGATGAGGTGTTTGTTGTCGATTCTCAAAGCAGCGATCGCTCGGTAGAAATTGCGGAAAGCTACGGCGCACAGGTGGTGCAATTTAAGTTCAACGGTCGCTGGCCCAAAAAGAAGAACTGGAGCTTAGAAAACCTGCCCTTTCGCAATGAGTGGGTGTTAATTGTCGATTGCGACGAACGCATCCCTGAAGCACTTTGGGACGAAATTGCCATTGCCATCCAAAATCCCAACGATAACGGCTACTATATCAACCGCCGAGTCTACTTTTTGGGTAAATGGATTCGTCACGGCGGCAAGTATCCTGACTGGAACCTGCGGTTATTTAAGCACCCAAAAGGTCGTTATGAAAATCTTGGTACTGAGGAAATTCCTAATACGGGTGATAACGAAGTTCACGAACACGTTATCTTGCAAGGTTCAGTTGGCTATCTGAAAAACGATATGGATCATATCGACTTTCGTGATATCTACCATTGGTTAGAACGGCACAATCGCTACTCCAACTGGGAAGCCCGTGTCTATCTAAATATGCTCAACCGTCGAGAGGAAACAGGCACCATTGGTGCCAATTTATTTGGCGATGCCGTGCAGCGCAAGCGTTTCTTAAGAAAAGTTTGGGTATGGATGCCCTTTAAACCCATGCTGCGATTTGTCATTTTTTACGTGCTTCGGCTGGGCTTTTTGGATGGAAAAGCGGGCTATATTTACGGTCGCCTGTTGAGTCAGTACGAGTATCACATTGGTGTAAAACTGTATGAATTGCGCAAGTTTAACGGTCAGCTAAATCAGAATTCAGGATCTCAGACACCACTGTCAAAAACGCCTCCTAAGTCATCGACCCAATCTGCCTTTTCTCCACACCGTTAATAACTCTAATGACGACTAATCACTTACCGACTGATGTCTCAAACCTAACTGAACGGTCAGTTGTTGATGGGACATCTCTTGTAGATTTGCGCCGATACGACCAATCTAGATTCGACCGGGGGCGTCCTAGCTGGTTTATTTTACTCTGGTGGTTGGTGCAAGCGATCGCCTTTCCGTTAAGTATCCACAACTTCAATAGCTTTCGTTGTTGGTTGCTGAGGTTGTTTGGGGCAAAAATTGGTCAAGGTGTCGTCATTCGACCTACCGCCCGTTTTACCTATCCCTGGAAGGTAGAAATTGGAGACTATAGTTGGATTGGCGATGATGTTGTTTTGTACAGCCTGGAGTGGATTCGTATCGGATGTCACTCTGTAATTTCTCAAAAAAGCTTTCTCTGTACGGGTAGCCACGATATCCAAGACCCCGCCTTCAGTCTAACAACCGCTGAAATTATCATCGGCAATGGTGTCTGGATTGCTGCCGATTGCTTTGTAAGTCCCGGTGTCCAAATCGGATCTAATGCCGTCATTGGCACGCGCAGCAGTGTATTTAGCAACATTCCTGCCCAGCAGGTTTGTTGGGGTACGCCTGCACGTCCCCACTATCAACGGGAAATGCGACAGGAGTAAGTGGAGAAGATAGGGGAGATGGGGAGAAAATTTTCAGACTAAATGTTGATTAAAACACCCCCCATCTTACTCAGCATTACGCCGATTTAATCTGGGCATTCTCGTCTGGCGATGTAAGAATTTCCACACCGTCTTGAGTCACAGCGATGGTATGTTCAAATTGGGCAGAGAGCTTGCGATCTTTGGTGACAGCCGTCCATTTATCGGAGAGTACTTCAACTTCCCATGTCCCTTCGTTAATCATCGGCTCGATTGTGAACACCATACCAGCACGGAGGCGCTTGCCCTTTCCCCTCGTGCCGTAGTGCGGAACTTGAGGGGCAGTATGAAACACGCGATTGACACCATGTCCTACAAAGTCTCGCACAACAGAAAAGCCGTTGGCTTCTGCGTATTCTTGAATAGCAGCTCCAATGTCTCCGATGCGTGATCCTGGCTTGACTTCAGCAATACCCCGCATCATGCATTCATAGGTTACTTCAACTAGCTTTTTAGCGAGGGGTGAGGGAGTGCCGACAAAAAAAGTTTTGGAGGTATCGCCGTGGTAGCCATCCACAATTGGCGTTACATCAATGTTAATGATGTCACCCTCTTTAAGAATCTGTTTAGCATTGGGAATACCGTGACAGACAACCTCATTGACACTAGTACAGATCGATTTGGGAAAGTCGTGGTAGCCAAGGGGAGCACTTTTGGCTCCATGCTCCTGAGTCCAGCGTTCAGCTTCGTCATTGAGTTCCAGAGTGCTTACCCCTGGTTTGACCATCGGTTCTAGATAGTCTAACAGTTGAGCTGCCAAGCATCCGGCTTGGCGCATTTTGGCTATTTCTCTGCTTGATAGGAGAACAATAGTTTCCGGTGGCATCAGTTTTTATAGAAATTTCCTGGGAAGTTTGAAACCCCACCCTTGCGAGCGTGGGATGAAAACTACACAGCACATGGACGGTGCCATAAACTTTATGATAGTTCGTTTTGCAGAGTTCATGGTTCATGGCTGCAAACTAGGTTGGGCAAAGTCTGGCGCTGAAGGATAGAGACGGCGTGACGGCAGTTGGTTTGGCAAGCGATTGACTAACCAAAGTCTCACGCTCTCACCCCCCAACCCCTCTCCCATGGGGCAGGGGAGCCGATCCATGCTTGTTCCCTCTCCCTTGGGGAGAGGGCTAGGGTGAGGTCTTTCTGGGCATCTACTCATAAGTTTTGTCAGTCAATCAGGTGCAAATGTACCAGTCCAGCAGAACTATTTCATCGACGAATAAGTTTAGCTACGTTGCCTTTCTTCATCAACTCTTTACACTCAAATTTGCTTCTTTCCAGACGAATCAGCTCGATTCCTTATAAAATAGTGGATGAGTGATTATGCTCATCAAAAAAATTGGGGAAAACACCAGGGTAGGTTTTTTCAAAGTGTAATAGGGGTCTTCTATCTAGCTCGATAAAAACACTATTTGCGCTGCCAATACTTTACGAGATAAGTGCTTACACCTTCTAATTGCTAGAGACTTGCTGTTACTTTGTGTTCTCAGCTTTTAGCCAACAATCGCTGAAGAAAAATTAACCCTAATAACAAAAAGATAGGTAGCTAATTACGCTTATTGACGGCGTATATGCTTAATATTAACGGGGCTTTTTACCTTCATCAAGTAAAATTAAGCATCCGGAATTTAGAGCATTGCGTGACAATAAAAAGTTGGATACTGATTAGCAGCTTAAAGATTAAAGTAAGCTCTATTCATTACGGATAGATAAATAATAATTAAACAAGAAAGCCTAGTTTTTCAACTGACAATGACAGAGCTAGCCCTTATCTGTAAACCCCTTGTTGAACCGACTGAAATCCTGATTCAGTTGCAAACGGGGCAACTCCTCAAAGTAAATGGCTCTCGCGGCAATGCGATCATTATTTGTCATTCCCATCATGCAGAACTAGCTGGACCTGGTGCTGGTGTGGGCGGACTTTTTGATGCAGATTGCACTCGCGTGATACCCGTTGGCAATATCTCTCTGGTTTACCCCGAATCTCGCAGCGAACGACAAAAAGCTTATGTGTTGCGGCAGAACTGGATTTCGTTTACCCAACACGCGATGAATACTTACGTGCCGCTACAGCGTGCCAAACTGATCTTTATGCTGCTGCACCGATACTTCGACGCCTCAATCATTCAACAGTTGCCTGACGAAGTTATTGCCCAACTGGTGGGAGTGTTGCCAAGAACTATCGGGATGGTGCGTCAGGCTGAAAAAGTTCAGGAAAAGAGAAGTTTAGAAGTTGAAGAGTTTAGAAGAAGAGAAATGCAGAAGGAAGAAGAAAGAAGAACAGTTATTCGGTAGTTCCGGCATTCTGAACTTCTCTTCTGGCAGCGTGTAAACCTTTCTTCAGGAAGAGGACAGAGAGGATTTGGAACGATTAGAGTCACTTTATTAGTGGAATCTCCTCACTGAGATCTTGCACCTGATGTTCTCAATTGTCGTTTACCCCCCGCACCCCCTTGAATGATTAGAGAGAGAAAGAGCGTATGACTCAGTGTGCTTGCTTAATTTTTACACCAACTGCCGGTCAGTCAGATACAGAGCAAGATTTAGAAGCCATTCAAGGAATTTTGCTGCCTAAACTCCAGCTAGATATTCGCTTAACAACTCTAGAAGTGAAAGCTGATAAATTAGCACGAGAAGCCGTGGAACAGGGCTTTAACCCAATTATTGCCTCTGGAGGAGATGGCACGGTTTCAGCAGTGGCGGGAGCCTTAATTGGCACGAACATTACGTTTGGAGTGATTCCAAGGGGAACAGCGAATGCCTTCGCTACCAGCTTGGGGATTCCTACGACTATTGAGGAAGCGTGTGAGACAATTTTATATGGTAATCCCCGCGTTATTGATGCAGCCTTCTGTAATGGCAAACCCATGATTACGTTAGCAGGCATTGGTTTTGAGGCGGACGCTACGGAAAAAGCCGATCGCAACGCGAAAGAGTTTTTGGGGGTGTTCGCTTATGTCATCGCCGACGTACAGGAGTTGAGTAAAGGGGTTCGCTCGTTCAAAACCTATCTAGAAGCAGACGAGCAAGTGTTTACCTTTGATGCCGCCGCCGTCACTATTGCCAATGCCGCTCCCATCTTTTCAATATTCGCCCAAGGACCGGCAGAAGTCGTTGTTGATGATGGTCTGTTGGATGTTACCATAGTTGCCCCCGCCAATGTCCTTGATGCGATCGCTTCTGGGATTGAACTGTTTCAAACCGCAATGAGGGGTACGGCGGTTGAGCGTCCAGATACAGCTTACCTGCAAGCCAAACACATTAAAGTAACAACAGAACCCCCTCAAAAAGTGGTTTTAGACGGTGAGTTGATGGATATGAATCCGGTTGAAGTTGAATGTATTCCAGGAGGATTAACTGTTCTTGTACCTGCCACCCGAGCTTAAAGCCGTCAATGCATTACAACCAGATGTCTCAACCTGGTGGAGCGGTGGGTTGCTTTTACTATTACCATTCCTCGTGTTGATTGCCCTCTATCTACGGGGAACCTTCCGCAAACGAGTTCAATACAAACTTAGAGATGTTCCTAACTTAGCCGATCTCCACTTTCCCCTTGCCCTAGCAGGTATATCGGGTTCTTACATGACTGAGGGTGAGTTGATCGGCTATTGGTTTGACATTGACTCGATTTACCGAGCAAGGCTGGAAGCCATCCGTCAGGCTCGACGTACCATTCACTTCGAGACATTTTACATTACTCCCGGTTATCGTGCTGAGGAATTCGCCGATGCTCTTGCCGAGCGAGCACAGGCAGGGGTTGAGGTTTTGTTCATCCCCGATAGCTTGGGTGTGATCAAAATGTCTCAGAAGTACTGGAAGCGGCTCAAGGCAGCAGGGGTTAACGTCCGTTTCTTCCACAAATTTAACTGGAGAGTTCCCCTGGCTTACAACATCCGCACCCATCGCAAATTGCTTCTCATTGACGGAGAGATTGCGTTTATCGGCGGCACAGGGGTGTCAGATTACTGGGAAGGGATGAAAGAGGAAGGTCAAACCTCCCCTTGGCTAGACTTTGAGGCTTGTTTCAACGGTCTAATCGTCGCTACCTTGGAAGGTATGTTCATGGAGCAATGGAGCTATGTGGGCGGAGTTGCCAGCCTGAGTTCTGATAATTTCAATCCTTACTTAGGCGATGGTTCCACAGTCCTCGTCACGGTGAGGAAAGCTCCTTCTACCCGCTCATCAATCTATGCCCTATTGTATACCAGCCTTCTAGCGGCAAAAAGACGAATTTGGATTGCTAGTCCTTACTTTTTACCAGAACCCGGTATTCGTAAGGCACTGATTCAGGCAAAAAAAAGGGGACTTGACGTGCGTATTCTAACGGTAGGACCCCACAACGATAAAAGAACAGTCTACTTTGCCGTCCGCGAACGTTACCGTGACTTACTAGCGGCAGGAATTGAACTTTATGAATACCTGCCGAGCATGATGCACGCTAAGGTAATGCTCGTTGATGATAAGTGGGTGATTACTGGCAGCGCCAACTTCGATCCGCGCAGTCTCTTCCACAATGATGAACTTCAACTCTCCCTGGCAGAGCCTAACCTCGTAGAATTTATCGCAGATGTTTTCTGTAAGTCATTTGCCAAAAGCCGTCTGATCAAACGGCAAGGCTGGAAAACTCGACCTTTGTGGCAGCGCGTATTAGGCAAACTTGCCCTCATCATTCGCTGGCAGTTGTAATTTCTCCTCTATTTTGTTGTTCGTTACGCTTCTGTATCATGCGTATATTGTCAGAACCTTTGAGTATCGAATATTTAACAATAGCGATCGCCCAATTACCCGAAACCTTACGGGGTTTAAAGCTGGTACACTTGACAGATTTTCACTATGATGGGTTGCTGTTATCAGAAAAACTTTTAGCTGAGGCAATTGAAGCCTGTAATCAAGTTAAGCCCGATTTAGTGGTTCTAACCGGTGATTTTGTCACCAGCAATCCTAAACCTATTCGCAAACTGGCACAGTGGCTATCTCGCCTGCAAAGTCGCTCTGGCATCTATGCTGTTTTAGGCAATCATGACCTTCATTTTTCCCGGTCAAAAGCCGAAATTTCCGCAGCGTTAACCAATGTCGGTATAAAAGTTCTCTGGAATCAGATTGTTTACCCCGTAGGAGCAGGGTTAGCTCTAGTCGGACTCCCTGATTTTTGGTCGTCTGAGTTCAATCCTGCACCGGTAATGGAGCAGTTGGAGGATACAGTCCCGCGAATTGTTTTATCTCACAATCCAGATAGTGCCGAACCCTTGCAGCAATGGCGAGTCGATTTGCAACTATCCGGTCACACCCACGGCGGTCAAGTTGTCATTCCAGGGGTTGGCTCAGTTCCGAGCTGGCTTCATGCCTCACGGGAAAAAATTCCCAAATTCCTCTGGCCCTGGATACCCTTTTTGGAAGCGAAGTGGCCCAGAGTGGTCAAACATTGGCAATGGAGTCAGGGACTGCATCAGGTGGGAAGTAATCATTTATATGTCAATCGGGGGCTGGGTACTTTTCCCCCCGGACGCTGGCATTGTCCCCCAGAAGTTACAGTAATTACCCTAGAGCCGGGAGTACCGTTTCACCAAAAATCTTTCACCCAAATGCAGGATGACACTCATCAAAAGCCGTTGTTAAGCTAATGAAGTTCATTGAGTTTTCTTACCTACTCCCGTTAGGCAAACGCTCACGGCGAAAGCCTACTCCCTACTCCCCACTCCCTACTCCCCACTCCCTAAAATCCAAGGCTTTATACTAGCTGAGTTTAACTCTTTAATTATGGCTCAAACATTTTACGTCAATCCAGCGACCGGTAATGATAATGCTGCAGGTAGTCAATCAGCACCCTTTAAAACAATCACAAAAGCACTCAAACAAGCTCAAACCGATACGACCATTCAACTAGCTACGGGAACTTACAATACTACTAATGGTGAAGTTTTTCCCTTAGAAGTGCCATCTGGTGTCAAAGTTATAGGCAATGAGGGAAATAAAGGCAGCGGTATTCTTATTCAAGGAAGTGGAGAATATACTAGCCCTACCCTTGCCAAGCAAAACGCCACCCTGTTACTGGCAAATAATACCGAACTTCGAGGAGTTACCTTTACCAACCAAGCTAGCCGGGGTACGGCAGTCTGGATTGAATCGACGAATCCTACCGTTACCAACTGTACTTTTACCAAATGCGATCGCGAAGGAGTTTTAGCGACTGGTGATGCTAAACCCATCGTCGTCAAAAATACATTCGTTGATAACGGGGGTAATGGCATTTCCTTTACCCGGAATGCTCAGGGTGAAATCCGAGACAATAGCTGTAAAAAAGCCGGGTACGGTATTAGCATTGACGGCAGTGCTGCACCGAAAGTTACCGATAATCTCATTTCCGAAAATCGCTTCGGAATCGGTGTGTCGGTGGATGCCAAACCCATATTACGAAACAATCGCATTGAAAATAACGAAGAATACGGTTTAGCGGTTACTGGCAATGCCGAGCCGAATTTAGGGAAAAGCAAACAAGATCCGGGAAATAATATCTTTCGCAATAACGGTAAGTTTGACGTTCTTAATTCCAGCAAGAGTACCCTAGTTTCTTATGGTAATACTTTAAGTGCAGCTAAAGTCAACGGACCGATTACTATTGAAGGAACAGGTACTGGTAATGGCGACGAACAAGAACCTATCACTACCTTCCCAGACATTCAAAACCACTGGGCAAAACCGTTCATCGAAGGATTACTTGCCAAAGGATTCATCAGCGGCTTCACGGATGGCACCTTTAAGCCCGATGAGAAGATGACTCGCGCCCAGTATGCGGCATTACTCGTTAAAGCCTTCAATCCTCCAGTCAAGCGCAACGCTACCACCTTCACGGATGTTGCCAGTGATTTTTGGGCAAAAGATGTCATTCAACAAGCTTATCGGGGTGAATTTCTTTCGGGTTTCCCGAATAACACCTTTAAACCCAACGATAACGTGCAGCGTGTCCAAGTTATTGTTTCTCTAGTAAACGGATTGGGTTTATCAGCAACTGATGCGAATGCATTGAATGCCTACAGCGATCGCACTGCCATTCCTGACTATGCTAAAGATGAAGTGGTAACGGCGACTAAAAAGCAGATTGCCGTTAATTACCCCAACGTCAAGCAACTCAATCCCACCCAGGATGCTACCCGTGCCGAAGTCGCAGCCATGGTGTATCAGGCACTAGTCGATGCCAACCAAGTGAGTGCTATCACGTCTCCTTACATTGTCAGCGCTAATCAAGGTGGAGATGAGTTTGCTGATATTCAGAATCATTGGGCAAAACCTTTCATTGAAGGATTGCTAGCCAAAGGATTTATCAGTGGTTTTGGTGATGGCACCTTTAAACCTGATGAGAAGATGAACCGCGCTCAATATGCCGCCTTGCTAGTCAAAGCCTTCAATCCCACACCCACACGGGATGCCAAAAATTTCCTCGATGTTAGTGACAAATCTTGGGCAAAGGAGGTTATTCAACAAGCCTATCGCGGTGGTTTTTTGGTCGGCTATCCTGACAATACCTTCCGTCAAGGTGAAAAGGTACAACGGGTTCAAGTCCTTGTTTCCTTAGTGAACGGACTGGGCTTATCAGAAAACGACACTAACGCTTTGGAGACTTACGACGACCGTAATGCTATTCCTGACTATGCCACAGACGAAGTGGCAACGGCAACCAAGAAGCAGATTGTGGTGAATTATCCTAAAGTCAAGCAACTGAACCCCACCAACGATGCTACTCGTGCTGAAGTTGCCGCAATGGTGTATCAGGCATTGCTGGATGCTAACCAGGTGAGTGCTATCAACTCAGACTATATTGTTTCTGCCTAAGTCTACATTTTGTAGAGACGGGATATATCCCGTCTCTACAGCGTTTTTGTTGATGAATCTACCGATAGTTCCACCCTCGCCACAAGAGTGCGATCGCTAAAATAAAGGTAGGTGTGAGTATGGCTATCAGGGCGTTCAGTGATGTAGGCGCAATGGGTAAGCCTGAACCTCCATACTTGATTAATAGTGAAACTCCTCCTGAGAGCATTAAAACTTTGAGAATGAAGCTTGCTTGAGTCCCCATTATTTGCGAAGTAGAAATCTATCGGGTGCTTAGATAACTCATTCTATCAGTTTCTATCTCTTGTTCAACCCGCAAGAAGTCACACAAAAGACTCGCGGATAGAGTAGCAACGCCGAATTTATTCTTATAGATCTCTAAATGGGCTTGAGGTAGGGCTTCAAAAAAGAGACGTTGTAGAGGAAAAACCACACGCTCAAAACTCAAGTTAGGACTATCCGCAATCCGAATAATCTGAATAGAAGGGGTGGCATTCATATAGTAGCAAAGAATCCGAGAGTTGTATTCAGTTGATAGAAGATTAAACATTATCATTAAAGGGTAAATGGGATAACAACCAGGGATTACCTCATAAAGATATTCCTGGCAAAAGACTATAAAACTCAGACTTTACCGTGATATCAATCCACGGGCAATACTGCAAGGGAACGATGAGGGAGACGCTGCTTGATTGACAGGGGCTTGTAAGTATTAGCAAAGGTTCTCAGAACAGAGGACAGTAATTCTTGATTAAATTCAGGAATTGAAAAGGTTGATTTATAGTATCCCTGTCGATAACTATCCAAAGTATTTTCAATTTCTTCTTCAATCACTTGCAAAGAAATAAAATCTATACTTGGCATGATTAACTCTCTTCCGTCTGAATGCCTCATTTTTCCTGATTCATTAAACTTGATCCAGCTATTGAGTACGCCCAGCCAAGGTTTATCGATCAATCTCGTGATGAAAATCCTCTAGCGTCTCATTCAACGCTTGAGTCATTTCTTGGACAGATTCGTGAATCATCTCTAGATAATCTAGCTGTTGAATCGAAGTTAATTCATGGCTATAGGTTTCCAGTAAGACTACTATCTCCTTGATAATAAACAGTTGCTTGAGTAACTCCTGAACAACCTTTTGATTGAAGTCAATTTTGACGTGGTTGAATTCTGATTCAATTGATTTATTTTTGTCTAGTCCTTTCTGTAACTGCATAGGAGTACCTCCATGGGTGACAGGTTAAGGTCTGAGAGCGTCTTCACAGATCTCCGCAGAGTCTATACCTTAGACTGTAGAACACCGATGTGTTAATTCATGTTACTTCCCGATGTATTGTTAAGTATGATTAAGGTTAATTTGTTTGATTTTGTATGAATATGCAACAAAAGTTAAGTTATTTTTTTTTGAGAAGTAGAAAAGTTTTAATTCTACTTAAAACTCTGTTTTTTGTAAAGTCATGAAAGAATGTTCTTGAAATATCGTAGACTGATATCAGTCTACGGAGTTATTTCCTTCAAGTATCAGCAACAGCAGATTCAGGTGTGAATTTGTACAAATTTGTATCATTTACACTTAATTATAATTTAGGAGGAGAGCTATAATTATGGTATCTCGATCCCTCCACGCCAATGCTAAAGGCATAATCAGAGCCAAAGAATCCATGGCTCGTAAGCACTGGACGCAAGAATTCCTCGCTGGGGAAGTTGGTCTAAAGACTCGGCAGTCCATAGGACGATTTTTCGCAGGGCGAGCAGTTGATAGACGAGTCTTTATTGAGATCTGCTTTCAGTTAGATCTAGATTGGCAACAGATTGCCCAAAACACTGAACCAGAGTTACTCCAGACAATGAGTGATTATAAACAGACTACCGTTAATATTGATATTTTAGTCGAACGGGTGCGATCGCAGTGTCAGGAGAAGATAGACTCTCAGTGTAGTACCTTGCAGATGTTAGATCTGCCTCAGCCGATCAAGTTGACTGATATTTACGTTGATCTCTATGTACTCGAAGATATCCCTAACCGACGATGGCTAGAGATTCCCGACTTGCTACAAGACTTGAATTTTGATCAAGACACGAATACCGTTTATCCGTTGAATGCAGACGAGATAGTTCAGACACGAGTTTTGGCAAGCGAAGCCCTGGCAAAATACTCCAAACTAATGGTGCTAGGCAAGCCAGGGACTGGTAAGAGTACCTTTTTGAAGTTTGTTACCCTTCAGTGCAATCACGGCAGATTACAATCCGATCGACTACCGATTTATATCGAGTTAAAATTCTTTGTAGAAGATGCGACTGATCTAAATAATTTCAGTTTAGAACATTACATCTGCCAAGAATTAGCCCTCTGTGGTGTCTCAGCAGACGAGGTAAAAGTATTACTAACTCAAGGCAGACTGTTATTTTTGCTAGATGGCTTAGATGAGGTTCAAGAGTCTGAACTCCATCACGTTATCAAAGAAATACGTCGCCTATCTCAGCGCTATTACAAAAATTCCTTTATAATTACCTGTCGCCTTGCTGCTAATCTATATCGGTTTCAAGGATTTACAGAAGTTGAAATTGCGAATTTTACCAACTACCAAATTGCCGCTTTTGTCAACAAATACTTTGTGGCAGTATCCCCAAAAAACCAGGAAGAGGGCTTAGTTAAGGCTTCTCAGTTTATTGAACAACTCGAGAAGCCAGATAATTTTAAAATTCGAGAACTGGCAGTGACGCCTTTGTTACTCAATCTCGCCTGCTTAGTCTTCCAATCTAAAGCCTCTTTTCCCATCAAAAATGGCAAGCTATATCAGGAAGGAATAGATATTCTACTGGTTAAATGGGATCGATCAAAAGGGGTAAGACGAGATCAAGCGTATCAGAAATTGTCTCTGGCAGATAAGATTAAATTACTCAATCAATTAGGGGCAACGACCTTTGAGCAAGAAGAATACTTCTTTGAGCAAAGCCAAGCTGAACAATACATTGCTGACTATCTACGGCAGCTATCAGTATTAAATGGTAAAACTGACCCAGTGGCATTGCAGCTTGATAGTCAAGCGGTCTTAAAATCTATTGAACAACAACATGGAGTATTAATCGAGCGATCGCGCCGAATTTACTCATTCTCCCATATAAGTTTTCAATCTTATTTCACAGCCCAGCATCTGACTACCACGGCTGATTTAGAAACAGATAACCATCAGGTTTTAAAAAAATTAGTCACCCATATCACCGGGAAACGTTGGCGAGATATTTTTTTACTGGCGACAGAAATGTTGCGGCGGGCAGATGACTTGATGAGGCTGATGAAGCAACAAATCGATCGGCTATTGCCTCCCGATGAAAAATTACTACAATTCCTCCAGTGGATTGATAATAAATCGGAGTCAATCTCAGGGCAGTACAAACCAACAGCCGTGCGAGCTTTTTTCTTTTCCCTCGCTCTAACCCTCGATGATTACTTAACCAATGCCCTTAACCCTGACTGGGTTAACAATTCCTTTCCTCACCGACTTTACTTGCCCCTGTCCCATTGCCTTTCCCTAGCATTGTCCCTTGATCCAGACTTTACCCTGCATCAAGACTGTGCCTTTAACTTTAATGCCAGACCCCCTGAGGATAGTCTTGCACCAGCATTAAGCCGTGGCTACATTCTTAATCATACAGTTGATTGTGTCCTCCACTTTGACTTAGCTGTTGCTCCTACCTCTCTTCGGGAGTTACAGGGGTTGCTGGGAGCTCTGCAAGCTCAACTTCCCGAAAACGGTGCAGAACCCTTGAACCTCTGGTGGGAAAGAAACCATCAAGGGTGGACAGAGCAATTTATCAGCCTAATCAGTGAGCATCAGAATCTAGGTCATAGTTGGCAGTTTAGCCAAGAACAAAGGCGATTGCTCTGGCAGTACTATGAGGCAAATCAGTTACTAGTAGATTGCCTCCATACCAGTTCGGAGCTAACTCCTGAGGTGCGATCGCACATTGAGGAAACATTGCTAGTCCTATAGCCACTTCGTGTCTAGTCAACCCGTCCTTTTCTGAAGAAAGCTAACAGTCTCTTTGAAGTAATACATTTCGAGAATAAACTATGGAGATGCTGAAGTTACTTCCGATACAAACTTCACATCTTTTACAATCATGAAACTACAGGACTTTCTCAACAGCGATCAAAAATATACGGTAGATGCGATCGCCACTGACAAAGAACTCGCTACTCAGGTTCAGATTCGACTCATCAGTTTAAACCTTTTAGACCCCCCAGCAGACGGTGCATTTGGTCCCATTTCTGCCGCAGCACTCAAGCGATTTCAAGCCCTAACCCAGTCCAACGAAGCAGAATACTTAGGCGCTATCACTGCCAAAAAGCTGATTGAAACCAAGGTAGAGGAGTTACCAACCCCCGAACTGAATCTGGGTAAAGACCTAGCCAGTCTGATCGTCAAATATATGCAAAGCAAAAGCTATGAGATTTTTCAGGGAATCAGGCAGTACAACATCGTTTACGTCGAAGGCATGAATGCCGACGGCACCCTCAACAGTGATGCTCCCAACTATTTTAACGACCGCCGGATGGTCATTCAGATTCTGGATGGTGTTCCTGCCATCATCGGCAACTGGGAAGCCACAACCGAACCCGGAAATCGTTATACTCAGCGCCCGATGAATGCGGCTGGAGCTGCCAGAATCAAATTCGGTCAGTACAAAGCGTGGCGCGTCGGACCCCATGGCTCTGATCGTCATGAAGCACTCGTACAAACAGGGGGTACAGTAACAGTACACCGAGACTTCAACAAAGATTACCAGCGCACGGGCGACAAACTTGACACCGGATACTTCGGCATCAATCAGCACTGGGGTTATGATCTGCCTTACAACAACGTCTACTATGCCAGTGCAGGTTGCTTAGTGGGGCGCACCCGTGAGGGACATCGACAGTTCATGAAGCTAATCAAACAAGATCGGCGCTACGAGATGAGTAACAATTACGTCTTCTACGCGACTATAGTCCCAGGCGATGAGCTGAACAAAACTCAGGGTTCCTCAGTTTCCCTGCAATTGGTGCAGGAAGGATCGAGCGGTCCGGTTATCGAGCAACTACAGAAACGTTTGAAAGAAAAAGGATTCAATCCAGGCGCAATTGATGGCGTCTTTGGTTTAGGAACAAAAGAGGCGGTTCGATCTTTTCAAAAGGCGAACGGTTTAGAAGCCGATGGAGTCGTCGGTCAAAAAACCTGGAAAGCCTTGGGTTTGAGTTGAGACGCTGCCACCTCTAAAATGGGGTAAGTAGGGAGTTCGCTACGCTGGGGAATAGGGGAGAATGCTAATCTTAGAAACTTAAGGCTCCCTATTCCTTCTTCTCTGTAACCCCGATGAACCAAGTCGATCCTCTAGAGAATCAAGACCTAACACACTTGCAGCTATTTGTATACCTGATACCAGTCATCGGTTTTTTCCCGGCACTGTGGACACTTTACCGCCGCCAAGGGACGCAAGAACAGCAACGTATAAGTCGCTTGTCCGTTACCTTGGCTTTTGGTTGGTTGCTAGGGTACATTTTATTATTGTCAGGGGCACAGGCTTCAGAGTTTTGGAGCTTACGCCTATTATTTATGAATGGGATGCTCACCTCAGGTTACTTTTTGGTGAGTGTTGGGTTGATGGTGCGTTTGTGGCAGCGTAAGTTACCACGTCTACCTGGAATTAGCCAGATTGCTGAGGGAACCGTGCGCAAACATTTGTCCTAAGCTAATGCTCCGAGTCGTTCGGTCTTTTGGCTTAGGGAGTAAGGTAGTAGACACTTGTCAAGGAATTGACCCATTGCTGCCTATACCGAGTCTAATTTTATGGGGTGTAGGGGGTAGTGCTGTATTCAAGAAGATGTCTGTTTTATTCTTTCCC
>NZ_JADEWY010000078.1 GCF_015207375.1 Coleofasciculus sp. LEGE 07092 | reverse complement strand
CCGCCACAGCCGCCACCGCCGCCACAGCCGCCACCGCAGCCACCGCCACCACCGCAGCCACCACCACCACTATCGCCACCAGAAGAACTTGGTGGAGGAGTTAGAACCTGCCGTAAATCATTTAAAGAACTGCCTGCTAAAACTCCAGTACCAAACAGGGCAAATGCCAGTACTAGTTGAGGATCTGTCGATGTACTGCTAGTGGAGGTTTGTTTAAGGTGTGCATGACGATTTTGGATATCTGCCAGGACGCGATCGCCATACCGACTGCGGAAAACTGGTATATAGAGAAATCCCAAACCAACGATCGCAGTGAAGAGACATAACATAAACAGGAAACCGACTGGCTTGCCCCGTGAAATACCAACGCCAATCTTGCTGATACCTAAAAGCAACACGGCAAAAACTGCCATTGCAGGTAATTGTTGTGCGACTTTGGCTTGATTTTTGCTAACCAGGAGGTGGAGGTGTTGCAGGCGATCGCAAATTTGGCGATCGCAAATTTGGTTTATCGTTGTGCTAACGGAAGCTTTGACTCGTTCAATCCGTCCATCAGTTTTGATCACCTTTGCGATCGCTCGTTCGAGAGGATGACTGTCCGCAGGCAGGGGCTTTTCTAGAATTAAGCTTCGTGTTGTAGGCTGCGGCTTTAGATGTCCGCGTTGCACTAAGCTAGCGATCGCAGTCTCTATCACTTTGTTTTTCCCACCAACCAAGTAGGCTGTCTCATAGGTATCCAGGGAAACAGTACTACTAGAGAAATTTGCAGCAGGTTGTCGCAGATACCAGCGTAGACAGTACGCCACGAGAAAGACAGCACTTGCCACCAACAGGTAAAACCTCAGAAATTCTGAACCTGTGAAATTAAGGGGATTCCTAATGCCTGTCGAGAGCAACGGTTCGCAACCCGTGATAGTCACAACCAGCACGAACAGCAAGATGGCAGAAACTCGTTGGTCTAGATGGAGCTTCGGTAAGGTTCTAAGGTGGGGCTTGGGTAGCAGCCAAGTCTGCTGTGCGTTCACGCGCACAAAATCAACATTGCCAGCGAACCGGATATGAGCGGGAGTCCAGATATCGGCGGGTGGGGCGTGTCCGAAAAAAGATTCGTAACTTGCTAACGTCTTGCTGTACCAATCATAAAATTTGTGATGCTCGCTTTTGCCCCCACGACTCGGACTGTGGTGAAATGGCATCTGCAAGATGTTTGGGCAAAACTCACCCCAATAGGAGTGGGTGTAGAGCAAGTGCAGGTGCCAAACTTGATCGACTTGATCCGATGGTGCAACCGGATGCCCAGCCGCAGCCGCTAGAAAAACAAACTTCTTGTATTCGTCGGTGACGCGCTGGGTGTACCTGGCACTCCAGCGGTTCTCTCGCGCTAATCGCTGGGTGAAGGGCTGGTTGGTATCGGGTTCGTCTAAGGAAAATGCTTGAATACGTCGGTAAAGTTCCGCTTGCTGAACATTCATAATCGTTTTACCCAACCGTTGGGATAAATGCTTCTCTATTTATTTCTCAGGTCAACTCCGAGAATTTATAAAAAGTTCTGCCTGGGTATCAGATCAGTAGCTCACAAACTCTGATTAGGCTGGGAGTAGGGAAGGTAGGTGAGGAAGGTGAGGAAGGTGGGGGGTATTTTAATCAACCCCATACCCCTTAGGTTTCTAAGAAAATAGATTAAGTTTTATAAATATAAACGTTTTGTAGTAATTGTTACAGAAATTATCTGATATAGTTATTTTGTAAGGGAAAATTCATTCAGTCAAACGTCACTAAAGCAATCGGAGAATACTAAGTATGTCTACTCAAGAACAAGCTCGTGCGTTGATGATGCGCCACCACCACTGCATCAAAAATCGCCAACAATCCATGCTCGGTCGTACTGCTGCTGAAGCGGGCATAGAACTTGACAACGTTGACTACTGGAATCACATTCAAGGCAAGCCCCCTTCCAGCTTCCGTGACAGCTATGACCGCAGCCGCGCTTCCCTAAGCTAAGTGGAGTTGCCTTCACAGGCAACTTATCCTGTTCATTGTTTACTATTGATGAGCATAAGACCTACTGAAAGCTACTCACGATTAGACATATCTAACTGAGTAGCTTTGGTGCTTATTCCTTCTATCTATAAAAAACCCCTGAACCTCTACAGCCAGGGGTTAAAATTATCAGGGTGCATCTACCATTGCTTTATTCTTGGAGATACACCACCTATCCGGAAAAGAAGGCGGGGGAGACGGGGAAGTATTGAGCGGGTCAGTTATTTATGCCAGCCTGTACTAGTACATTTCGTCAAAAGTTTTTGACCACCTCAAGAGAGACAAGGAGGACAAGGGGGATTTTAGCTGGTCACTTATTTCCGCCCCGCAGTTGATAGATGAAAATCCCCGCCTATCCGTAGTGGCAGGCGGTTAGCTCGATACGGCTGACTTTTAGACTTCTTCTTCTTCTTCCTCTTGAGCCGGATAGATGAAGGTAGAACGTCCGCTCAAAACTGCTTTGCCGAGAGAAAGTGCTTTTTGAGCTTCTAGTGCTGCTTTGCCTCTCCAGGTGGCTCGGCGCTTGTCTCGTTTTGACTTCGATGTTTTCTTCTTGGGAACAGCCATGATCCTCAGTCCTGAAATTTTGACAACCTTTCTATTTTATGTCATTGATAGGCTTCTGCCCTCCCCGAACCTCCAAAAATAAAAGTTATTCCTTATATTCCCTCCTTAGTAATGGATAGGTACTGATGCTGAAAGGGCATTACGATGCCTGACTTTTTGCCATATTTTTCCTTAAGCCACTACATTATAAATACTGCGTCCTACACCTGAGTAAGATTCATAGACGTGCTGATAGACTTCTTCGCACTTGCGCTGGTATACCTCAGTTGAATAATTTTCGGGAAGTTGGTCTAAAATTTCCTCAATTGCCACTTTAACTGCTACCTTCGATTGCTGCCTCCTGTGCCAATCCAGCACCAGTTTTTCCTGTTTGAGGGTGTCTAACAATTCCCTTGCTACCTTCTTAAGGTCTAGCTTTTCTGTTTCGGTTAAGGTAATATCTGGTTTGGTTAGTAGGTCGAAAATCGCTAGTTCTTCTTCTTCTAGATTCTCAGCTATCGCCCGTTTATCCTCAACTTGTAATTCCTGGGCAAACTCCACTAACTCAGCAAAGAAGGTTTCCACGTTGCGACAACCAGCATTATACTGATCAATCATTTGTTGGAACTTGTCGAGGTAATTCATCCGGCTTTTATTGAGGCGTACCATCTGGGTGAGTTGGTCGTTAATTGCCCCTCTGAGGGTTTCGGCGGCGGTGCGTTTATACCCTTGGTTAAATCGGGCTTGGAGGGTGTCAAAGTCGATTTGGCTTAAATCAATCAGTTCGGTAGAGTCGGGAATGACATAATTTAAGGTGCCGATGGAATTGATACCCCGTTCAGTGCAGAATTTTTGAGTATTTGCGATCGCATTTCTCAATTCATCCACTAGGGCTGCTTTCGATTGTACCGGAGTATCCCCTGCTTCTACACCACCACCGGATGCTGAACCGTAAATCGCTAAGGCTTTTTGCAAGTCGCGGAACACACCGATATAGTCTACAATCAGCCCGTTTACTTTTTCCCCAAACACCCGATTTGCCCTAGCAATGGTTTGCATTAGCATCATTTCTGTAAGCACGTTATAATTTGTTACGGATACTAAAGAAATTTTGCTATGAGCCATCCTGTACTTCATGCCTTTTTCGTCGGCAGAGCAGTAGCTCAAGTCCTGAACGAGCGCTTAGAAGACTCCTTAACGAATGCCCTGAGCGAACTTGGTAAATTCGATGCAGAACAGCGGGAGCATCTGCGGCAGTTTACTGAACAAGTCATGGAAAGGGCGCAACGGGAATCTGAAGCGTCCATGGATTGGAGTTCTACTACGGTGTCAGCCGATTCCCAAGGCGTTGATATGCAAGCGACTATCGATGAACTCCGATCTGAAATAGCGCGACTGCGAACTGAATTACAACTTTACCGCAATCAATCTACTCCCTGATTGTTTTTTAAGTTTTGTGTAGTGTTGCTGAGTGAAATTCTCCCAAATTTGCAATGCTCCCTAAACAGAAAATGAGTTGTTGAGTTTTTATTAAGACTTTTTTGAAACGATTGTTTAGGAAGCCGAGTGTCTGCTGTTTCTAATGACTATGTTAACCTCCAGCAATATAAGGAACGAGAGGTGTCTAGCCAACGTTCCCTAGTCAAGGTACATAATGACAAAGCGTATCGTTGGAATCGGGAAAGCTACTCCCGTCATCGACGATTTGTTGACATTTGGGCGTTCGTCTTAACCCTGTTGTCTGGCTTGTGGCTCGACAGTAAACCTTGGAGTTATCCAGGCGGCATGACAGATGCTAAACGGGCTGCTAGACGAAAAGTGCAGGCAATCTGGATTCGGGATAAGTTTTTAGATTTAGGACCAACGTTTATCAAAGTCGGACAACTATTTTCTACCCGTGCAGATTTATTTCCCAGCGAATATGTAGAGGAACTTTCCAAGCTTCAAGATCGAGTTCCGGCATTCAGCTATGAGCAAGTTGAAGTAATTATCAAACAAGACTTAGGAAAGTCAGTAGCAGAACTTTTCCGTAGTTTCGAGCCGATCCCATTGGCTGCTGCTAGCTTGGGGCAAGTTCATAAAGCCCAGTTGCATAGCGATGAAGACGTGGTGGTTAAGGTACAGCGACCCGGTTTGCGGAAACTTTTCACCATCGATCTACAAATTCTCAAAGGAATTGCCCGTTACTTCCAAAATCATCCTGACTGGGGTCGCGGTCGGGACTGGATAGGCATTTATGAGGAGTGCTGCCGCATTCTGTGGGAAGAGATTGAATATCTCAGCGAAGGTCGCAATGCTGATACGTTCCGCCGCAATTTCCGTGAGTATGATTGGGTGAAAGTTCCCCGAGTCTACTGGCGTTACACGTCCCAGAGGGTCTTAACTCTGGAATATATGCCAGGGATTAAAATCAGCCATTACGAAGCCCTAGAAGCGGCAGGTTTGGATCGGAAGTTGCTGGCTCAACTTGGAGCAAAAGCTTACCTGCAACAGTTGCTGAACGATGGTTTCTTTCATGCCGACCCCCATCCGGGTAATATCGCGGTCAGTCCTGAAGGTTCTTTAATCTTCTATGACTTCGGCATGATGGGACGCATTAAAACGAATGTTCGCGAACAATTGATGGAGACGCTCTTTGGTATTGCCCAAAAAAATGCTGACCGAGTGGTTACGTCACTGGTTGCCTTAGGTGCGCTTTCACCCGTTGATGATATGGGACCCGTCCGGCGCTCGATTCAGTATATGCTAGAGCATTTTATGGATAAGCCCTTCGAGGAACAGTCGGTCAGTGCAATTAGCGAAGATCTCTATGAAATTGCCTACGACCAACCGTTTCGCTTTCCGGCAACCTTCACTTTTGTGATGCGAGCATTTTCGACCTTAGAGGGTGTGGGAAAAGGCTTAGACCCAGAGTTTAATTTTATGGAAGTGGCAAAACCTTTTGCACTACAGATTATGACCAACGGTAAAAGTCCTGACGGCAACAGTTTCTTAAACGAACTCGGACGCCAAGCTGCACAAGTAAGTAGTACGGCACTTGGTTTGCCTCGGCGAATTGAAGATACCATTGAGAAATTAGAACGGGGGGACCTACGCCTGCGCGTGCGGTCTATCGAATCTGATCGCATCCTGCGACGCATGAGTAGTATTCAGTTGGGAACCAACTATGCTTTACTAGTCAGTGCGTTTACATTGTCGGCTACTATCTTGTTTGTCAATGGTAAGGTAGGGCTAGCTGTGGTCGTTGCCGTAATGGCAGCAATTATGGCATTTGTCCTAATCCGTTTACTCAGACGACTTGACCGATTTGATCGGATGTTCTAGCTCCTGTAAAGTTCTTAATGCCAACAAACAATCTATGAAATGTTCCTTCACGGGTCTCACCGATCCGGGATTAGTTCGTACCGTTAACCAGGATTACTACTATATCGACCCGGACGGACGTTTTTTTATTGTCGCCGATGGCATGGGAGGTCATGCAGGCGGACAGGAAGCCAGTCAGATTGCTACAGCAACGATTCAGGCTCATTTGGAGCGGGATTGGCAGTCGTCAATCGTCTCTGAACAGTTATTAAAGCAAGCTCTTCACGAAGCTAATCAAGCAATCTTACAAGACCAAAAAAGCCATCCAGAGCGAGCGGACATGGGTACTACGGCTGTCGTGGTGATGTTCCGTCAAGGGTTCTACTGGTTCGCTCACATCGGAGATTCTCGTCTCTATCGACTGCGCCATTTAAAACTAGAGCAGATTACTGACGATCATACTTGGGTAGCGCGAGCTATGAAAGCAGGAGATCTGACTCCAGAGCAAGCACGCAGCCATCCCTGGCGTCACGTATTATCACAATGTCTAGGTCGTAAGGACTTACAGCAAATTGATGTCCAACCCATGGACTTACAGTCTGGTGATCGCTTATTGCTGTGTAGCGATGGTCTTACTGAAGAACTGTCTGATACCGCGATCGCTTCTCACCTCCAACCCAATTTTGTCGGAGAAGAAGCGGCTGCCAGCTTAATCGCAGCAGCTAAAGACAAGGGAGGAAGAGACAACATCACTGTTGTGATCGTCGAAATTGATGAAATTGATGATGAGGAGCTAAAAAACAGTTAAGTTCTCGGGCTGCTGGCACCATTTAATTTTGACGGTAATCCCCTGAGCATTCTCTTGTTGGAGATCTTTAATGTAACCCCTTTGGGAAGACGTAGCTTCTTCAACACTATCAAAAGGTCCGAAGTAATAAAGAACCTCAGGTTGGGTAGTTGAGATTTCAACCCACCAAGCCAACGTTGAGGAGGTTTGGCTGTCAGTGGTCAAGGCTTGTATGCTGATGATTTTGCCCCCCATGTGAGTAATTCGTCGCATAACGTGACCCATACGACTGTAAGGTACTTTGATAAATACGCTGCTACTGCGGCGGATTGGATAGCCCAATCTGCTGGTTTCTCCATTTTGACGCAGACCTACGACCTCATAGAGAAACCAGCGATTAGCTGAAACTATGTTATCTACTGAACCAGCAGTATTGGAGATGTCCATGGTTCCTCGATCCTTTCTCCAGCCAACGTTACACAAGATTTTACCTGCAACTGTCAGTAGAGCGAAAAATTTTCGGTTGAGATTGCTGGGGGGCTGGGGAGACTTCGGCGTGAGCGCTCAGTCGAACGCTGAGGAGCTGAGTAACAGCTCAAAAATCTCTCCCGTTTCCCCCATTTATTTAAGGATGAGGAGCCGTTGATGCCTTTTCCAGAAATGAATCCTGATTGACTACAGCTTTATGTGCCAGAGTCGCCGGTTCAACGGCTTCGAGTTCGCCATGTTTGAGAGTCCAGCAGCAATCAGCAATTGGCAGTAATTCACCCGCATCGTGAGTCACCACTAAAAGCGTCCAATGGGTTTTGAGTTTTGCTAGCAGAGTGACTAACTGGCGTCGCATCGACCAGTCTAATCCTGCTGTTGGTTCGTCCAACATCAGCACGCTGGGTTGCCGAATGAGTTGAACAGCTAGAGCGAGGCGTCGCTGTTGCCCTCCACTCAATGCATGGGGTGGGGTGTGCAGGGAGAGATTAGCCAGTCCTACTTCTGCCAACGCTTCGTGAACTCTGTGGGAACCTAACTCCGGATGTCCCATCCGTAATTCGTCCAAAACGGTACTGCCGCAAAAATGCCGCTCTGGAAACTGAAATACTAACCCTCCTAGCTGTTGCAGGTGATCGGGGGTGAGTTCTTGGTCTCGCCAAAAGATACCACCAGTAGTTGCTTGAGCCAGTCCTGACAAAATTTCTAAGAAGGTGGTTTTACCAGAACCACTCGGTCCAATTACCAGCCCTAGTTGTTGTGGCGCTAATTCTAAGTTAAGACTTTTTAAGATAGCGATCGGTGTAGCCGGAGGATGGTAAGTCAGTTTTTTGAGATATAGCATCAATATCGGTACTAGAAAAGAGCGGTTCGCTAGTTAGGGCGCGATCGAGCCAAGCGAGATTTCAGTCAGGCTCATCGCTACAATTGGTGATGTCCGGGTTGATTCGCTTGCTTATCAGACAATGTTAACCCCGACCGCATAGCTGCATAAGTTCGGCGATTGATCCGTGCCTCTCAATTGTGACACTAAATTTCAATGAACGTTAAGCGATCGGAACCTCAAATCTACTGCAACGTCAAACGTTAATCAGAATCATTTTTGATGAGGATGACGATGAAAACTTGGTTTCCCGTACCGCAGCGCACTGTTAAAGCCCTTGCCAGTGCAGTAATGGTGGTATTTAGTTTGTGGGTGACACCCACCCTGGCTGGAGATCCGTTTCGCACCAGCAATACCCGCAATATTAGCGACAGTACAGAAGATGCATTTGAATCTATATTCAAGGAGGGAGACTACAAAACAGCTAAAAACTACCTTCGCCAAGCAGAATCTACTGACTCCGATGACCCTCTAGTACACGCCATGTTAGCATCTTTGGCGTACACGGAGCGAGATTGGGATACTCTCAAAAACTACGCCACCAAGACCCGGCAAACTGGAGAGCAACTCGTTTCCTCTGATCCCTTACGCGGAAAACTTTACACGGCAGTAGGTCATTTTTTAGAAGGAACGTATAACTTTGAAAAAGAAGGTCCTGTCCGAACTCTAAGCAAATTGCAAAAAGTATTCCAATATTTGGACGAGGCAAAAGAAATTGACTCCCAAGATCCCGAATTGAACCTGCTAACGGGCTACATGGATTTGATGTTAGCCGTCAATTTGCCATTTGCTGATCCCGCTAAAGCTATTGAAAAGTTAGAAACCTACGGATATCCAAAATACTTGGCATATCGGGGGATTGCCGTTGGCTATCGGGATTTGAAAAAGTACTCTCAGGCAATGGATTATGTCAATCGCACTTTGGAATTAACCCCTGATAATCCAGAGATTTTATATCTGAAAGCGCAAATTTTGGTTCATCAAGACAAACCTAAGGAAGCTCTAGAATTTTTTGATAAAGCTCTTAAAAAACAGGCACAATTGCCTGCTTATTCTGCCGCTCAAATTGTATACGAGCAGTGCAAAGCGCAAGAAGAGGTTGATAAGGTCGAGCGGGATTGTCGTGGGGAACGTAATCGTGTCAGAGAGGGCAATAATTGAACGTGAGTACAGCAGCCCTCGGCTTTCCTTCAGAGACTTCAGTCATTGCCATTCACCTTAGCCCAGTATGACGGTATAATTGTCCCCGTTATAAACTAGTCTTCTCCCCAACCATGATTCGATTAAAAATTGTTAACAATTTCGAGGGCAGTTTTGTCCTGGACTCAGAAGCGCGGGACAATTTATTTAGTTTGTTGAAAAGCGAATCATTCCGGCATCAAATTTCCGGACAACTGCAATGCCAAAACATTGAATTTACTGAATTACTGTTTCAGCCAGTTCCTTACAGTACGAATACTCCGAAAGGAATGCCTCCAGAATTTGAGCAGTACCATAACTCTGACGAGTATACCATTATCAATGTCCCCCCCAACTTCATGTTTAAAGCCAAAATATTTAATCCCAGCCGCCTCTGTGCTATTTATCGAAAAATCACCTGACGATTCGGAACTGATTGATAATGGTCTCTGAAACCCAAATTCCCACTCTATCTGATCTAGACTACATCCCTTATCTAGATGAGACGGGAAACTTACCCGAACAGTTGCAAGGGAAAATTGGCGTCTATGCAATTTTTGACTCGGATAAAACATTGCAACTGGTTAACTATTCTCGCGACATTTATCTGAGCCTCAAACAACATCTAGTTCGCCAACCTCAATCGTGCTATTGGTTAAAAGCAGAAACGATCGCTCGTCCCAATCGTACCCACTTGGAAACGATTCGTAAGGCTTGGATTGATGAAAATGGCACAACTCCTGCTGGTAATGATGCGGATGAAACCGTCTGGAATAATCCCATTGATGCTAAAGAAACGATGACTGATACAGAGCGCTTGACCTATCAGAAGAGTGATGGATTAGCACAAATTAAGCTATTAAAACAAGTTGCCCGTCGAGTCGAATCTCAAATTCTAGAGTTATTACAAGCGCGTGGCGTGCAAACTGAAATTCGCTTTAATCCGAAACTCAAGGAACAGGGTTTGCTGGACTTGAAATAACTGATATCTTGCAGCACTGGCAATTACTCGTTGTTGTAAATCAGACTAAAATTTATGCTAGAGCTGGGTGTTTTATAGCACCCTTTTTTGTTTTTAGCCAAAGCCTCCCTGAATCGCTCATGACGCCAACGCTGCTGAACAATCGCTATCGGGTACTCCGGACGCTAGGGACGGGTGGATTCGGGAATACTTTTCTAGCCGAAGATACTCATATGCCGTCGGGACGCAACTGCGTGATCAAGCAGCTCAAGTCGATGACGCACAATCCCCAAACTTACAAGCTGATGCAAGAGCGGTTTCAACGGGAAGCCGCCGTTTTAGAAGAATTGGGAGAGAGTCACAATCAGATTCCCTGCTTGTATGCCTACTTCTGGGAAGCGGGACGATTTTACTTAATTCAGGAATGGATTGAAGGAGATACCCTGACTCAAAAGGTGGAACGGGAGGGACGGTTGAGTGAGAGTGAGGTGAAGGCAATTCTTCTGAGTCTGTTGCCAATACTCGATTACGTTCACAGCCGCCGTATGATTCATCGCGATATAAAACCCGATAACATTATTCTCCGGCAACGAGATGGACTGCCCGTACTGATTGATTTTGGCGCGGTAAAAGAAGCGATTCAAACCGTGGTGAACTCCCAAACTAGCGCAGCTCAATCGATGGTAATCGGAACGCCTGGGTTTATGGCTGCCGAGCAAGCCGCAGGACGTTCGATTTACGCTAGTGACTTGTATAGTTTGGGACTCGTAGCCGTATTTTTACTGACTGGGAGATTGCCTCAAGGGTTAGAAACTGACAGTCGCACCGGTGAGATTTTGTGGCGTCGGGATGCGTCGCAATGTCACTCTCACTTAGCCGCCGTGCTGGATCGGGCGATTCGCTTCCATCCCCGCGATCGCTTTACTAGTGCCAGAGAAATGCTCGAAGTTTTGCGATCAAATACCTCTACTTCAACCCTGACTACTGTCCCCATTTCCTCAGAGCGTCTGCCACCGGTAAACAATCCTGTCGTGCCACCCACCGTTCCTATGGGTTGGAGATACGGTAGAGAAGAAAACAGACACCAGTCCGTAATAGTTGGGGGTTTAATGGCAGGAGGGTTGCTCATTGCGGGTGTGGCAGTTGGCTTGGGTATCAATCGCTCTTTAGACTCCTCCAATCCAGCACCCTCATTGACGGAACCTATTTCGGAACGTCCCTTGCTTGAACGACTCCCACCCGACTCGACGAGCGTACCTTCACCCTTATCCACTCCCATTCCCAAACCCGTTTTCCCGGAATCTCCGGCACCGCCCTTAAATCTAACCCCCGAACCCCTTTTCCCTAAATCACCTGAATTACCCTCAACGCCACCCCCCGAGCTGACTCTTCCCAAATCTCCGGCACCATTACCGACGCTAACGCCCTCACCTTCTCCTTCTCTTTCTCCTTCTCCCTTACCAAAACCTTCTCCCTCACCCGAAAACCCCAAATCGAATGCGTTATTGGCTAATAACATTCCTGGATTTGCCCCAGGAACTCCCCAAAAGGCAGTGGAATTGGCATTAGGCAAGCCTACCCAGCAGTCTAAAGGTCTTTGGCCCAATACCCGTGCGTTAGTATATGAGGACTATATCCCCAATCGCGTTAGCCTCGGATATTTGTTTGACCGCAATTCCGGACGTCTGCGCCAGACGGAGGCAGCCTTTAACCAGTCTGTTGAGTTGGAAACCCTGTTAGAGATGTTAGATCGGATGCTTAACGGTAATGTTTCCGGGGATATTCAGCAAGGATTGACTAGAGTTTATCAGCGGCAATCTAACCGCTATCGATTTAGCAGCAGTGGCTTGAAGGGCGTGATCGAACGCAATCAGAGCGATCGCATTTACATGGGTGTCTGGGAAGCTGATTTGCACTAACGGCACAGTTCTCTTTTTAGCCTGACGACTCTAAGTCGTGGCTACACAAACCAAGCCCGCCTGCGCGGGCTAGAGAATAAGAGGAGTATAATTACAAATTTGGATTGGGTATTACTTGCCCTTCATTTGTGTCTTGGCTTGCTCTAAGGCAATTTCTTTCAAGGCTTGATAAGAATTGGAATTAGAAGCCCCTTCGATCGCCTTGACTGCTAGATCTTGAACTTGTTTGAGGGCAGCATCCAGTTGTTGTGAAAGGTTGTGAATCCGGGCTTCTTGATTTTGAATTGTTTCTTCTAGAGATTGAATTCTCAGCTCATAGAAGTATTTTTGACCTTCAACTTCCTTGTTTTGCAAATCTGCCTTAACTTTAACTTGATTATTGGCGATCGCTTTCCCTTCTTCTTTCGCTTTATTAACAGCGGATTCCTTCTCTTTATCAACCCCTTCGACCTTCATTTTTAACGCTTCAAAGGTTTGTTCGCGTTCTGCGATCGCTTTTTCTCGATCAGCCCACTGTTTCTGCTGCACTTGGTAAGCTTCTTCCAGTTCTTTATACAAACTTTTTTGCTGCTGCTCATAAGTATCTCGGTCTAAATTGCGCCGCCGTTCTAGGTCATATTTATATTCTTCTGCATCCCGCTGCCGATTTTTACTATGTTCGTCGTTTCGTTCTTTAACAGCACGTTGGTGTTCGTCTTGCTCTTTTTGCCAAGCTTTCCTTAAATCTTGAATTTCTTGCTCTAAGGCTTCGCGCCGCTGGCTAATTTCATCCTCAAAGGCTTTTGAATTTTCTTCGTAGGATTGGATTAAATTATCCAGAGTATCGTCATCAATGTCGGCTAGATCATGCAAGTCTTCAAGCTGTTGAGTTTCATCTGCCACAGCATTGCGCAACTCTTGCAGTTTAGATGCTTCTGAACTCAGTTTCTCTGACAACTCGCTAACCGCACTTCCAAACCCCAATTTTAACTTGAAAAGATTCTCAATTGTATCACTCATTTTAGCTTGAGCAATATTTGTTCCCGTATGACGACCGTTATTTTCGCTAGCAGATTTTTCTCGGCTTTCTTTTTGCATCTGCTTGAGTTGTGTTTCCAATGCTTTTCGATCCTTGAACAATTCCTCGTAAGCTTCTAAAATTTGGGCTTTGGTATTTTTGCTATTGGGTTTGCTTGCCATAGAAAGAACCTCAAAGGATTTACGGGGTATAAGTCATGCTATAGAAATGATTAAGCTAAGATATGAACGAAACGTATTAATTCGTCCAATCCGTTCATCTGTACTAACTTTTATCCTTGTCTGTTGAGGAGCTGTCAAATGCTCTCATCGCCAGAGATTGGGACTGCTTAATCGTTTCTTGTAGTTGCCCATGAAGCTGTTCAATTTGCTCCATTTGTTTTTGAATTTTCTCTTCTAAAGATTGAACCTTAAATTCATGCCCCTGTTTGTTTGATTCCCATTCTTTTTCTAGTAGCTCAGATTTCACTTTTGCGTCTTGATAAACGTCTTTAATGGCTTCTTCTCTGGCTTTTTTAATGGCTTCTTCTAGCTCAGTGGGGAATTTATCTACTTTTTGCTGATACTCTTCAATTAGCGGTTGATGTTCTTGGAGAATAGTTTCGCGTTCCGACCACTGCTTTTCTTTTTTTTGATTGGCTTCACGCAATTCACGCTCTTGATTACGTTTTAGTTCTTCATACTCATCCTGTTCAAGTTGGCGCTGGCGCTCTAATTCATATTCATAGTCAGCTTCTTGATGCTGCCGTTCTTTAGTTAGGAATTCATTTTGCTCTCGAACGAGAGCTTCAAAGTCTACCTGCTCTCGTCCCCACAATTTTTGCTTGTCAGTTTTATCTTTTTCTAGATTTTCCCGTTGTTCGGTGTGAGTTTGCTCCAGGGTTTTGAGGTGTTCCTGGTGTTCTTGAGTGAGAATATGCAACGCATCAGCAACAACGCGAATTTTTTGAAACTCTTGTAAATTTTGGGTTTCAACATCAATCGCTACCTTAAGTTCGTCCAGCTTAGAGGATTGAGTTGTTAATTTTCCTGATAGCCCATTGACAATCGTACCAAATTCTAGTTGTAGTTCAGCCAGACCTTTAACAATACTGTCAACGGTATATGTTGATGCGACATCCAGAATTTGTTTATTTTTTTGTTTTTCTGCCTCTTCTTCTTTTGTAGCTACCTTTGAGTCAATTTTTTTGCGGTCGGATAGAAGTTGTTGAAAGGTTTTAAAAATCTGTTCTTTGCTTTCTTTTGTGGCGACCATAATTTACTGTCCTTATACGATAGTGAACTCAGCATGGAGCTACACAAACTAAGCTAACCACTGCAAATTGGTGTAGCTGTGATCTGTAAAGTTGAGGTATAGATGCAAGCTGCGAAAAGCCGTTTTTCATTTTAGTACATTTGTACTATAAAATAGTACCTAAATTAATGGGCTATCGTCAAGTCTAAAAAGCAAAAGCTATAAGAAGTAAACCCACATTAATGACTTAATACAGGCTAAATTGTCTATTTTTACCAAATTTAGGCAGTAATTCTTATAGCAAATTAAATTACAGTAAGGCGAAATACGGATAGGTTACAAGAGCAGGAGAGGGGCTGGGGGACAGGTCATGTGTTAGTTAAACCCACAATCCGGATTGAGAGAGAGCCGCCATCTGCGGTTAAAGCCTGAACCAGCAGCTTGCCACTGATGCTGCTTGAGCAACGCTTTCAGGGGGTGATAGTTAATACCTGCTGTGGAGGCTAGCTTAAACTGGGGGTCTGCTTTAAGCGGAATTTGAGAGACGGACGGCGGACGTTAAATTACACACGACTGCAATCCTAAAGACAATAGAAAAGCGATCGCACTCACACCTCTCCACCAATTATGCTGTCTCAAACCCCATCCCAACACAAAGACTCCTGTATGGTCGCTATGACAATAGCATATATAGCCTATTGTCGTGAATTGCTGAAACCTTAGCAAAGAAGAGAGAGATAAACACGAGTCAACAGAAATTGTTAAGGTGGAATAGAGATTGTAATTTTAATCGATGGCAGATTTAAGCGGCACCTGGCTTGGAACCTACTGGCAGGAAGGAGTCCCTACTCGGTTTGAGGCGACACTGCTGCAAAGTGGCAATACCCTGACTGGCAGAATTTTGGATGACAATTACTTAGGAGAAGCTTCACTGACAGGTGAAGTTGTCGGACGCCGCATCAGCTTTGTCAAGCGCTACCTAACGGGTTCGCATCACTCCATTAGCTACACCGGAACCGTTTCGGAGTCAGAAGATTTTATGCAGGGACAGTGGAGTATCAGTCGCGTTGGTTCTGGTTCCTGGGAAGCTCATCGGGGTGGGGAAAATCTCATGGTGGAACTGCAAACTCGTTTAGCTGACCGAGTTCCCGCTTCTGTTGGTGCAAGTGCGTTGAGTCAGTAGTTGTTGTCTCCGGCTTGTGGGGAGGTTGAGAAGAGCTTGCGGCGGCTGAAAAGTTTTTAGCACAAGGGTTTTGGGGGTAGAGGGTAGATTTTTTTTTGGGAAAAAATACCTGTAACTCGAAAAATTCCCAAATTGGGGTTGGGAAACGTCTACCGAAAGGTAGTGGACAAAGAAAACCGCTTATACTAAGTTCCTCCATGCTTGCTACAGATACTTTTCTTGCTCTCCCCTTGACAAGGCTGCGATGTATACAAGTCTGGAATCAACCTGTTTGGTTATCTCTTACCCCCCTAACCCCCCTTGGTAAGGGGGGAACTAGATTCAAAGTCCCCCTTAATAAGGGGGATTTAGGGGGTCGAGATTTGCCTGAGAAAGAACAGGATGTGTAGCATCCAAAAAGGAAATTAGTATTAGACCTACTTCGTGGGAGTGTCACTAAATACTCCTATCGTCATCGCTACTATCTTAAATTCTTCGCTCAGATACTGGACTTTGTAATGAGTACATACCGCAAAATACAGATCGCACTGGGGGCTATTCTCCTGTGGTCATCTACAGCAGTCAGCAGCTTTGCTTATACCAACACTACTACCCCTGGAACGTTTCAGTCAGACACAGTGAAACTTTCTGTTGAAAGTATTCCATCTAGGCAGTTAAATTTAACACCAGGTACTAATTTAATTGCTGGTCAGATTAGGGATATGCTTATTAGAATACCTGTAGTATATCAAGCGTTCTCAAAATTTGACGAGATCTGGAAGAATCCAGCAGATAGGCAGAAAAGATTATTTGATTACTGCAACACTCAAAAAGATTTGCAAGTTGACCAGTGTTTTAGTTTTCTAGAGCTTTGGACAACAGATCCTGAGGGGGCGACACGCGCCCCGTAGCCCAAGTGCTGTAAAGGTTGAACCCAATTATGGTAAAAAAAGATAGGTCAATTATTGTCAACAAGATATAGCGTTTTCAAATGAGACAAGAAAAATGGTCATACTTTTCTAAGTTAGGAAAAGTAAATAATTTGAACTTAACTATAACTCTGCCAGTATTGACTTTATTTCTTTCAGCCTTTCTTTCACGGCTTCTGGGTCTTGTCGCGGGTTCTTTTTTTGGGCTTTCTGCCAACTAATTCGCGCTTCTTTCAGGAGTTTATAGTAGCTTGTTGGCGATTGAAAAACTACATCATATTGCTCAACTAAATAGCACTCTAATTCCGATAGCGTAGCGTTAGCGAGTCCGCGAGCGTCTAAATCCCAGTACTCTTGTTCCTTTAACCAACCCATTACTTCTTCTTTTTGCTGTGCTGTTAGATAACTTTTTGCTCCTTTGTAAGAAAGTTTTAACCCTTCTATGCCGCTTTCAAAGAAACGTTTTTTCCATTGACTCACAAAGCTTTGTGATACGTTTAGCATTTTGCCTATCGCTCTATAAGCCCAACCTTGTAACGCTAATTTAACGGCTAACGCTCTTTTTAATTCTCTTGAGTCTCTATTGCTTTTAATCCACTCATCTAACTCTTTAATTTCTTTTTCTCTGTCTTGGCTTGTCATTGAGTTTTTCTTTCTACAAATAGAGGTTTAATCTTATCATTTCTTGGGATTATAGTGTTTACATCTCAAATGTAAACACTATAGAGAATTTTGTTCTGTAAAATTGGCTAACTGGCTCAGAGAGCAGGAAGTTCAATTTTGTTTAAGATTGAAAAAGTGGTGGCTATCAATTAGAAAATACAAATGTTGATGGCAATCGCTTAATCTCTCTAATTTTACTAATATCTTTTGCTTATACTATGTCCACCTTTCAAGGACAGAAACTTAAACGCATGGGTGTACAAAAATATATCGCTAGAGTTAAAGAACCATTACGCTCAACAAGAAGACATAGCAGTTTTTATGTTGGTTTATATAGTCACACTTGGGTCAGTTTCTGGGATGATTGTTGGGGTATTGTTCAGGATTTAATGAGACTTAATCGCAATAAGTTAGAGTATTATTTAAGAGGTATGAGGGCTATGGAGCTTATTCTATCAATGTTTTAGCTTTCATGTCGCCCCTTCAGATTCCGTCGAAGCTGTTGCCGTTTCGCTTTCTCGGATGTTTTGTTATAAAGTTGGGTCATCGTTGTAGTGGGATTTTATAGAGAGTTAATCGTTATCAGTATTTTCCCACGTTAACTCCCCCAACCCCCCTTGGTAAGGGGGGAGCAAGAGAGGGAAAGCGATCGCGTTTTTGGGGGTAATGGGCGATCGCGCTTGCATCGTGACAAGTTTTTATTCTTGATAATCACTCAGTAGTATCGGTTTATACTCAATTTCTCAATTTTGAATCACTCCAGCCATGCGTTTTAAGACTTGCAAGGCTTGAGTAAGCTCGTGGATTGAAACAAACGGTGCAAACACTCGCGAGAGCGCGTAGAGTCGCGATGAGCCTTGTACGAGTTTGACAAATAAAATTTCGTCTCCATTAGTCACTAAGCCGAAGCTCGGTCGCTCAGGTTGAGGGTTAGCCACTAGGTACGCTAGGGTTTGGGGTAGAGCAGTCCAGACTGACAAAGCGGTTTTCTTGGACTCTAGAACTATCACCCAGATTTGATTGACCAATACCAATACATCGATACGCCCTTGTAGTATCTCTTCCTCATCTGAGAGGATTAATTGTACTGATTCTTCAGCCCGGACTCGAAATGGGGGGTCGTAGAGACCTGCGATCGCTAACAGTGGAGAAACCAGTAATAAAGTAATCGTGCCTTCGAGTAACTGTCCTTCAGAACGCTGATACAGATAGCGTTGTCGCAACTCGCGCAAGGCGCTTTGTTCTGTGCTTGAAAGTTGGGGTAAAAAAGTTTGCCATTCTGAGAAAAAAGCCTCGTCTTCGTTACGAGCCAGATTCAATCGTTGTTCTGCCTCAGCGAGAGTAGTAATTGCTTCAGTAATCGCAATAGTCATGGGATAGTCAGGGGGCGAGCGGCATTAGGTTAGTGAGTTTTGCGACAAACTCCTCATGGGGCTGAGGCTCACAAGTTCCTAAGTAGTTAAGTCGCTTTGCTGCAACCAACACGATTACCCCTGGAAAGTTTCAGTACAATCTCCAGATGAGCAAGCTGCATTTACTCTAGTTTACGCGCATTTGAAGACGTTATTACCTTTAGGTGAAGAATCCGATCCAGCAGTAATCATCGCGCTTAAACTAGCACTCAGGACTCTTCGCAGTACTATCGATAATGTTCAAACCTTTCAGACAACTCAGCAGATTTGGCAGATTAATGCTGCTGGCGCTAATAGCAGGTGTAATCGCTTCTCTCCCCGCCATGACGCAACCAAGCGAGATAACCTTGCGTTCCCTGGCGCAACAGCACGAAATTAACATCGGTGCAGCCGTATCAATAGGCGCACTTCGCAAGGATTCAACCTATCGGGAAGTACTGGCACGGGAATTTAACACGGTTACGCCAGAGAATGTGATGAAGTTTGAGCCAATTCATCCAGAACGCGATCGCTACAATTTTACCGATGCTGATGAACTGGTTGCCTTTGCCAATGCCCATCAAATGCAATTACGGGGTCATACTCTAGTTTGGCACCAACAGCTACCCGACTGGTTAACGGCGGGAGAGTGGACGCAGGCAGAGTTAATGGATATCCTACAGCAACACATTTACACTCTAGTTGGTCGCTATCGGGGACAAATTGCTGCTTGGGATGTTGTGAATGAAGCCGTTGGCGGCAAAGACTCCCTCCGAAAAAATATTTGGTTAGAGAAAATTGGATCAGACTATATTGATTTAGCGTTTCGTTGGGCGCACGAAGCTGACCCCCAAGCTAAGTTATTTTATAACGATTATGGTGGGGAAGGGTTAGGGGAAAAATCGGATGCTATCTTTGCTTTTGTTAAAGAGTTACAACAGCGGCGTGTCCCCATTCATGGCGTCGGTTTTCAGATGCATAAAACGATTAAAAATCCACCACTACCCGAAGAAGTCGCTGAAAATATGAAGCGTTTGAATGAGTTGGGGTTAGAGGTGCAAATTACCGAAATGGATGTGCAAATTCACAATGGCACAGGAACCCGAGACGAGAGGTTAGTGGCACAGGCAAAGGTTTACCGAGATATGCTGGGTGTATGCCTAGAAGCTTCAAATTGTACGGCATTTGTAACGTGGGGATTTACGGATAAGTATACTTGGATTCCCGGCTTTGTCGGTCAACCCGACGAACCTCTAATCTTTGACGAATCCTACCGTCCTAAACCCGCTTACAATGCTTTAGTAGACGTATTAAAAAATTCATAATTCCTCATGTCCCATGTCTTACTGCCTCAATCTCAGTTGTAAGAAACCCCAGAACCCTGATAATGGCAAGTTTTGCTCCACTTGCGGAACAAGGTTGCTTTTAGGCGATCGCTACCGTGCTCAAAAACTGATTAGTCAAGGGGGTATTGGTCGCACCTTTTTGGCAATAGACGAACGGGATAAATCTCAATCTCCCTGTATTATTAAACAGTTCTCATCTGAAAATCAAGGCACGGATAATACTGAAAAAGCGGCAGAGTCATTTCGAGAAGAAGCAGCACGATTACAAGGGTTAGGTGAACATCCTCAGATTCCCCAATTTTTAGGTTATTTTGAACCGGATAACCAGACAGGGATGGTAGGTGCGATTGTGCAGCGTTTAATTGAGGGGGAAAGTTTAGCCAAGCAATTAGAATCTGAGGGGGCATTTAGGGAAACAGAGATTCGGCAGATTTTAGCTGAACTACTTCCAGTATTACAGTTTATTCACGCTCATCACGTGATTCACCGGGATATCAATCCTGAAAATATTATCCGCTGCACTTCTGTCCCCCCCCTATTAAAGGGGGGAGTAAAAGGCGAAGAAATGGGAACCCAGACAAGTCAACTGATGCTGGTTGATTTCAGTGCAGCAAAGTTTACAACTAAAACGGCTTTAGCTAGAACGGGTACAGTTATTGGTTCAGCCGCTTACAGCGCACCCGAACAATTAATGGGGAAAGCCTTAACTAGCAGTGATTTATATAGCTTGGGCGTTACTTGCATTCATTTACTCACGAACATTCATCCCTTTGATTTATTTAATAGTTTAGAAGGAGTTTGGGTTTGGCAAGATTACTTGATCGCGCCTGTGAGTTCTCAACTGAGTCAAATTTTGAATAAAATGCTCGAACGGGCTGTCAAGTTACGCTATCAATCCGCAGCCGAAGTTTACCAAGATTTAGATCTAGAGGGAAATTTACCCACTTTTGTCCAGACAAATTCTGCGTCCCAAACAACTGCCTCGACTGCTTCTATCCCCACTTGGAAATGCCTATCAACGCTGAGGAGTCATGTAAGTTCTATTAATGCGATCGCGTTCAGTCCCGATGGCAAAATTCTAGCAAGTGGCAGTGCCGATCGCACTGTTAAACTCTGGAACCTAATTCACATGACTTTGCGCTGCACACTTTCTGGGCATTCGAGTTTGGTTGATGCGGTTGCCTTCAGTCCTGATGGACACCTTTTAGCGAGTGGCAGTTGGGATTATGCAATTAAAATCTGGAATTTAGAAACTGAAGAATGGATTCACAATCTCAGTGAACACTCGGGTTGGATTAAAGCTATTGCCATTAGTCCAGATGGGCAACTTTTGGTGAGTGGCAGTACCGATAAAATCATCAAATTTTGGTCTTTAGAAACTGGGGACGTAAAAGCGACTCTCTGCGGAAATTCAGGTGCTATTCATACCGTTGCCGTTAGCCCTGATGGACATACCCTTGCCAGTGGTGGTGTAGATGGAACCATTGAAGTTTGGAATTTGGAAAGTCGTGAAGTTCAGCGAACACTCAATCACCATACAGGGGCAGTGAATTCACTGGCGTTTAGCCCTAGCGGTCAACTTTTGATTAGTGGGAGTGCTGATGGAACGGTTAAAGTTTGGAATTTGAGTAGTAGTACATTAATCTATACTCTCACGGGGCATTCAGACGCCGTCAATTCTGTAGCAATGAGCGATCGCGGTAATTTGCTGATTAGCGGCAGTGCTGATAAGACTATTAAACTTTGGCATCCCGGTAGTGGAAAATTGCAATATACTCTCTCAGATCATTCAGCTAGCGTAACCAGTGTGGTAATTAGTCCTGATGGTTCCATCTTTGCTAGTGGTTCTCAAGATAAAACGGTAAAAATTTGGCGATTTGAATAGGAATAATCCTCGGTATTCCCCTACATAAATTGAAAATTTTTAGGAAATCTCCCCCCATTTATTTGCCGCCTTCAGTTCAGATGAACAAATATTGGTCAGCAGGATTAAAAACGGCACAATTAAGATTTGGCGTCACCTACTTAAGGACGATGAATCCATTCTCCCCACTCCCTACTCCTATTTCCATCTACTCTATCCATTGCAAGTGCTGCGGTAATAATTGCATCAAGTCGTAACGTTCCAAAATGGTCTGCCGTGCCTGAACTCGCAGTGACATCATACGGTCAGAATGCTCAAGTACTTCTTCAACGCGAGCGGCAATTTCAACGGCAGAAAAAAAGTCAGCTAGCAGCCCATTAACCCCATCTTGAATTACCTCAGTCACAGGAGCTGCTCTGGATGCAACAACCAGACATCCTGTTGATAAAGCTTCCAGCATTGACCAAGACAAAACAAAGGGACGTGTGAGATAAATGTGGACAGAAGAGGCTTGTAAAACTTGAAGATATTCGGGATAAGGCAGTAAGCCTGTAAAGTGAATTCGGTTAAGGTCAAGGGGTATTTTTTCTAGCATTAATTCTTTATAGGTTTTGCCATCGGGAAGAGATTTACCATAAGCAACTCGATTTTCTCCCACAATAACCGCATGGCAATGGGGGCGTCGTTCTTGAAGCAAAGCAATTGTCTCAATTAACTGTGGAAACCCCCGATAAGGTTCCATCCCTCGCGCCACATAGGTTACTAGTTCTTCGACATGAGAAAGGTCTAAACTCAACCGAGGTAAAACTAATTTTTGTCCAGGTTTAGGTTGAAAAAATTTGGTGTCAACGCCATCATGAAGTACAGTGATTTTGTGGTGATACTCGGTTGGAAACTGCTGGCGTTGCCAATAGGTGGGAGAAAGACCGCGATCGCAACTATAGAGATCGATTAAAATAGGAGCATTTTTAATCCGAATGCGGGCTTCATCATCGGCGTTGAGCGGTTCAGCCAGATCGAAGTCGGCATCGGAGCCATGAGCCTGATAAAACCACTCGAAATAGCATAATAACTTAGCTTTTGGAAACGCATCTTTAATAAATAAAGTTGAACCCCACCCCGAATGACCATAAACAACATCTGGGATAAAACCTTGAGCTTTGAGTTGGTCGGCAAGGCGATAGACTGCCTGACCTTGAAGCACGGCATTTTCTAAGGGTCGGACGTAGTGATGGGTTTCTGGACGAGCTTCGCGGGATGTGCTGTAAATCGCCTTGGAAACTCCAGGTAACTGACCTTCTCGACGAGTGGTGCCAAAAACGATCTGGTTGTGGGTGTCTTTTGCCAAGACGACAGCGAGGTGGCGAAATTGGGCTGGGAAATTAGAATGCAAAAATAAGATTCGCATAATAACGAGAGTGACGGTTTGATATTCAGTAGTAAATGGCTATATCTAAGCCACTACCGTCAATGAGTTTCCTGTAGAGTGTAGAGACGTTGCATACAACATCTCTACCTCTAACTTCTAACAGCAACCGCCGCCGGTGTAATGCCAGGTTGAATCCGTAACTAAGATATCTCCCGGATTAGATAATGCCAATTTCGCCGCTGTTTTATCGCACACGGCTGCAGGTACACCACGCTGGAGAACGTGCCCTGCCGAATCGTCAAAGATGGCTTGCTCACCCATATAAATTGCTGTCTTGCCAGTGAAAATACAGGCTCCATCATCAGCAACCGGGATTTTGAAGGCTACAGAATCGAGACTTTCGAGCAACAATGGTTCGTCTAGATTGTAACTCTGGGGATCAAGCAGGCGGTAAGGACGCCGCGCCCGAATTTCTACTTGACCAAAATCAGCATTTACCAGGTGCTGGATATAGTCATCATAAGTAAGCGCACCGGATAGGCACATAGCCCTCAACCGCTCATCTTGCTGTAAATGAGGAGGAATTGGACGGGTTGCAATCGGATCACTCATAATCAAGCGTCCACCTATTTTTAACACTCGATAGGCTTCTTGGAGTGCCTTAGTTAAGTCCGTGGGTTCAAAGATATTAAACAGGCAGTTCTGTGCAACAACATCAACCGAGTCATCTGCTATAGGAAGGGCAAACGCATCCCCTTCCCGAATTTCTACAAAACTGGGGTCAAACCAAGCATTGTCGCGGGCGGCAAGTTCCAAGTTTCGAGTCGCCGCTTCACGCATTTCGTTAACGGGTTCAACGGCAATCACACCACCGGGACGCCGTGAAAAATAGGCAAATTGCAGCGCTTCCAAGCCACCACCAACACCCACATACAATACCGTTGGCTGGTTGCCCAATTCGGCAGGATGGACTGTAGTACCGCAACCGTAGTTCATCTCCTGCATCTTGCAGGGAATTTTCAACCCTGGCAGTTGCAGGGGGCTGCTTTGAACGCAACACAACCCCACTTCTGGAGTTTGGGCGACTTCACTATAAAATTGGGCAGTTGTTTCAAGATAGCTCATGGGAATCTTCGATTTGAACGGCTATTAGCTTTATCTTACTTTCCCTTGGCGTTCTGGGAACCTGCTCCCAACAGGGGGTAATGAGTGCTGTTACCAGTCCTTATGCAGGCGGTATTATGGCGAGAACGATGTGATTGGTAAGCCGTTTTGGGAGGCGCGGTGGTGGATGATTTCTCTCCAGATTCAGGAGCAATTGCAAGATGCGATCGCTCGTGCTAAAGAGGGAGAATTTATTCGGTATGAAGTGGAGGTGCAAGGAGCAGGCGATCGCTGGTTCTGGTATTTTCTTCAACGTCTCGACTCTAATCCCTGACGCCAGCACCCTTCTGCAACTGTGTTTGCTGCTGCCTACGCCGCCGCCGTTCAGTTGCTGACTGACGACGCCCGCCGATAGGAACAACTTCAGCTTCGCTACTCTCTCTTGCCACCCGAATCAGTAACCCGGCTGAACACAAATTAGCGATCGTTGAACTACCACCATAACTGAAGAAGGGGAATGGCAAGCCTGTGGTTGGCAGGACACCAGTCGCTACGCCAATGTTTAATAGGGATTGACCGACAATCAAAATCATAGTTCCTATCGCTACGAGCTGATGAACGGTATTTCGTGCCTTCAGTGCTACGATCGCTGCTAATGTGGCGTAAGCCATGATCATCAACAGCAGTAATACGCTGCCCACGAAGCCAAATTCTTCAGCAAAAACAGCAAAAATAAAATCCGTGTACTGAATAGGCAGATAAAAGAGTTTTTGTTGCGACAAACCAAACCCAGAACCCCAAGTTCCCCCCGAGCCAACGGCTAAAAGACTTTGAATAAGTTGATAGCCATCGTCCATTGGATCAGCCCAAGGATTCAGAAATGACATCACCCGACGTCGCTGATACTCTTTGATGCTGATGCTGATCGTAGCAAGCAGAAAGCCTCCTAGCGCCGTTCCTCCCAAGTAAGAAAACGGCAATCCCGATGCCAGTGCCACTAACCACAACGTCATCCCACACAGAGCGGTTGTGCTCAAGTTAGGCTGTAGCAAAATTCCTAACAGCACCAGGGCAAACAGTCCCAGCCACAATAGGCGCACCCGTGTGGCAAGTTGCTCCCACTGCCCAAAGAGGCGAGCGCTCTGCAAGACTAAAAAAGGCTTGATTAATTCTGAGGGTTGCAGAGGTATTGGACCCAAAGATATCCAACGAGTTGCACCATTAACCGTAGTTCCCACTCCAGGAACTAGGGTAATTAAAAGCAATCCCAACAGCCCTATCATCAACCAATGGGTAATTCCCAACACGTAACGCAGGGGCGATCGCACCAGTACGTTAAATCCGATCAACCCCAGAAAAATCCAGATGAGCTGTCGCTTGAAGTAATACAACCCATCACCAAACTCCGCATCAGCACTAGGATACGATGCTGAGAAGAGAACGGCTAAACCGATAAACATCCACAAAAAAGTCAACCACCGCAATAAACGGGCATTGAGTCCCCATTCCTTATCGGGGGGATTAACCAGTAAAATTAAGTCGCGTAGAGCCACTAGTTGTTATTCACCACCAACACTGCCGATCTGGTATCCAGATGTACCTTAGTTTAACTGCCAACCTGAGTAATGCAACGATCCCGAATCCAACACCTATGAGTAACACGATATCCCAATCGAGTTACACACCTCCTTAATCAAGTGGTAAGAACTTCGGCTCGTTGACGTTTGGCTTGTACTTGCTGTATCGGTTGCGGCTAATTACTGTTGAGCCGCTGCTTGGATTGTTTTTGCCAAAAATCTTTTTAATTAAAAAGGGGTCTTTATGACCCCTGCACCTGTCTGGATAAAAAAACTGTTCTTTAAAGCAAGCCAGCATTTGTACCGGGTTTCCCAGTAGCTAGCTTAACCTTGATAATTTTGCCACCCATTTTCATGATTCGCTGTTGTTCACGAAACCAGTTGTCATAGGGAACGAGTTTTGTAAAGTAGGTATTTTGCAATTCCCGTTGTGTCCGGGTTCTGGTTTGGCTGGGAACGCAGGCTGTTACTTGAAACATCCGCATGACTTGTCTCTCTCCTGACTTAGATAAAAAAATTTGAATCGCAACTCAGCGTGTCAACGACTGATTCTCAACCGACTTTTAGGGTTCTGCTGCGCAGTACTCCTAGCTGATTTTCTGGTTGAAGCGAGAAATCTAAATAGTGTGAACTGTGGGAACTTCTGCGATACTTTTCGGGGTGTAACTCGCTTAAGGCACTAACAATGACGCCTAACACCCACTATTCTCGAAACCCATTCTTTGGTTCATACCGCGCTACAGCCCGGTTTGGGAGTCAACGGTCAATACTAGACTGTCAAAACTCATCAACTCTACTGATAAAGCCAGACTTGCCTCCAACAGGCTAGCACTCACAGCCGACTTCCCAAACCTTTACCAAACAACCGACTACAGACTCAGGGTTTAAATCTGAGCGTTTACCTTAGCTCAAGCCAGAGCAGATGTAGTCGAAGTATACACCCATTTCCTTACCAGCATCAGGACCTACCAAGCTGGCGGTAACTTCTTTCATGGCTTGGATAGCTTGTACCGTTGCGCCAACGGGAACACCCAGGGAGTTGTAGGTTTCTTTCAACCCGTTGAGAACGCGCTCATCGAGGATGGAAGGATCACCTGCCAACATAGCGTAGGTAGAATAGCGCAAGTAGTAGTCCAAGTCACGAATGCAAGCAGCATAGCGACGAGTGGTGTACATATTGCCGCCCGGACGAGTGATATCCGAGTAAAGCAGTGACTTAGCGACAGCTTCCTTCACAATGGTAGCGGCGTTAGCGCTAATGGTGCTTGCCGCCCGCACTCGCAGTTCGCCAGTGGCGAAATAGCCCTTGAGCTTGTCCATGGCGGAAGAGTCCAAGTATTTACCTTGAACGTCGGAAGAATTGATAACGGAAGTAATTGCGTCTTGCATCGATCCTATTTTCCTTATTTCACCTAGTCTCTCGAATCTTTCCTACAGACGCGCAATTCGGCAGCAACAGACAGCTCAATGCCGCGCCTGTAACAGCAGGGAAAGGTATTTTCCCTACTGCATTGCTCCAATGACGTAGTCGAAGTAAGAGCCAGCTTCAGAAGCATCTTCGCCAGCCATCATTGAAGTAGCGGCATTCTTCATAGCACGAACACCTTCGACGACTGCATCGACTGGAGTTCCCAAGGACTTGTACATTTCCCGAACCCCAACCAAGCCGATTTCTTCAATAGGGGTCACATCACCTGCTACGATTCCGTAGGTGATCAGGCGCAGGTAGTAGTCCAAGTCACGCAGGCAAGTCGCAGTCATTTCTTCGCCGTAAGCATTGCCACCGGGAGAAACGACATCAGGGCGCTTCTGGAACAACTGGTCGCCTGCTTGTTTGACGATGCGCTCACGGGAGCCAGTCAGGGTTTGAGCGATGCTGAGGCGGCGTTCGCCAGATGTAACAAAGCTTTTAATCCGCTCTAGTTCGCCAGGGCTCAGGTAACGTGCCTCGGCGTCTGCATTCACGATTGATTTCGTGACGATACTCATCTATGGGATTCCTCCAGAAAAATGTAACCAGGTGTGATTAAACTGACATTCGCAACGTGTTGATAAGCTGAGTTGCTTTCCTAGTGGGCTAAACTGAACAGCTTTTTAGGGCTTAGACCCAAACCCCTGGAATTTTTGAGATAGTCTCAGGATTTTTGGGGAGCAATCAGCGGCACATTTAGGTTAGCGGTACAGCTATCTTCCGCAAATATTTTGCGATAGATTGTTCACATTTTTCCTATGTTCGCAACAGTTTGTAACATTTCTCCTCAGATTTGAGCCAAATCCAGAAATAGGAAATTGGGAATGGAGAAATTCCCCACTCCCGACTCCCTATTTCCTATTCCCTAGTGATTCCTAGTCAGAGTTAGATCTCACACTACCCAGGTAGTTACCAGCCGGTAACGAGGGGACACGGGCATAAGGCACCACGTCCTCACCGAAGAAACGGGCATACTCAGAATTATCAACGATATTGGCGACGGCGGCATTCAATCCCTGTTCTGCCATCAGCTTCGTGTACTCCTGAATCTCGGCTTGAGTGGCAGGAGCGCGTCCCAGCAGGTGCCGGAACAAGAACTCGATGACTTTGGGGGCAGGATAGGGTGAGTAGAAGCGCTGGCGATAGATATCGCTGTTTGCCAAGGCTTTGACAAACTGACGCACCGAAATTTCACCGCTGTTTAATTGGTTTTCCCAATCGGTACAGCGATAGTCTTGAGGGATTTCACCCGTCCAGATATCTAGCACCTGAGCGTAGATCGCATTAATAACCCGTACTGTTTCTGCCTGGGTTGCTCCGGGGTTCATGCGGAAAATCCGTGCGGGTTTGCGGTTGCTTGTGCCGACGCTAATCGGTGCAGATTGCACGTTGTCCTTTGGGAAGGAACGAGCTAACTCAACAAACTCTGGCTTCGTTTTTGCCGCCATATCCGCGATCGCTTTACCTGTCAGAGGCAGCTTAGAGGCATCCATCCGTGAACTCACCGACTCAAAGCTAGGCACGACCACTTCAGCATCCTGCTTGGTGAGCTTGTTATAGAGCCGTTGAGTATTCGGGAAGTTCGCTGCCGGTAAGGTCGGGAAGCGGCGGTACGGAACCGTATCTTCGCCAAACACCTGAGCATATTCCATGCTGTTGACCAAGGCACCCACAAAGCCGCGAATACCCTGAGCCGCGAGAATTTGATTATACTTTTGGATTTCCTTCTGATTTTCTGGAGCACGCCCCAAGAAGTGCTTGGTGCCAAGCTCAATCACTTTCGTGTTGGGATAAGGGGCGTAGAACTCTTTAATGTAGAGTTCCGAACAGCCAATCCCTTCAATAAACTCCTTAACGTTAATTTCACCGTTACCCAGCTTGCTTTCTAGCTTGGAGAACTGCCCCTTGACCACATAAGGCTCGACATCGCGCTCAAAGATCTGCCGATATGCTGCACGAATCAAAATCTTCACCGCAGGCTTATCGTTGAGATCAGTCAGCTTGAAGACCTTCGTTTGCTGGCGCTGCACGGTAACGCCCTGATTGATCCGAGATTGAATGTCGGGTTCTGTCCGAGTTTCCTGGACTGTACCCAGATTCACAAAGCTCGGTGTGACAGGGACTTCTGGCTTGGTGCCGACATCCTCACGAATCGCACCCGGTCGGAGCGATCGCAACTGCTTACCCCCTGGAGTCAGGTAGCGCTCGTAGGGAACGGTATCTTCTCCAAAGGCTTCCTCATACTCTTTAGAGTCAAGCAGGGTATCTACTAAGGCATAGAAGCCCTTCTTAGCACAGATATCAAAGTATTTGTTTGTCTCAGCACGCCCATAGGTAGGACGACCCAACAGACGACGGTGGATGTACTCCACTGCCTTCATCACATACAACGGCACCCAGTACATCTTGCGGAACACATCAGACTTCGCCAACACCCGGACGAAGTCCCGCACCGTAATCTCGCCATTTTCCAGTTTAATTTCCGCGACTTTCTCACGCTGACCTTCGTAAACATCGCGCCCGAAGACTTGCCGATAGCAAGCATTAATCACGGCTTGAGTGGAGCTTTCCGAAAACTTGATGTTGGCTCCCTTCGTTTTCCCGTTGGTGCCGGGAATCTGGTCTAAACGGAAGATTTTTGGACCTAGAGAACCGGGAAACTCGCCCCGTGCCTTGGGATTGCCCGTTTGATTGCTGGTAGGCGGTCCTTGGTGGATGAGAATCCGTCGAGTATCCTTACCAAAAGCAGCCGGTTGGGTGTTGGGATTGCGGGTTTCTTTCGGGAAAATTGCCCCAAACTGAATTTCCAACGGGTCGTTGCCAGCACCGTAGGGGTGTTGATCGGGTAGGGGTTGTTCGTATTTCGCAAAGGTTGTGATGAACTGGGGAACTTTGCGGAAGGGGGCGCTATATTTCAACAAGTCTTGCTGCATACCCCAGTTGCGGCATTCTTGAGCCTCTTGACCCAGTCCTCGCAAGTAAGGAACGGTTTCCTCACCAAAGTAATCAGAGTATTCCTGAGAATCTACCAACGCATCCACGAGGGCTGATAAACCGCCGCTGGAAACAATGGAGAAGTATTGCTGAACTTCTTCGCGAGACGAAGGGCCGCGACCCAGGAAATGCCGGAATGCCAGTTCTAGAGCGCGACTGTTGATAAACGGCTCGTAGAATTGCTTCCGGTACAGGGGTGATTTACCGAGGCGGCGGGCAAACTCTTTCATTGAGATGTCGCCATTTTTTACCTGGGATTCCAGATACGAGATGGATTGGCTGTAGGCGCGGGTAATGTCACGTTCAAAGATTTGCCGATAGGCAGCTTTGACGACTTGTTGCTTTTCTAACGCCGACAGTCCCGGCTTCATCACGAACTTAGGACGCCGCTCTGCTGCATTGAAGTAACTTTGAGGCAGTTGCAATCCCTGTTGGTCAGCAGAAGGACGCTGCCGCACCTTATCAGCAGGATTGGAGGCTTTAAATTCGTTGATGAGAATCTCAAAGTACTCTGCTACAACATTGCCAGATTCAGCATCGCGCTTGAAATACCCCAACGATGCCGCACGCATTTCCTGTAGCGCTAGCAATGTGGCATCTCCAGAGCAAGCATTTTCGATGATTTCCCGCAAGCCCCGCACGTTAACCGTGATGATATTCGGATCGCCAGCTACGATCGCGTAGGTGAGATAGCGCAACATCCAGGACAAGTCCCGCAAGGACTTCTGCATATTCCTTGGACCATAGCGAGCCACGTTAATCGGTCGGAAGCCGGCTGGAGCTGGTCCCCCCGTCGAAGCGCTGAAAAGTCCTCGTAAACCTTCAAAAAAGCCGCCACCACTCTCTACATAGCTAGCCGTTCCCAATTCCATGGTTCGTCTGACATCAGTGCCTGCTGTAGCAGGAGCTGCCATCGCCATTTCCGGCGCTGGTTCTTCCCTCGGCTTTTCTAAATAAGCCATTGGAGAACCGCCAACGAAGATACGGTTGGCTGCACGGGATACGATCAGGTCTGAATTGTTGGTGATTGTACTGGCAATATCCAACCGTTTCGTCCCGGATTGGAAGTATTTGGCAAGCTCATTGAGCTCACCTCCTGCTACAAACCGATCTTGCTGTTCGGCTTGGATTATGGTTGCTACCGGTACTGTTTGATAAAGTTGCGGGCGTGCAACTGAGCTTCCACCACTTGCCTTAACACTCATTGGTTTTTAAACGCTCCCATCGACAAATTTGCATCATGATGTTAAGCCTGACCAAGGTGCCAGTGCGGGTCACTTGCGCTTACATTAGGCAATGGGTTTTCTTTAGTCCATGCCAAAAATTTGGATGGGATATCCCTCTTGCGCCATTTATAAACAAATGCCCTAGCTAAACCAGGTCAGCATCTAGATTAAAACGTTTCCGATCTCCTTAACTCTTTTGTTAAGAAATGTATAGAATACGAATCAAAGTTTTACGGAGTCATAACAAAGACATAATAGTGGATTAAGTACAATCCCTGAGAAAATTTATAAGTTTTGTTACATTGGTGGGAGCTGGGGAGCAGAGGAGCTGGGAGTGGAAATTAGAGCGTATCAAGTAGTGGGGAGTGGGGAGAAAGTATAGACTGATGGAAATTTCTAAAGAGACTAGCGCTGCTGTACAGCGGCTTTACGATACCTACCCATTTCCGCCTGAGCCGTTGCTAGACGAGCCGCCGCCTGGTTATAACTGGCGTTGGAATTGGGTGGCAGCTTACAGTTTTTGTACCGGTCAAAAAACCCTAAGGCAGGATATTCGCATTCTGGATGCCGGTTGTGGCACTGGGGTGGGGACGGAGTATTTGGTTCACCTCAATCCCCAAGCATCAGTTGTGGGAATTGACTTGAGTGGGGGTGCCTTGGATGTGGCAAAAGAACGCTGTAGTCGTTCGGGAGCGAATCAGGTGGAGTTTCATCACCTGAGTTTGTATGATGCCGAGCAACTAGAGGGTGAGTTTGATTTAATTAACTGTGTGGGGGTTCTGCATCATTTGCCAGATCCGATTCGGGGTATTCAGTCGATTGCGGCTAAGTTAGCTCCTGGTGGCTTGATGCATATTTTTGTCTATGCGGAATTGGGACGGTGGGAAATCCGGCTGATGCAAAAAGCGATCGCACTTCTCCAAGGTGAGAAGCGCGGCGATTACCAGGATGGTGTTAAGGTAGGGCGTCAAATATTTAATTCCTTACCAGAAAATAACCGACTTGTCAAGCGAGAGAAGGAGCGTTGGTCGTTGGAGAATCAACGAGATGCTAACTTTGCAGATATGTATGTGCATCCCCAAGAGATTGATTACACTATTGAGACGCTGTTTGAGCTGATAGATGCGTCAGGCTTGGAGTTCATTGGTTTTTCCAATCCTGGTTACTGGCAGTTGGAACGAGTGTTAGGGAAGAATCCCGAGTTGATGGCACGAACTGAGGGGTTGAGCGATCGCGATCGGTATCGGTTAATTGAAGTATTAGATCCGGAAGTCTCCCATTACGAATTTTTCCTAGGACGCCCTCCTCTTCCCAAGGCAGATTGGGGGGTGGATGAGGTACTATTAGCGGCAATTCCCGAACGGCATCCCTGCATGGATGGATGGCCCAGTCAGTGTTTGTTTAACTACGATTACCAAATTGTAAATTTGTCAGAGGCGGAGTTTGAATTTTTGCAAGCGTGTGATGCAAATGCAGATCGACAGCGAACGTTAGAACAGATTTTAACGGATGTGCAGTTAGGGTTGGAAAGAGTGCGATCGCTCCTTGATCAACAGTTGGTTGTCTTGACTCCGGGTATGGGGTGATGGGGGC
>NZ_JADEWY010000077.1 GCF_015207375.1 Coleofasciculus sp. LEGE 07092 | reverse complement strand
GTGGGGGAGTAAGTGTAAGGAGATCCCCGACTTCTCCAAGAAGTCGGGGATCTGAACCACAATGCATCCTAAAAAGGAAATGCGATCGCACCCTAACCAGCTTTCATCTTAACTTGAGCCATCCAAGCCGCAGTTCCGAACACACCAGCCAAAAGCGCAGGAACACTAAAATCCGCATCCAGCTTTTCCCAGTGCAACCCATCACCCGATGGCGTAACTTCCACCCCAGCTAAATCCTCTGGGGAAGCACCTGCCAAACCCTGTGCTAGTGCTGAGGGAAAGATGTAAATCGCTCCACTCCTCAAATTGATCACGATGCGATCGCTACTCTGGTCATAATACGCTGACTCAGCTCTAGGTTCCACAGCATTCGCAATTGCTGCGGTTTCTCTTGCTTTTGCGATCGCAGCTTTCAGAGTTGCTTCATCCCAACCTGAATTAACCATGAATTTCCTCCCATTTTTTCAGTAGTTCTAATTGGTGTTCAATTACTATTGCCAGTGCTTTTGCCGCATCTTTATCACTCATTCCTTCTATCTGAACTAGTTCAGGTTCTTCAGCCTCACTCCCCAAACTAATTCTCACCTGTCCTCCACCTTTGAAAACATGAACGTGAGGAGGTAAGTGATCGTTAAAGTAAATGCGGACAGCAAAGCCATCCTTTCGGAGAACAGTTGGCATAGTTATAGTTTGACAGGTTCCCAACTTTCCTGAATCTTTAACCTATTGTAGTAGGCTAGATCTGAGAGACAATTGATAGAATATGACATCCTACTCCCTGAACTTACCCAATGAATTAAAGCAGGAAGCCGAAAACTGGGCATCCCAGCAAGGTATTCCTCTGGAAGCCTTCATGTTGGACGCCATAGCTGAAAAAGTAAAGTCCCTCAACCAACAACTTAACGACCCAAGTTTTCCTCATATTACCTATCGTCGCGGTGCTAGCGGTCAACTTGTACCTATTCTGCGCGGGACTAATCTACGAGTACAAACCGTAGTCATTGCTGCTCAACAATGGAGTTTATCCCCAAGTCAGATAGCCGCTGAGTATGATTTGAATGAAGCACAAGTCAATGATGCTCTAGCATTCTATAACGTCCACCGTTCGGAAATCGATGATGCGATCGCTGCTGAACAAGCTTTAGAAGCAGCTCATGTCTAAACTGCGGCTGCACCTAGATGCCGACACATCTAAATAAATAATAGAATAGTTCTCTATGGCTTACAAGTTTTTTCCAAATGACCCTTCGCCCCAAAATCTTCTCTTTTTTTGCCGGATCTGGATTTCTCGATTTAGGTTTTGAAGCCAATGGCTTTGATATTGTTTATGTCAACGAAATTAATACGTCTTATATGGAGGCTTACCGTTATTCTCGGCAAGTTCTTAACCTGCCATTACCCGAATACGGCTACCATGAGAGAGAAGAAGGAGACGTTGATAAACTGACAGAGGGTGAACAAGCACTACGTCTTTGGTCTTTGATACAGGATGCTCGCCAGTCTACTGATATTATTGGCTTTATTGGAGGTCCTCCCTGCCCTGACTTCTCAGTTGGAGGAAAAAACCGAGGCAAGGAAGGAGAGAATGGTAAGCTTTCCGCTTCCTATGTCGAATTAATTTGCCAACATCAACCCGACTTCTTTTTATTTGAAAATGTTAAGGGATTATGGAAGACCCAAAAACATCGGATTTTTTTTGAACAACTGAAGATTCAGCTTAATCAAGCTGGTTATATTTTAGTAGAACGTTTAATTAATGCCCTAGAGTACGGTGTCCCACAAAACAGAGACAGAATTATTCTCATAGGATTCCGCCGAAATTTAATCGAAGACATGGGAATCAAGATTGAGAATGGAGCAAAAGTTCTGCCCGAAAGCCTTTTCCCATGGCACAAGTATATTTTATATCCTAAATCCGAAGTATTTTCTTATCCTTGGTCTTCTACTGCTCCATTTCAAGAAGATTCTAAATTGCCTTGTCCTAAAGGTATTCCTAATCAACTAACTGTTGAATATTGGTTTAAGCAAAACGATGTCTTTAATCACCCTAATGCTAAACACTATTTTAAACCAAGAGCTGGTCTAAAAAGATTTGCTTCTGTTGCTGAAGGAGATGATTCAAAAAAATCTTATAAGCGTCTTCATCGATGGCGTTACTCTCCCACAGCTTGCTATGGAAATAACGAAGTTCACTTACATCCCTATAAAGTACGCCGTATCTCCGTTGCTGAAGCTCTTGCTATACAATCTTTACCCTCAAACTTCACACTTCCTGATAAAATGCCCCTGACGAATATGTTTAAAACAATTGGCAATGGCGTTCCTTATTTAGCAGCAAAAGCAATTGCCAAAACTATTCTTGATTTTTTAAAAACAACTGAATGGGATTATGAAGAGCCAGAAAAAAAGCAGCTAGAGTTACCACTTTTTATCTTTTAAAGCTATTTATTAAACAGTTATTGCTCAAGAGCAGATTCGACTAATGGGACTAAATCTAGTTTTCGGTTATACAAGTATGTACCATCTACTAGTTGGGAGTCTTGCTCAATCGCAATGCCATGAGGAGCAACGGCTGTACTAAATATAGTTCTATCCGCAGAGCTGAGTTCACTAGCAACCATATAATACTGCCAATTTTGATGCAAGACATATCTCATGGCTTTAATCATAGCTGCTTCAAATAACGGTTGATATCGGCGATCGGGACGGTTGGAAGTTTTGAGAGAAACTACTGCTTTTACTTCTTCTACCTTTAGTTTCCCTTTCAATAAGTTATAAATCGATAAACTATCTGGCTTTCTTGCTTGCTCTTCTAAAAGAGATTGAATTAGTACTGAAGTTTCTCTGTTATTAATAACAGTAATAATATAATCCGGACTCGGAAGGAAAATTTTATTTTTAAAAGGTGCAATTTTTGATAAATCTCTACCATCATTAAATTGATCAGAGCTGAATAGAGTTAAGAATTTTGAAGAAACTTCTTCTTGTGCTTCCTTTTGAATTTGTGAGTTAAGCAAAGAAAATATAGCTATACATTAGTGAGCAAAGAGGGCAGAAACAGAAATTTGTAATGCCTTTGACAACTTGTCTATATTTTCCAGCGAGGGATTGCGGCAACCTCTCTCAATGTCCGAGACATAAGTCCGGTGAAGTCCAGCTCGAAAAGAAAGCTCTTCTTGTGATATTCCTAACTCTTGCCTACGCTGCTTGATGGCAAGCCCAAAGCGTTGCTTGATATCTGTTTGCCTCACGGCTTAATATTGACCGCAGTGCAGACTATCAGTCTACAGACTATGAGTGACAATTTGTGGGAAGTCCACGAGAAAACCGAGGAAAAGGTAGAGAAAGCTTGCTCCCTAACCAGCCTTCATCTTAACTTGAGCCATCTAAGCCGCAGTCCCAAACACACCAGCCAAAAGCCCAGGAACACTAAAATCCGCATCCAACTTTTCCCAGTGCAACCCATCACCGGATGGAGTAACTTCAACCTCAGCTAAATCCTCCGGGGAAGCACCTGCTAAACTTTGCGCTAATGCTGATGGAAAACTGAAAGTCGCTCCACTCTTTAAATTGATGATGATGCGATCGCATCTTGTGCGGCTTGGGCTTGCTTGACTTGTGACTGTGTGGCTTCGAGTTGGGCACGCCCTTGTGCGAGTTGTTTTTGCAAAGCGTTAACTCGCATCCCATCCCGAACTAGATATTTCCGATCCAGAGGCAACGGCACGAATCCTGATTGGGTCAATGGTTTCATTCATTCTGGTTCAAGAAGTTTTCCACGGCAAGCACTTGATACCGATGGAGAGCGATCGCTTGATTGATACTCTTACTTCATATGGTTGTGGGTACGAAAGTTGTTGGTGAATGAGTTAGTTGAGCTGGGGGTGGCTAATTATCGCCGGACAAGAAACCACTGAAGACCCCTCTTCCGAGGTTGGGAGAGGGGGAAAGATTTAGCGGGTCAGTGTCAGTTAGTTCTGCCAGCCTGCACTAGCCTTTCTTGGTTTCTCCTTGACTGGCATTATCTTCTGTTTCTACCTTTGGCACAATATTGGGACGCTCCTTATTCTCCCAACCCGCCGGACGTTTGGAATTGTACCAAGCAATTGAGCCGATAGTTACCGCTGCGATAAAACCCACGACATACACCAACGTAAAAGAAATGGGAAAGTGCGATGCTGAAGCCACGCCTGCTTCCATCAATAAATTCATGAGTAATGCCAACTCCTTATCCTATTGTTGGCTATACTACCAAAACTTGGGGGGGCATCCTTAGGAAAAAAGGTAGATTAACCGGATTTTGTCTGATTACTCAGACGCGGGTGCTGGAGCTATAGCAGGTGCCAGCGCCATCAAGAAGAACCAGGTTAACCAAAGTGCGAAGATTAAGTAGATTATCAGGGCAGGGAAATTCAGCAATACCCCAACTGTACTTAAAAGTCGGTTACGTTTCTACAATTAAGCATTTTTTGCCACGTTTTGTGCGTCTGTAGTGGATAATGCTGAGTGTGGCAATGAACAACCCATGTAATCCAGGGAATCCAGCTATTATCTGCATTGTGATTTCTGAGGATTAGAGCGATCGCTCCTTAGCCGAGTTTAGTTGATAATAGAGTATCTTGATTCTTCTATTTACCGTTATACTGAAACCAAGCGCATTTTTCCTCCAGCTAAACGATGACTGCCTCTCCTCCTCAAACTCTCGCTCTTGAAGATTTTCTCAAGCTTACCTACGTGGAAGAATCTCCAGCATGGGAGTATGTAGATGGAATAGCGCTTCAAAAACCCATGCCCAAGACTCGACACTCTATTCTGCAAAAACGCCTGCTGAATGTAATAGACAACAATAGCGAGGATTATACAGCATTACCTGAACTGCGATGTACGTTTGGGGGGCGTTCTGTTGTACCTGATGTTGCGGTTATTGGTTGGAATCGAATTGAAGTTAATGAGGTAGGAGAACCAGAAGATAATTTTACGAAAGCTCCCGATTGGACTATTGAAATTCTTTCACCCGATCAGAAAGCAACTCCCGTGATTGATAACATCCTGCATTGTCTACGCTATGGCTGTCAGTTGGGTTGGATGATTGATCCAGATGATTACTCGGTTCTAATGTTTGCGCCGCATCAAGAACCCAAAGTGGGTAGAGGAGATTGCCTGCTTTTAGTGATTGAAGGTATTAATCTGACTCTAACAGCCGAGCAAGTTTTTGCATGGTTGAAAGTGGGGAAAGGTTGATTAGCCTATTGGTTTGTAGGCGATCGCTCCTTAGCCTAGTTCAGTTGGCAGCGGATTATATAGCGGACGAGTGCGGATGGGTTATTGGGAAGTTCAATAACTTATCGGTTGCATCTGTTACTAAAATTTGAGTACTCGCAATGATAAAAAAACTTTTCAAATCGTCTTTTATCGGTACGATGCACCTGCCAGCGCCAGCAAGAAGAACCAGGTTAACCAAAGCGCGAAGATTAAGTAGATTATTAGGGCAGAGAAATTCAGCAATACCCCAATTGTACTTAAAAATCTGTTACGTTTGGTTCTAAATGCCTTGACCGCTTTGACAATAGCGGTAATATTTAGCACGAGAGTAGCGATCGCAGCCAGCCACCAGCCAAAGAGTGATAACACGAATGATTGTGACTCTAGCCATACATTTGTGATGATCAGCAACCAAGCCACAATCAGCAGAGAGCTACATATCAATTCTACAATTAAGCATTTCTTGCCACGTTTTGTGCGTCTGTAGTGGATAATGCTGAGTGTGGCAATGAATAACCCATGCAATCCAGGCAATCCAGCGATTATGTACATTCAGTAGATCGAAAAGTTTCGTTTCAGGAGCAAGCCCCCATAATTTTGTATTCTGCGATACTTTTGTCTGGGACAAGTGAGCGAGCTATTTATTAATATTACTTATAGTTTGCTCAAGAAACTACTTGGTTTAACTAGCCAGCAGGAAGGTAGATGGCTTGAACAACCTGATAAATTCGCTCAACAGCTTGGCATAAAAACAATAACATTTGTTTGAAAGTCAACAGTTCACGATAAACTAGGCGTCCTCCTTTTCTCGGTCGGCTAATCCTTCGCCATAATAAGTTGACCCAAATATTAACCAGAAGAAAAGAGAGACAGACAAAGAATAACCTGAGAGCAGGTTTCTTGTTCGTTGTTTTAATTCTACAGATATTTTTTAAGCGATAACTACTTTCAATGCCAAATCGTTTTCGATAATCTTCATGGATATATGTCAAACTAATTGAAGCTTGATAAACTACATAGGCAAAATATTCAAGACCCTGTTTTCCGCGCTGACCTTTCCTATATTTACAAACAATCCATTAGCTTGACTTCGATATATAAAAGGGAGTTCAGCTGGGGTAGGTTGACCATAATAGGGAATTAAGTTGAGGTCAATTGCTAATTTTAGTTTAGTCTTTTTCAGTCCAGCAGGGAGTTTAGTTTTGAGAGCTAAATTTAGCTGCTTTTCTATCTCTTCAAAATCATTGATTTTATCAAGATGATATCTGATGTCGTTACTACAGGGGACTTTATTCAAAGTTTTAGCAGTATTTTCGAGGCTGTCTTTGTTACTTGCCGCTCTGACTAGAATTTGAAATAAGTCCCTTTGGTCAAAAGCTCCTTGTGTGTCAACAGAGATGTGTTCTGTTAAACAGTCTAGAACTTCTTCTAATGTTTCTTCATCAGTAAGAGCTGGTTTTTCTGTTAGTTGGGTCAATTTTTCTCAAGGAATTTTAGAGACAACTCTCACTATTTAACATTTTTAACAAGGTTTTTTTCTCCATATATTCAAGTTGAGTAAATTCAAGTTTAATAATAAGGTAAACTTATAAATCAAGTCGAGATTAGAGCAAATGTACTAAAGCGGCGACAAAATTATGGCGATCACTTTCTTAAATAAGTGTCTAAAAGCCTAGTTATATCAAGGTAAGCGCCGCCTAAGACAAAAGTTTTTGATCTACTGAATTTCCCGCTTTGTTCCAGTGCCTTTTCCCCCAGCACCTCACCAGACTTTTCAAACGCTTTGGTGATGACTAACGTTGCGATCGCGGTTGCAGATAGTGTTATCGGGTCCATACCTTCATCCTGAAAAGCGGCTACAGATATATCAACGAATAATATACAAACTCAATCCGCTATAAATTTTTAGTTCAGTTTTGTATTCATAGCTCTATTTTACTCCTTAGCGATCGCACTTAGTTGAGTTCAGTTTGCAACGGATTATATAGCGGACGAGTGCGGATGGCTTATCGGGAATTCCAATAACTTATCCGTTACATCCGTTACCCCATCCGTTGCCAACTTCATCTAGTTTTGCAGGATTTGCAGATTATTACGGATGGTAATAGTATCGGGATGATTGTGTAGAGGAGGTTTTGTTCCTCATGTGGGTTGATAGCTGATGAGTCCTCTAGGGATTAAAAACAAACTCATTAGTTGTCTCGACCCCCAGCCAGTCACCTGCCTGAGTTTGACCGAGGATATAGATATAGTCCCAATCCCAAAAACTTAATCTGTAGACCAGGATGTTGGTAAGATTTTGTGTCAGAAATTGGTTCAAATTTTGGTAGCGTAGATAGAACTCGTCAAGTTCCATTTCTCTTTCCTCGTACTCATAATCGTAGTGAACTTCTTCGCGGAAGTAATCTTCATCTGGATAAAAACCCTTAAATCGACCAATCTCAACTAGATCGGCTGCTTTCTCAAAAGCTAGCTCCCTTGTCGGTGCTGCTTTGCAGATAAGCTTATGTTCGTAGGTATATTTATAACCTACGTCGTAAACACCATAAGTTTTCAGTGGCGGGAGTTCTGCTAGGATTTCCTCGATTCTAGATACTATGGCGCTAGTATGGGCTCCTGAGACTTGAGATACAGAAAATTCACGCTCAAAAGAGCGAGAAATTTCCTGGTCTTTAATCTTGGTTTGTTTGGGAACCGTAGATGCCAGACAAATCCAATCATTGTCTTGAGTTTTACCCAAGAGGACATAGATCTGGTATTGTTCGTGGCTAAAGTTGAGGCTACGACTAAAACGATAGGTTTGAAGTTCCTGAAGTTCTGATTTGAGTAGCTGTAATAGTGATTGATATGCTGCTGCTCTTTTAGCTTGCGTTTCCTGGTTTAAAATACCTTCTTGCTGGTTTACTTCTTCAAAAACTTCTAGAGCATAATCATTATCTTCTATGGGTGTTCCTCGCCGCTCAATTGCTTGCCAATTGGCGATCGCTACCTCGGCATCCGTAGGTTGAACCAATCTTTCAAACTTCATAAATTGATCCGATCCTTTAAACTTCAGTAGATTCAAAGCATTCGGTTCTCCTTGCGCCTCCACGTCCCACCTAAACGGGGTGATGTAATGAAATGCATTGTTTTCTCTAGGGACACAAAACCTCAGTTCATCCGTCAGAACCTCGAGCGTATCGAGAAGTTGTTGGGTTTCAGGTTGCATGGTAAGTTCTCTCTCAAAATGATCCTGATAAGTTCGCTCTCGCAGCCAGCCACCAGCCAAGGAGTGATAACACGAAGGATTGTGACTCTAGCCATACATTTGTGATGGTCAGCAACCAAGCCACAATCAGCAGACAGCTACATATCAGTTATACAATTAAGCATTTCTGGCTGCGTTTTTGGCGTCTGTAGTGGATAATGCTGAGTGTGGCAATGAACAACCCATGCAATCCAGGGAATCCAGCTATTATCTGCATTATCGTTTCTGACGATTAGAGCGATCGCTCCTTAGCCGAGTTGAGTTGGCAACCGCCAAGCCCGTTTTCTACCGGAAAACGGGTTTGGAGAAAAATCTAGCCAGTACTCTAGTTTGAACTTCAAGTTGGTCGGATTACTCAGACGCGGGTGCCGGAGCTATAGCAGGTGCCGCTGGAGCGTGTTCCACTGCGGCGGGTGCAGGGGCTTTGCGAGACGCTGGAGGAGCTGGGGGCGGTGCGACGGGTGCGGGTTGAAGGTTCTGTTGCACACTGGGAGCCGCCGCTGCGGGTGGATTGCTTGGGGGAGCCGCAGCCGGTTGGGGGGCTGGGGCTGACTGTCGTTTAGGTGCCGGGTTGCTGGGAGCAGTGTATCGGGTAGGTGCTTGGCGAGAGGAAGATGGAGCGGGCTGAGATTGGCGGGAACTCGAACTGCGCTGACGCCGAGAGTAGGTGCTGCTGCCTGTCGAGCTTCCTTGAGACGCCGTACTTCTAGATTGCCGCCTAGAACTTCGCGAATAGCCCCGGTTAGAATTGCCAGAATAGCCGCTGTTGGAACCCCGGTTGGCATAGCTTCTGCCACTCCTACTGCTAGAAGAGTTGTTGGTGTTACTGGGAAGCTTTTTCTGAATTGTGCGTTTGGGTCTAATCGGCTCCGCTTCAATGATACCCTTACGACCTTCTAATTGATTGGGGCGATCGGGGAATTGTTCGGTTCTCAGATCCTCTTTTACTTCAGTCATGAATTTACGCCAGGTCACAGCAGCCGTGCTGCTTGAACCCCACGTTGGCTTATTGTCGTCATTACCCAGCCAAACTCCTGCCACGAGTTGGGGAATATAACCCACAAACCAAAGGTCGCGAGCCTCGTCTGAAGTTCCCGTTTTACCAGCAACCGGTCGCCCAATCTGTGCCGCACCTCCCGTACCGGAGCTAACGACATTGCGCAACATCCAAGTCGAGATTGCTGCTGTTTCTTCATCAATCGCCCGTTCGCTATTAAACACTTCCTCGTAAATCACCTTACCCTTTTGGTCAAGAATGCGGCGGATACCGTGGGGCTTAACGTGAATACCTTTAGCTGCCAGAGTCCCGTAGGCGCTGGTTAATTCTAAAAGATTCACTTCGGATGCTCCCAAGGCGAGGGAGTAAGTGGGATGAAGTGTTGATTCAATCCCCATTTTGTGAGCGATATCAATCACGGGGTTCCAGCCAATATCAATTAAGGATTTGACTGCAACAATGTTGATTGAGTAAGTCAGAGCATCACGAATTGAGAGCCAGCCCCGGAAACTTTCGCTGTAGTTTTTGGGTTCGTAGCCATCGACAATAAAGGGGGCATCTTCGTAACTTCGATAGGGTGAGAAACCTGCGGCTAGGGCTGTTGTGTAAACAAAGGTTTTGAAAGTAGAACCCGGTTGGCGCTGGGCTTGGGTGACGCGGTTAAATTGCTGATCATAAAAATCTTTTCCCCCCACCATCGCTTTGATATGACCGTTACGGGGGTCAATTGCCACCAATGATGCTTGCTCAAACCGTTGATATCGACCATAGGTTTCAATGGTATCTGAAACCGCTTCTTCCGCCGCCGTTTGCCAGCCTAAATTAAGCGTGGTTTCAACGGTTAATCCTTTCCGTGCCAGGACTTCTGAGGATACATACTTGGGCAGTTCCTGTTGAATGTATTCGGTAAAGTAATAAGCCTGTCGCTCGAGCCGCTTGGGGTTGCTAGGATTAGTTTTCATCGGTGCCGCCATTGCTTCTTCAGCTTCGGCTTCTGTGATGTACCCCTTTTTAAGCATTCGTTGCAATACCACATTTCGACGCTCTTTCGCGGCTGTAGCGTTAACAAAGGGTGAGTATTCGCTCGGTGCAGGGGGCAATCCAGCCAGCATGGCGATTTCTGGTAGAGTGAGTTCTGTGACGGGTTTGCTGAAGTAAACCCAAGCCGCATCTGCAACTCCATAGGCTCCCGAACCCAGATAGACTAAGTTTAAGTAGCGCTCTAAAATTTGATCTTTGTCGAGATCTTGCTCAATTTTTTGAGCCATCCGCATTTCTTTCAGCTTGCGTCCTAGGGTGCGCTCTTGATCGAAGTAGACTGCTCGGGCAAGCTGCTGGGTAATCGTGCTGCCACCTTCGACGACATCTCGAGCCAGGACGTTCGACAGAGCTGCGCGGATAATGCCCTGGTAATCTAGTCCCTCATGGCTCTCAAAACGCTGGTCTTCACTAGCTGTGAAGGCTTCTTTGATCTGTTCAGGGATTTCCCAAATCTTGAGCGTTTCGTTGGTGGCAGGTCCAATTTGCTGGATAATTGTACCGTCTGAAGCTTTGATGGTGATCGTGTCATCCCGAACGTAGGTCAAAACATCTTCAGTGGATGCGGGAAGACTCCTTTCTAGCATATACCAGCCCCAACCGAGAGCGATCGCACTTCCACCAATACCCACAACTCCCAAGCTCCACCAAAACGAGGGGCGGTTGTGAATGGGGTTCTCTCCTGCCAATGACTGGACAACAACATTAGGGAGCCGCTTTAGCCCGTTGAGCGTGGCTGTTGCTCCCCGTCGGCATTGCGCCAGCAACTGGGGTGAGCGGGACGGTTTTTTGCTTCGATTCGGTTGAACATCATGATTAGAGACATCAGAGATGGATTCCGATTCTTGTACCCCTGACGCCTCTACATTCAACTGACTCGATGGATCTTCGTGTTTTGGGATGGAATTTGACACTTGAACTCCTCAATTACACCACAAGCCATCAGGACTTCTTGCTTATTTTAGGGCTTGGGAGCGGAATCTGTGTTAGGTACTGATTTCCTTTGACTGTAACCTCTCCTACACCGAACCCTTAGATTAGGGATATTGAAGATCCTACAATTAAAGGGATAAGCCAAACTTGGTACGCCCTAGCCTTACGTCATGCCCGTTACCCCTGATGTTTTTGCAGCCGAACGCCTGCTGTTTACACCTGCAACTCCCAATCCTGGTGCAATATCGGCAATCTATGCTTTTCCCAACGACTACACTGTAGGAATTACCAGCTTGGGTTATCAGGTGATATGGGCAATGCTGGCATCGCGCCATGATCTCCAAGTCAGTCGCTTGTTCACGGATTGTCACGAATCGTTACCCAGAGAGCCGGAATTATTAGGCTTTTCTATATCATGGGAACTAGATTATGTCAATATTTTAGCACTCCTGGAGTTTTTGGAGATACCGTTGAAGTCAGCAGAACGCGATCGCTCCCATCCTCTAGTATTTGGGGGTGGACCGGTACTGACGGCGAATCCAGAACCTTTTGCTGACTTCTTTGACCTAATCTTGCTGGGAGATGGGGAAATCCTCGTCGGAGATTTTATTGAAGCTTACCAAAAAGTTCGCACGGCTGACCGCACTACACAACTACGGTATTTGGCACAAGTACCAGGAGTCTACGTTCCCAGTTTGTACGAGGTGACTTACCAAGATTCGACTGGCGCAATTGCAACTATCCAACCCATAGATGCAGACATTCCTGCCAGGGTGGAAAAACAAACCTATCGAGGCAATACCCTATCCGCTTCAACAGTCGTGACTGAAAAAGCCGCTTGGGAAAATATCTACATGGTAGAAGTAGTACGCAGTTGCCCAGAGATGTGCCGCTTCTGTCTGGCAAGCTATCTAACTCTACCGTTTCGGACGCCCAGTGCTACAGGTTCCTTGATTCCGGCAATTGAGCGGGGCTTACAGGTAACAAAGCGTATCGGTTTCCTGGGGGCGTCAGTAACCCAGCATCCAGAGTTTGAGGTTTTGCTCGATTATATGAGTCAGCCGCAGTATGAGGATGTGCGATTGAGTATTGCTTCGGTGCGGACGAATACGGTAACGCAGAAACTGGCGGAAACGCTGGCTAAACGGGGGACGAACTCAATTACGATCGCAGTTGAAAGCGGTTCGGAACGGGTGCGGCAGATTATTAATAAGAAATTAACGAATGAAGAAATTATCCAAGCAGCGGTTAATGCCAAAGCTGGGGGTTTAAAAGGACTGAAACTTTACGGGATGGTGGGAGTTCCGGGTGAGGAGATGTCAGACGTAGAACAGACGGTGGCGATGATGAAAGGGATTAAGAAAGCGGCTCCGGGTTTGCGCTTGACCCTGGGTTGTAGTACTTTTGTTCCCAAAGCGCATACCCCGTTCCAGTGGTTTGGGGTAAACCCTCAAGCTGAGAAGCGGTTGAAGTATTTGCAAAAGCAATTGCGATCGCAGGGGATAGATTTTCGCCCGGAAAGCTATAATTGGTCGGTCATTCAGGCATTAATTTCTAGAGGCGATCGGCGGTTGTCGCGTTTGTTGGAACTGACTCGGCATTATGGGGACTCGGTGGGTAGTTTTCGCCGTGCTTTTAAGGAACTAAAGGGACAGTTGCCAGAACTAGATTTCTATGTTCATGCCGATTGGTCAACGGATCGGGTACTACCTTGGAGTCACTTGCAAGGAGCGCTGCCTCAAGCTACCTTGCTTAAGCACTTGGATTCAGCAAAAGTGAACATTGAGCGATCGCTAGATAAAACTGCCGTCGGTGTTTGACTTAGGGATTCACATTCGGCACCTTTTCTAGGGAATGGGGAATAGGGAATTTTAGAAAACCTCAATTCAGTAATTCAGTTATCATGCATCAAAAATCACGTTTAAACCGTTAACTATTCCGAAAATCTCGATTGTGACGAGTCTTGGGTGCGGAATATCAGATAAAAAATTAGCACACAATCTGTCAAATACCAATGATATTATTTCGCTGGCTCCCCATTTTGTCTACAGTTCTCTGTCTAGTTGCCCCAGCTATTAGTAGCAGCAGCAATCTAGCAATGGCTCAACGTCCTTCTCTACTGGCAAATGGTCAAGTAGAAAACTATACAGGCTTTCCTGGTTATCCCTTACCTGCCCTAGCCCCCATCCTCTTCAGTTACGGCTGGTATCAAGGTGCCGATGGGCAAACAGGGTTTCACAGTGGCATCGATTTGCTGGCAAACCCCGGAACGCCTGTGTTAGCAGTGGATGTTGGTACTGTAGCGTTTGCCGGTCAGCAAGGGGCTTATGGCAATTTGGTCGTTATTAACCATCAAGGAGGACGCCAAACCCGCTACGCTCATTTGAGTAATATCACCGTAAGGAAGGGTCAGCAAGTTCAAACTGGAACGACTCTAGGAACTACAGGTTCCACCGGACAGCCTGACATCACCAAACCCCACCTACATTTTGAAGTTCGCCTCAACGCACCTGCGGGTTGGGTTGCACAAGATCCGGAATTGCACCTGACGGCAACACCGACTGCCCAGCAGTAATGGGTGCATCCCGTTCGTTTTTGTCAAAATATGTCAGCAGGGGAGCAGGAGACAGGGGAGCAGAATAATTTTGACCTTACAATTACACCGCATAGGAGCTTTATTGCTCTCGATTAGTGCCGTTAGCTTTTTACTCGGCATGGGCTACGGTTTCGTCCAGAAATATCCTGATTTACCACCAGAACCCATCATTGAACCTACTCCAGACATCATTACAGAGCCACCTCCCCCAGACGTTACTGTTCGACTGAAAGACGTTGGGTTTGATATTTTAAGCGTTGCGAATAACCATTCCTATGACTTTACAGTTCAGGGATTTAACGATACCATCCGCAACCTGGAAAACTCTGGAGTACAAGCCCTCGGACAAAAAGGTCAAATTCTTTATGCTTACTTCAAAGAGCTATCAGTCGCTTGGATTGGCTTTAGCTACTTTAACTATCATAATTCCTTGAATAATTTGCGAGAAGCCAGTGCTTTGGTACAAGAAGCCAGACAAAACGCCCATATCGTCATAATTTCAGTCCATGCTGGTGCTGAAGGAACGGGGGCTATGCACGTCAGAAACCGTACCGAATTGTTTCATGGAGAAAACCGAGGAAATTTAGTAAAATTTTCTCACATGATGATCGATCACGGTGCCGATCTAATTTTAGGACACGGACCCCACGTTCCCAGAGCCTTAGAACTTTACAAGGGCAAATTAATTGCTTACTCATTGGGCAACTTTTTGGGATATCGCAGCCTTTCTAGCCAAGCTCAATTGGCTTATTCTCTAGTATTAGAGGTGGAACTCAACAACCGGGGAGATTTAGTTTCGGGTCAGATTATTCCCGTTATTCTCAACCGACAGGGCATCCCTTATCCTGATTCTCAAGGTCGCAGTATTAAGTTAATCCGGGAGCTAACCCAGAGTGATTTTCCTAAAACTCCTTTGAGCATTGATAAAACAGGTAAAATTATTCCCAAGAAACTTCCAGGGAGTAGGGAGTAGCGTAACGCACCATTACCGCTATAGAGGGTATAGCTGCGTAAGTCCTGAAAACCAAAGAACTCTTAATTTTCAATCCGATGTTTTATCTGAACCCTTACTATCTGATTGAGACTCTTTGTGAAATGGCATTTTAACTTCAGAGAATCGCTCTTTAATTTTGTCCGTTGCAGATTGAGCTTGGTCTTTTAAATTCTCAGCAAAATGAGGCATATCTTGCTTTACCGTCTCCATATGCTTGAGCGTCTTTTGGTAATCTTCTCGGATAAACTCTGCCGCTTGACTAATGCGTTCGTTTACTCCTTCCGTATACTTTTGGCTATTTTGCACGGCAGCAGTTAGCACGATGAGGCGCTTACTGCCAACACTAGAAATTGCAGCAGGCGCAAGCAGATAAATTCCATCCATAACCCCCCAACCATTAGAGGCATAGAGATAATTAATTACAGCACCGCTTTTCGGTTCAAAAATGTAATCTACTAATTTGCCGACTTTATTGCCAGCGTCTGTCCAGACTTCATGACCAATTCGAGACTCTAAGGGTTCACCTTGGTCTGAAACCGTTGTGTCTTGAAGAGTGCTGACTAGAATGCTGTCAGTACCAATCGTATAAATTTGTCTCCAAGTAAAGGATTGTTTTTTACCGCCTAGAAGTCCAGACTTGCAAGTAAAACCCACTACGCGATGAGCTTGAGGGTCAAGCCACAGTTGTGCTACGCGACCCACTTCTTCAGTTGTATGACGGTCTAATACTAATCGATTGAGTAACTCGCTTTGCTTCAGGATTTGGGGTTGCACGGACATCAAACACCTCTCTTAGGGTATCCTGTAGACAACTCACCGCGAGCGTTGCCTGTTATGAGAACGATCGCTTAACTTTGTGTATATAGATTTTAGCTTGCAATGCTGCGATTATTCCTTATTTTGGCTGGCATCATCGCCATATCTGCAATAATCTTTGCACTCCAGAATGCTGTTCCTATCACCATTAGCGTGTGGTTCTGGCAATTGGAGGGTTCTCTGGCATTAGTACTGGTTTTGACGCTAGTCGTCGGGATTTTAGTCGGCTTATTAGTCTCAATGCCTGCAATCATTAAGAGAAGTTGGAAAATCGCCAGTCATCAGAAAAAAATTACACGGCTAGAGAAAGCATCAAGCGAACAGGCTCAACAGATTACCAATCAGCAGAAAAGGATAGAGTATTTAGAACATAGTCTGATACTAAACTCAGAAGAGTCTTCTGAGCCAGAACCTAACGTTTAACCAGCAGAATTCGCAGACAAATAACCGAGATTGGGATATGAGCCTGGTGCATCTTGGCAGCAGTTTTTGACTACTTCAAGAGAGACAAGGGGGACAAGGAGGATTTTAGCTGGTTACTTATTTCCGTCACGCTGCCCTAGGAATTTCTCTACGGATTTTCTCCTAGCAAAGAATCAAACTGAGCTTTCAAGGACTTGATGTCAGCGACTCTCGACACTAATAGGTTTTGTTCACCCGCATCGTTTAATCGCCCTTTCCAATAGCCAATGCGCTCGGAGTGATTTATCCAGAATTGAATGACTGTCTTTACGACCCGATCCATGTCCCAATCTTCTTGTGGTTGAACAGTTTCAACCGATTCAATAAAAGCATCTAGGGTACATTGATAGGTTCCCAGGTATTCAATTCCAGTTGCCGGTTTGTTCTGATTGAATGTCTGTTGATAGTTAAAAAACTCTAAAACGGGAGATATCCCCAGAATTTCAAACGTGTATTTCATTCTGGCACACCTCTAATTTCTGTACTTTACAATAATTTTAATCATAATTTCACTATGGAATTGAACATTATGAACATTTCACAAAAAATTTACAATTTTATCAGCCTTAAGGATTATTTGGATGTTTAAAGCTGAGTTGCTTCTCTGTCTATAGAGTTAGCACTCACTGAGGTGGAGTGCTAATGAAAATCATGTTTAGGGTAGGATTTGTAACCCAATCTAAAGGCTATAAAAAACAGTGGGTGGCAGTACCCAAGTCTGAAAGCGGAAAGTTTTATCAGAGTTGATTTTTTCTGCTCCTGAACTCCTGAATTCTTCTCTTGTGACGTGCCAACCGCATAATAATGGGTAATGTTTCCCGGATAGGTTGACAGGTTCATGAATGTCTCGATTGCAGAATTTAAAGGAGAACTAGCCGCTTTAGGTGCTGCTGGATTGTGGGCAGTGTCTACGGTAGTTTATGGACGTTTGGGGCGTTCATACCCACCTGTTCAACTGAACTTGATGAAAGGAGCGATCGCGATCGCGTTAATCCTGCTTACCCTCCTCATTACAGGTAAACCCCTCCTCTCACTCGACATCACTGCCTGCGGACTGCTACTACTCAGTGGTGCAGTGGGTATCGCCTTAGGAGACACCGCTTATTTTGCCGCCTTAAATTGCTTGGGAGCGCGTCGCGCCCTACTGATGGAAACCCTCGCACCGCCCTTAGTGGCAATCTTGGCGCTGATTTTCTTAGGGGAAAAACTCCCTATCAATGCTTGGTGCGGCATTGTGTTGACTATTCTGGGCGTTGCTTGGGTTATTGCTGAACGAGTACCCGGTTCTACAATCAGGCAACAACAGCTTCTGAGAGGAATTGGCTTTGGCATTTTGGCAGCACTAGCCCAAGCAAGCGGTGCTGTTCTATCGAGGGCAGCACTAACCCAGGCAGCGATTAGCCCTCTCTGGGCAGCTCTCTTGCGGTTGAGTGCAGGTGTGGTGATTTTATTCCCCTCGACACTCCTATACCAACTTGCGGTTAAAAGATGGACTTCCCCTGCTTCTTCGCCAACCAATGACAAGACTGAACACCAAGGTTTACACCTCAAAGCGCTACCATCGAGGCGGGCATTAACAGCAATTTTCTTCGCTGCCTTTGCGGGGACTTACCTGGCAATTTGGTTGCAACAAACGGCGCTCAAATATACAGCAGCAGGAATTGCCCAAACGCTGATAACCACCAGTCCTTTATTTGTATTACCAATTCTTGTCGCCCTAGGAGAAGTTGTAACAATTAGAGCCGTTTTGGGAGTTTTGGTAGCAGTTGGTGGAATTGTACTACTGCTGGGCTATAGCTAGCCTAAATGATTTGTCTATACAGGAGGCTTTATGACGATTAGTACACTAAAAAAACTAACGTTTGAGGCGTTTCTCAAACAGTACCCCGATGGTTATGGAATTTACGAACTTGTGAATGGGGAAATTGTACAAGTGGAGCCAACCAGAGCGCATAAGAATGTAGCACGATATCTCGTCAGGTGTTTCGACCGAGAAAAAGACCGTTTAGGACTTGATTATATCGTTGACAAGGATATAGTGGTCAAAACAGTTACCGTTGATGGTGAAGAACGCGGCAGAAATCCTGATGTGAGCGTAGTCAGTGATGCTTTATGGAACAGTAATGTATTTGCCTACGGAGCGCTGATTGAACCCATCCAACTTGCTGTAGAAGTCGCCTCAACGAATTGGGAAGACGATTATGTTGACAAGCTGGATGAGTATCAAAGGCTTGGTATTCCCGAATATTGGATTGTAGACTATTTAGCGATCGCTTCTAGAACTTATCTTGGTAATCCCAAAGTCCCCTCAATTTTTGTTTATCAATTAGTTGATGGTCAATACCAATCCCAACGGTTTAATAACTCTGACTCAATTATCTCTGGTACTTTCCCAGAGCTGAAGTTAACCGTATCCCAGGTCATAGCCGCCAGTCAAATCCAAAAGCTGTGAGCTAGGCATCATAAACCTGTAGATACATAATATGCTACCTCTCTACACAAAATTTGTAGCGTTTTTTCTATTTCCTCATATGAACCAGTGTCATTCCTCCTACGGCGAGTCTTCCCACTCCGCAGTTAACGTGCGGTAATCATAGTCACGCGCATTTTGGTGGCAGCTAACACAGCTAGTCGCATTTACCGTTCGCGGCAACTCTACTCGTGGATGTAACGCCTTAAAATAAGGAGATTGTGTCAAGCGAAAGGGAGTTTGCTCCTCTTGTACTAAAGGACGGGAGAATGCTCGCAGATAATCCCAGACGATAAAGATGAAGGGACGGGAAATTTGCTTTAGCTGCTGTCCGTAATGCTGTTCTGGCTCTAACAACAAAGTCCGCCAAGTATCTGTAGGCATGACTTCCGGTGGCAGGGCAACATGGCAACTCCCACAGTTTTCCAAGTAAAGTTTTAATCCAGTCTGGTAGCGTTCTGGAACATAGTCAACCGTACCGAGTGCTACGGGTGTTCCTTGGGCGATCACATTTGGTTTTTCCGCCGCATTCAACGCTAACGCCATGCCCCATCCCAGCAAGATACTCCAAACCATCAGCAACATTAACAACACGGCAGCCGAACGTCCTCGCTTTCGCCGTTGAATAATTGACCTCACACGCTTTGACCTCATCCGAACTCAACATATTGTAGTTAAGGAATAGATACGGAACGCAAAAGCTGCTCAACAATCGGTTTAGCTTGACGCCCCCCCGTGGGAATGAGACGGTGAGACAGGACATGAGGTGCCACAAACTTGATATCATCGGGAATCACATACTCTCGACCTTCTAGAAACGCTAAGGATTGAGCAGCACGCTGTAAGGTGACGGTGCCCCGTGGACTAACCCCCAACATGACATCTTCGGCTTCGCGGGAGGCTCGTATCAAACTCAGAATATACTCTTGCAACGAGGTTTCTACCTTCACCTGACGGCAAAGACGCTGTAACTCCAAAACATCCTCTGTCGAAATACAAGGTTTGAGTTCTGAAACCATCATGCCTTCCTGATGTCGCTGTAGCATCTGGAGTTCCTCTGCCGGAGTGGGATAGCCTAGAGATAGGGATAGGGTGAAGCGATCCATTTGAGCCTCTGGCAAGGGAAAAGTCCCCTGGTACTCAATCGGATTTTGAGTGGCAATCACAAAAAATGGCTGGGGAACCAGGCGAGACACGCCATCCACTGTAACCTGATGCTCTTCCATCACCTCCAACAAAGCCGACTGGGTGCGAGGTGTCGCCCGATTGATTTCATCCGCCAGCAGAATATTAGCAAATACAGGACCAGGAAGAAATTCAAACTCACGGCTGTTCGGATTCCAAATATTCGTACCAGTGATATCAGCAGGCAGCAGGTCGGGTGTACACTGAATTCGCTGAAACCGCCCGTCAAGGGAACGAGCCAAGGATTTAGCCAGCAGCGTTTTTCCAACACCAGGAACATCTTCTAGCAAGGCGTGTCCCCCAGACAGGAACGCCACCAGCACCAAGCGAATCGCATCGGCTTTACCGACAATAGTACGACCGAGATTTTCTGTTAGCTGTTCAATTCGTTCTCTCATATTGGTAGATTATCCCCTATTCCCCATTCCCCACTCCCTATCTCTCCATTCCCTAACCCTTATGCTCAAAAAAAGCTCTGGCGGCTGCGCAGTCTGTCTGAATTTGAGCCTTGAGGGACTCTAGGGAAGCAAACTTTTGTTCGGGTCGCAAAAACTGCTCTAAACTCACGGTTAATACTTGCCCGTATAAATCTTCCGTCCAATCTAACAGGTGAACCTCAACAGTCAAGGAAGAGCCGTCAACGGTGGGGCGTATGCCGATATTCATGACACCCAATGTAGAGGGAGGTAGTAAGGGGTTATAGACTCGGACACAATACACGCCTTGCCGGGGTAAAAACTTGTCGGGTGGTAACTGGAGGTTGGCTGTCGGAAATCCTAGAGTTGCCCCCAGTCTTTGCCCTTTCACCACGACGCCGGTAATGCTATAGGAACGCCCTAGCAGTTGATTGGCTTTAGCCATATCCCCTTGTTCTAAGGATTTACGGATTAACGAACTGCTAATCCGTTCTCCTAGAGACATTTGCAAGGGTACGATAGTCACATCAACCCCGTAGGTAGATGCGATCGCTTGCAAGTCTTGGGATGTTCCGACTCGTCGATTTCCGAAGCGAAAGTCTTCTCCCACACTCACATGGGTAACTTGTAGCTGCTGCACCAAAATCTTTTCTACAAATTGCTCTGGACTCAGAGAAGCCAATTCCCAATCAAAAGGCAGCAACACTAGCTGTTCAATACCTAGGAGTTTAAGCTGTTGAACCTTTTCTGAACGAGGTGTCAGCAACTTCCACTTTTGACCAGAAAAAAATTCACGGGGATGAGGATAAAAGGTTGCCATTGTCGCATAAATATGCTCTCTTCCCCGTTCGACTTGATTCTGAACAGTGGTCTGAGAACTCGGCAAACGCAAATCTTCGTACTGACTTGGCTCGCCGCCTACGGTTGACGTTTGCGATTCCTGCAAGATCGGTTGAATGACCTGTTGATGCCCTCGGTGAACGCCATCAAAATTTCCCAGGGCAACAGCAGTTGGTGTTAATGCAGCGGTTGAAGAAGAAGTAACCCACACGCTTTACATCTTTACACATTTAACGTGTCTATTGCTAGATCTTGACTCAAGAAGTCTGAAGTTATGAAAGATATTTCTGCCTGCTGCCTTCAGTTAACTGCTTCAACAGAAAGCTTGGCTTCTTGGGAGGGAACTGGATTAGGTAGGGAGGAAGTATCCATCAAGGAAATGGAAAGACCTTCGCGAGCCATAATGGTATGGCGGAAATGTTGAATGGCTTCTTCACCGACGCGATCAAGAAAATCATCGTTGTGTAAGGGGTCATGGTGAAAAATTACCAGTTTTTTCACATTAGCGGCTTTGGCGAGCTTGATGCCTTCCTGCCAAGTCGAATGCCCCCAACCCATCTTGCTACCGTAGTATTCTTCATCGGTGTAGGTGGCATCGTAAATCATCACATCAGCATTGTTGACCAGATTGAAGACATTTTGATCGAGTTCCTCTAGCCGATGTTCCGTATCCGTGATGTAGGCAGCAGAATGTCCTCGCCAGCTTACACGATAGCCCACAGCTTCGCCAGGATGGTTGAGCAGCTTATTTTCCACGGTAACTTCACCAATTTCAACTTTAGAGCCAATTGCGAGGTTGTTGAATCTCAAGTCAGCTTGCATGACTTGTAGGGGAACTGGAAAATTCGGGTGGAGCATCTGGTCAGTGAGGCGCTGTTTAATAGTTGTACCGTTTGGTGCAACGGCTCCGTAGATGTTGAAGCGATTGCCTTTGATAAAAGCCGGAACAAAGAAGGGAAAGCCTTGAATGTGATCCCAATGGGAGTGGGTAAAAAATAAATGCGCTTCCACCGGCATCTGCGAAAGAAGTGACTGCCCCAAAACTCGCAAACCCGTGCCGCCATCAAAAATCAGCCGTTCGCTACCGACTCGCATTTCTACACAAGGAGTATTACCCCCGTAGCGGACTGTCTCTGGTCCTGGGCAGGCAATACTCCCTCTAACGCCCCAAAAATGGATGCTGAATAAGTTGTGCTTACTAGACATAATTTTTTCCTTGCAGGCTTTTTTCGGCAGTCTATTAGTAACGTTTCACCAGGTTGATTGCAGTCCTTTTCATCCAATTCCCACCTATTTAAGTTTCCCCCAATTTCAGAGATAACAGGAATATCCTTACAAAGAGGGAGTGACTCCCACAGTCATCGGCAGGGGGTTGGCTACAAGCCTTAAGGTCTTTTGATTTTTGATCAAGCCTTATTTTAGGAGTCGCAAGTTGTAACAGGGGGGTAGACAAAATCTTTTTTACACCAGATGTGCTAATCTACTTTATCCGAAAGTTGAGCTTACAGCAGCTAATTAAAATATTTCTGCTGGAAACGACCTGCGTTTGATTCGGTAGACTGTTTCTCATAATGCTTATCCAACAGAGGTAATTTCCTGTAGTTACCCAAGTGGTAGCTGCACAATATAGATAAGTCAATATTAGGTTTGAGGGTTACAGGTTAGAAACCTAATGCTAATTCCTTGATAGGAGTTAAGTATAAGTCTCCAGAGTCTCTAACTCTCACTATGCCAGTTATTGTTCTAAAGTTATCAGTTTCAGGTCAACGCCGTCTGGCATTTGACGCAACAAAACCCTGTGATTTGGATCACTTTTGAATGTCGAAGGCAGAAGAGTCTCCTTTCCGCGATGGGATAAGCATCTCTCTTGCACGACTTGTAGAACTTGTTCATCTATTTAACATCGTACTCTCATTCTTTTACGTCCAGTACCGATCTAAAATTTAAGAAATGTTGCTTGACCTTGAGGAGAAAATGGAACCAACAGTTGAAATTTACACTTGGAGCTGGTGCCCGTTCTGCCTTCGAGCTAAAGCGCTGCTCAAAGAAAAGGGCGTTGACTTTACCGAATACTCCATTGACGGCGATGAAGAGACGCGGGCAGTTATGGCTCAACGGGCGAACGGACGCCGTTCCCTGCCGCAAATTTTTATCAATGACCAACATATTGGTGGTTGTGATGACCTCTATGCACTCGAAGATAGAGGCAAACTCAATTCTCTCCTGAACAATGCAGCAACGGGGGGTTGACAAAATTGACACCTATAGAATGTCGGTGATAAAAGAATGCCCCGAAAATCTATCCCTGTCATTTCCCTGTCCCACTCATCAATCTAAAGGATTCCTGGTGTGAAATTTGCCTTCATCATTGACCCGCTCTCGAAGCTTGACCCCGGTCACGATACCAGTGTGGCGCTCATGGAAGCAGCACAGGCATCAGGTCACGAAGTTTGGGTGACTCAGGTTGAAAAATTATCGGTTGTAAGCACTCAGGCTTGGGCACTTTTGGAACAGATAAAGCTGAAACCCGCTGAACTAGTAGAGGGGCGTTGGCTGGTTGATGAGGGGTGGTACACTGTGTCGGGTGCCGTATCACGTCCTCTGGAGGATATGGATGCTGTTTTTATGCGCACTGACCCACCAGTGACGGTTCCGTACCTCTATGCTACTTATACTCTTGACTACATTAACCCCGAAAGCACCTTAGTTATCAATTCCCCATTGGGACTGCGGAGAGCGAATGAGAAAATGTACGCTCTCCAGTTTAAGGACGTTATTCCCGAAACGATTGTCAGCTCAGATAAATTTGTTATTCAGAAATTTGTTAAAGAAAAAGGGTCAGCCGTTCTCAAACCCTTAGGGGGTAAAGCTGGTGAAGGTATTCTTTTTCTGGAAAATGGCGATCGCAATTTTAACTCCTTAGTCGAAATCAGCACTAAATGGGGACGTGAACCGGTGATGATTCAGGCTTACCTACCAGCGGCGAAAGAAGGGGATAAGCGAATTATTCTACTCAACGGTGAACCCCTCGGAGCTGTTAACCGCATTCCTACGGGTAGCGAATTTCGCGGTAACATGGCAGTCGGTGGTAGAGTCGCTGCCACCGAGATTACTCCCCAAGAGCAGAAAATTTGTGCTTTGCTGAAGCCGAAGTTACAGCTCGATGGCTTGTATTTTGTCGGAATTGACGTTATTGGTGGATATCTTACGGAAGTAAATGTTACTAGTCCGACTGGTATTCGTGAAATTGATAGGCTCAATAATGTGCGGTTGGGGAAACAAGTGATTGCATGGGTGGAACAGTTTAGAGGAGCTAGGGGATAGATAAAGGGAAAAGGAAATTTTCTTTGCCCTGAATCGTAATCGACGTATCCTAACAAGCAAGATGTGTAGTAGCTTGGGAGGGAGAACGATTATGCAAGATAATCATCAGGATGCTCGTAACTGGGGAATGCTTTGCCATCTAGCTTCCCTGCTGTGGTTGCCTCTAGCATTTCTGGGTTTAGCTATACCGTCTGCTAATGTTGTCGGACCGCTAATTGTTTGGCTTTACAAGAAGGGAGACGACCCGTTTGTTAACAATCACGGCAAAGAGTCTCTGAACTTTCAAATTTCGATGACTATCTACGGGTTGATCCTATTTGTAGTTGTGGCAGTCTTTGCTCTAATCTACCTGGCAGTTGTCGGAACTGCGGCAAGTACTGAGCAAGTGACTTTCTGGTTGTTGGGTGGGGCAGTTGGGCTGGGTTTGTTTGGGTTATTCATTGTTTTGGGTTATTCATTGTTTTGGGTTTCGTTGATTTGATTTTGGTGATTGTGGCTTCTCTTGAGGCGTACAACGGCAAGTCTTACCGTTACCCACTTACGATTCGATTTTTGAGATAGAGGTTGATGATGTCTTCAGAGGTTTCTAAAACTATGCCAGTGATTGGTGTCGCCGTTATTGGCACGGGGTTTGGGCAGAAAATTCACATTCCTGGCTTTGAGATTCACCCCCGGACGCAAGTTGCTGCTGTCTATAACCCCGATATTGATAAAGCCGAAGTGATCGCTCGTTCCCATGATATACCCCATGCTGGCGATCGCCTTGAGGAACTCTTGGCACTCCCCGAGGTTCAAGCAGTCAGCATTTCAACACCACCATTCCTACATTACGAGATGGCAAAACAGGTGTTGCAGGCGGGGAAACATTTGTTGCTGGAAAAACCCATGACTCTTTCAGCAACACAAGCACGGCAACTTTACCACCTTGCAGCAGCGAAGGGTGTTGTCGCAATGCCAGATTTTGAGTTTCGTTTTGTACCTGCATGGCAGCTATTTGCTGAATATCTGGCACAGGGGTATGTCGGTCAAAAGCGTTTGATTAAAATAGATTGGTTAGTATCGAGTCGTGCTGATGCCCAACGTTCTTGGAACTGGTACGCCCAAAAAACCAAGGGAGGGGGAGCATTAGGCGCTGTTGGATCTCATACGTTTGATTACATTCATTGGTTATTCGGTTCAGTACGTCGCTTGTGCGCTCAACTGAGTACCGCCATTCCCGAACGCCCAGACCCCACGGCAGGCGGTGAGTTAAAGTCAGTCGATGCCGATGATACCTGTTTATTGATGCTGGAATTAGCGGACGGCACACCTTGTCAGCTTTGTATCAGTTCCGTCACCTATGAAGGGCGGGGGCATTTTGTGGAGGTTTATGGCGATCGCGGTACATTAGTGTTGGGTAGTTGCAATCAGAAAGATTACGTTCACGGCTTTAACCTACAAGCAGCACCAGCAGGTAAACCCCTAGCAGAAGTAGAAATTCCTAAGCGGTTGGCTTTTCCGCAAGTCTACACCGATGGGCGTCTAGCACCCTTTATTCGGGTTGTTGACCAATGGGTACAAGGGATTGACGCAGGTAAAGTGATGACGCCTTCACTGCGGGAAGGGGCTTACTCACAACTGCTAATGGATTTAACTCATCAATCTCACGAAACAACGAGTTGGGTAGATGTGCCAAGTTTGGATGTATTTCTTGATCAAAAAGGCTGAATAGTCGGAGATTAAGATATTCAGGGTTCAGGGTTCAGGATTTTGTCCAATGAGCCGTGTTTATTAATTTTATTGAACACAAAAAGCTCAGGATTTATTTTTCATCAGTGTATTTTTTGTGAGGATTAATATACCGTAATTTTGAACAATTAACTCTCTTTTCAGAAGGGAAAGTCAGGAACTAAAATAAATTCAGAAAGTCTGTTAAGATTGTAAGATGCAAAAAACTCCACCTTTTCCGCGAATTTGAGGTTGACTAAAAGTTATCCTATGTCACAGCCAACAATTAACGCGTGTTCCCAAATCAACTGTCCTTTTTTTGAAAACAAACCTTCCTCAGGGGGATGCCCCCGATACAGCGCTCCTGGTCAATGCCATCTAACAACGCTGTTTGAATTTGAAACTGATGGGAATTGGTTGTTTCTCGTTGAAGAGAGTGAATTAAACTCAATTAAAAAGGTCAATGATCGCTTTTTAAACAAGGACAAAGCGAGTCGGAAACAACTGCAACAGTTACGGACGAAAAAGCCGAGGAAACTCGAATTACCCAATCCCCAATCCGTTAGCCCTACTGGAACTGACGCCCAATTGCAGCCAGAGGGATTACTCTAAATAATCATACAACTTAGGATTTTGACTTCTGGCAAATGTTATAAAACATGGTTTTGGCTGCGCGATAATTCGCTTACATACAAGTTTCGGGTTGGGGTGGCTGAGTTTTTACCTCAACATTTTTATATCCTGCCGTCGTTAATAACTGACTGACAACCAATTGTGAGCGCGTGTTCGCCTCTTGCAACAAACCTTGGTTGCAGGCATTAAATAAGATTTTTTGAAGCGTTTCTTGTTGAGCCAAGCTCTGTAACTGAGGAGCTGTATCTGGACCCAACCCCAAAAAACCGCGATTGTAGTCATAGACTTGAGAACGATTGACATCAATTTTACTGTCTAGGATGCGGGGCGGTGGTAGCTGGATCTGGATGGTATCGTCAACAATAGCTACATTTTCAGGCTTCAATTCTTCTAAATCAACCCCAGCCCGCACCTCACCGTAAGCAATGTAGAGGAGGGTTGTCTCAGCAATCGGATAGCCTGCCACAGTTCTAGCCTGACGGGTAGGAACGACGGCTTCCATCGTAAACACAGCCGTTGTCAGTTCGCTAGCACCCCGCACTTGCTGGACGACGAGGGAACGGACATCAACTTCTGGCGCAGGTTGGGAAACATTGAACATCGCCGTTACTTGTTCAAAAAAACGAGAGCCTGTTCGCCACATCCCAATGCCAAAAATCAGGGCAACCACCACCATGCCGCCTGTCGTCATTAGCATCAAGTTTCTGAACAACCCGAATGTGAGACGGTCAATCCGGTACTTCTGAAAAAATTGATGGTTCATGCTGTTACTCCTTGAGGCAGGCTGTGTTGATATCTTCCCTAATCAAGGTTAACGTTATTAGGTTATTAAAGAAGCTAACAAGCAAGGGGTTTTCAGTGTCAAAATTCTATCAGGAGAGTTAGCTGTTTTTGGCTATTTCTCTCTACCTTAAGCGAACGCGGTAGCCAAAGTAGTTTATTTGACCACTAAATACTGCCAATGAGTTCCAAATTAGTCAGACAAGCAAGACGATTCTTACTGGGTGCAGTGATAGTTACAGCCGGATTGGGGCACCTCCCCGTACAAGCCCAAGTCTCTAATGCCCAAGTTGGGGCGTTAGTAGAAGCACTGCGACTGGCAGCACCGCAAACGGGGACTGAAAACGACGGACTCTACAGTGAATGGCAAATCAAACCTGAAAATATTCCTCGTTGGTCGAAGCAATGTATTGGACGGCAACTATCGCCTGCCGATTTTGAAGCCAGTCCCGTGACTGCCCGAGCAATACTGGTTTGTGTGATGGGGGATATTCTCAAAGAACAGTACAGTGCAAGTGGGAATAATGAGTCGGTGGCAGTGCAGCGTGCTGCGGCTTGGTGGATGACGGGTGATGCCAGTCGTTATAGTAGTGCGCCCACCAATTCCTACACTCAGAACGTTCTAAATTTCTATCAGCAGCAGCGCCGCACGCCCCAAACCCAACAACCTGCTACTCCCCCACAACCCACTGAAACTCAGGCTGAAGCAAAACCCGCAACCACTCAGACTCAAACCACAACCGGTGCCTCATCCACTAGGGAAATTTCTGATGTTCAAGTTGATGCACTAGTTGAAGCCCTGCGACTGGCAGCGCCGCAAACAGGCACTCAGAACGACGGACTTTATAGTGAATGGCAAATCAAAGCCGATAACATTCCCCGTTGGTCGAAGCAGTGTACTGGGCAGGAACTGACACCAGCGGTGTTTGAAGGGAATCCCACAACTGCTCGCACGGTTGTAGCTTGTGTGATGAGAGATATTCTCAAGGAACAGTACAGTGCCAGTGAGAACAACTTATCGATGGCAGTACGACGTGCTGCATCTTGGTGGATGACAGGCGACCCCAGTCGCTATAAAAGTGGCTCAACGGCTGACTATACTCAAAGAGTTTTGTCTTTTTACCGAGAGTCGTTTCTGAAGTTTTTCCCGCATCTGTAACCTTTCGGTAGGAGTAGGGCATTGTTCATCAGTGCCTACTCCCATCTTGCACTATTTGCAGGACAGGCAAACGCCTATCCCACAATCAACACTATAGTAATTAAAGCTGTGCGATCGCTCTTGAGTCTGGCACGTCCAAGTCAGATCAAATCTATGCCAAAATCAAGACAAGCGTGTCAAAACGGTGAGCAATGGTTTGGGCTTCAGGGCAGGTATTGATTCCCGAGAATCCGGGTGATGATTTGAGTTCAAAATGTGGCATCGATTACCGCCGACTGCGAGATTTATTAGCCGCCGGAGAGTGGAAAAAAGCCGATCAAGAAACCTCAGACAAAATGCTGGCTGTGATCGGCAAAGAAAGCTGGAATATAGAAAAATTTCCTTGTACCGACCTACGAACGATTGATCGTCTCTGGGTAAAATACAGCAATGGACGCTTTGGTTTTTCTGTGCAAAAGCGAATCTTTTTAAGGGTAGGGGGTCAACCTTCAGGTGTGTTTGATTATCACATCTATCAAAAATTAGCCGATATGCTGGGATGGCGTAAAAATGGAGAATGGTTGAGTTACCAGGAGCTTACCTTTAGCCCTAAAGCCCCCCAGGGGCATCTCCCAGCAGTGGGGATCAGGTCGAGTTGTTGTGTTTATAGGGATTTGGACGATAGAGAGTGGTGGTTTGGGTTGTTGTGGTGGTTCTTCTCTCGAATCGAGACTTGTGAAATGTAACATCTAAAGGTTTCAGTTCGAGTGAAAGTTTCTCTGTGTAAGGCTTTCAGAGTTTGCTCTACCGAGAGTGACAGAAGAGGGATAAGGTAAATTGACCCACAGTATTTTCAACTTCTAGGACGAAACTGCGGCTCCACTAGCTGCGCCAGCATTTTTCTCGGTACGAATCGTGATAAATTAACGGTAACTTTATTGTTCCACCGACCCGGCACCACTGTACACTCATCCGCTTCTAAAGCGTTGAGTGATTCGCGCACCACGTCCTCTGGAGAATCAACATTCTGACGCTCCGAACCACTGGCAAATTTGCTAAAGCCAGCAGTTTCAAAAAAGTTACTTTCAGTAGGTCCTGGACAAACTGCTAGAATTTTGACTCCCGTGTGCTGATTTTCTGCCCAAAGTGCCTCGCTGAAATGGGTTACAAATGCTTTGCTTGCTGAATAAACGGATAAGTACGGCAAAGGTTGAAAACCGGCAATGGAAGAGATATTAATAATACTGCCGGAACCACGCTCCTGCATTTGGGGGAGGAACTGGTAAGTCAGGTCTACCAATGCTAGAACATTAAGTTGAACTATCTTGATCTGCTTGGTTCGGGAACTCTGACTGAAGGAACCGTAGTCTCCAAATCCAGCATTGTTGATGAGTAAATCAATGGTAATATTTTTTTGACTAACAGCTTCAAATACTCGAGCAGCCGCGTCCGGTTCAGTCAAGTCTTGCACAATGACATCGGCCTGAATCTGATACTTATCGTATAACTGTTTGGCAAGTTGTTCAAGTTTCCCTTGAGAACGAGCCACTAAAACTAAGTCTGTATTGCGCTTTGCCAATTTTTTAGCGAAAGCCGCACCAATTCCCCCTGAGGCTCCAGTAATTAAAGCAGTAGACATGATATTAATTTTCAGTTGAGTTCTATTTTTTTTGATTTATTTATTTCTAGTTTAGCTTCTATTAAAGACAAGGCTTTAAAAAATAAAATCCCGGCTCTACCTTAGCTCAAAAGTAGACTAGTGTAATCAATCGAATGGCAGATTTTTTATTTCCAATGGTTAGATTGAAGAAGAGACTTGCATTATTATTACTGTTGCTGATACCCTTAGTTTTGACGTTGTTTTTAGGAATTTCTCGTCCGGTTAACGGGGTAGAGCGAACGGAAATTCTTTGGGATACCTGGGGAGTTCCTCATATCTACGGTCAGGATACAGAAAGTCTATTTAAAGCCTTTGGATGGGCGCAAACTGCCAGTCACGGTAACTTGATTTTACAACTGTACGGGCAGGCACGAGGAAGGGCAGCGGAATATTGGGGAGAAGACTACCTAGAATCTGATCAGTATGTCAGAACGATGGGTATTCCCTCAAGGGCGCAGGAATGGTACGAGGCACAAAGTCTGACGATGCAGCACTATTTGGATGCCTTTGCTGCTGGAATTAATGCCTATGCTGAGGAAAAGGCTGACCAAATTGAGGATAAGGTTAAGGTAGTGCTGCCTGTAGATGGGGTGGATGTGCTTGCCCACGTACAGCGCGTGATTCATTTTAATTTTGTGGTGAGTCCTCAGCAAGTGGCATCCCTGAGTCCCAGTCGTTTACCGAAAGAATCACAACCTTCTCCTATTTCCAGCTCCCAACTCCCAACTCCCCAACCCATGGGTTCCAATGCTTGGGCGATCGCACCTTCTCATTCTGCCACGGGCAATGCTATGCTGCTGGCAAATCCTCACTTACCTTGGTCAGACTTTTTCCTTTGCTATGAAGCGCAGTTAACTGCACCAGGAATTGATACTTATGGTACGGCGTTGGTGGGAATGCCTATGTTGGCTATTGCGTTTAACGATAACTTGGGTTGGACGTTTACCGTGAATACCCATGACGGTTGGGATGCTTACGAATTGACGCTGGCGGATGGGGGTTATCTTTTTGACGGTAAGGTGCATCCCTTTGAAACCGAAACCCAAACCCTGAAGGTGAAGCAGGCAGATGGGACGGTGCGAGAAAAAGAGTTAGTTATTCGGCGATCGCTTCATGGTTCAATAGTTGCACAGAATAACGGAAAAGCGATCGCATTGCGGGTGGTAGGTTTAGACCAGCCTCAAATCATGGCACAGTTATGGGAGATGGCGCAAGCTAACAATCTCAGGGAGTTTGAGACAGCAGTACAACCGTTGCAGCTTCCCATGTTCACGATTATGTATGCGGATCGAGAGGGGCATATCCTGCATTTATTTAATGGTTTAGTACCTGTGCGAGGGCAAGGAGATTGGCGGTATTGGCGGGGTATTGTACCAGGTGACACCTCTCAAACCTTATGGAGTCGATACCATCCCTATCAGGATTTACCCCGTATTCTCGATCCGACTAGTGGTTGGTTGCAGAATGCCAACGATCCACCCTGGACAACCACATTCCCCCAAACGATTAATCTGGATCAGTATCCTCCCTACATGGCACCACAATTTATGGGTTTCCGCGCCCAGCGCTCGGCAAAGATGTTGATGGAGGATTCTCAAATTAGTTTTGAAGAGATGATTGCCAAGAAATTTTCCCCCTGCATGGAATTAGCCGATCGAATTTTAGATGACTTAATTCCAGCAGCGCGGCAGTCGGGAGGCAAATTGGCAGGTGAAGCGGCTGATGTGTTGGCAGCATGGGATCGGCAGGCAAATGCTGACAGTAGAGGGGCGGTATTATTTGCACTGTGGGCGCGCTCGATGCCTACTAATAACTGGTTTGCCACAGGCTGGAACCCAAATTCGCCTCTGACAACTCCTGACGGTTTAGCTGACTCTGTAGCTGCCGTGAAAACCTTAGAGGCAGCAGCAACAACCGTTAAGTTACTCTATGGGGCGCTGGATGTGCCATGGGGAGACGTGGCACGATTGCGCTATGGTACTGTGGATTTGCCTGCGAGTGGGGGTCCCGGGTTTTTGGGGATTTTCCGGGTGATTGATTTAGCACCAACCAGTGAGGGGCGTTTTGGCTCGGTAGCTGGGGATAGTTATATGGCGGCAATTGAGTTTTCTAATCCGGTGAAAGCAAAGGTACTGACGGTTTACGGCAATGCGACTCAACCGGGTTCTGTTCATAGTCGTGATCAGTTACCTCTGTATGCGCAGAATGAGTTGCGATGGGTGTGGCGTACTCGTAGGGAAATAGAGGCAAATTTGGAATCGCAGAAAGTCTTTTAACTGTTCCGGTGAGAAGCCCCACTCAGAGAGCCGCATCAATCGGCAGGGCAAAGGGCAATCCACCCAGACACGCCAAGGAAGCCTTTCGACACACCCTATGGTAGCCGAACTGCTCCCTTAGCTTTATTCACTACCAGCCTTTTTCGGCTTGTTCTAGAACGTAAGCCGCAACATCTTCAATTTGGGACGGGTTTAAGCGTCCTTTGAAAGCAGGCATAGCATTTTTGCCATTGGTTACTTGGTTGACAATTGCATCCATGGAGTCCATGCCATACTGCTCCAAGGCGTCCTTTTTCAAGGTTTTGTTCGCCATAACGACGTTGTTACCTCCCATATGGCAGGCAGCACAGTTGGCACCAAAGATTTTGCCACCGCTGACGGTATCAGCAGCTAGGGCAGGACGACTTAGAACGAGCCCGAAAAAGGCGATCGCAACTAAAACGACTGACAGTAGTTTCTTCAATGTAGTTCTCCTCTTCTCAAAAGCGACAGCGGACAAGATTGCTGCAATTTGTGATTGAGCAATTTAGATCGGCAATCTCCCACCCCACTGGATAGGATCATTGGGGCATGACTGAATAGGTCTGCCTTTTCTCAGATCGATTTTACAGCAACCTGTTGCCTTAACCTTGAGTCTATTGGCAGAGCAAAGGGAATTGGGGAGATGGGGG
>NZ_JADEWY010000076.1 GCF_015207375.1 Coleofasciculus sp. LEGE 07092 | reverse complement strand
GCCCACTTAGGTTGAGACTCACTTGGCTATTCTGATTGAGGGTAAATTGGTAGAAGTCCTTGCGGTCAAGACTCCCCACGGCATCGGTGAAGGTTTGCTGAGTCCCTAGAACACCAATATCAAGAGCCGTGTTGTAGTCATTGCCTGGGTCGGGGATTATAGGAGGTAGGGGCATGGCTGTTGCTATTAGGATGTAGGCGATATTTGGGTCTACGCTTCATGGCGTGAAGCTTACAAGAAAACACGATCCTAGCCACCCTTGCCCAAAAAGGCAACACAGCCCACTGCTATTACAAAAAAGACCATCTTCCCCACTCCCGTTCGGCTGACGCTCACGGCGAAGCCCACTCCCCACTCCTTTTCTTCAAACGAGCTTATGAAAAAACTAGTTGTTAGCCTAGCGATCGCAACCCTACTCAATCCGTTAGCACTTCTACTACCCGCCTTAGCCCAACAAGCAACGCTGGGGGTGGTGAAAAGCCCCGATAACGAAGGATATTGGTCAGAAATTACCGATCGCTTGCTTTCAACTGGTGTCGATTACTGTATTGTTGACTTGACACAAGTTCAGCAGGCATCAGACTTGAGCAGCACTCAACTCCTGTTTTTACCGAATATCGAGCGACTCGAACCATCCCAGCTCGCTGCATTGCAAGACTGGATGTACCAAGGCGGTCGGGTGATTGTCAGCGGACCAGCAGGCGTTTTGTCTCAACCTGAAGTCCGCAACCGCTTGCGATCGCTTTTGGGTGCCTATTGGGGTTTTGCCCTAACCCAACCCTCTAGTCTGGAAACCTCACCCACGGACACCCCCAGTTGGGTTCCTGATGTGGGATTAACTGGCACTTTTTCTGGAGGGGTTGTGATTCCGGCTAATTTAAAATCGACGGCAGCAGCCGTGTGGGAGCAAGACGAAAATCCACCAGCAGTTGTGACGACAAGCCAATCGACCTTCTTGGGTTGGCGCTGGGGTGTCAGGGGAGTGGCACCCGTCGATGTAGATGTGGCTTGGTTGCGAGCGGCTCTGAATCGCTACAACGTCACTCCTGGAAAGAGAACACCAAATTCTTCAAACTATTGTGATAATCGTTCTCCATCAGCCGAAACAGCCACTCCACCCGTTAGCAAACTACCATCAGTAGCCAGTGGTAATGGAGTCGAATCGACCGTTAGCAATCCTGATGCTTTAGTGCTGCCCGAACAAACGCCGCCCCAAGATTGGACAAGGCTCACCCCTACAGAAGTCGCTGCCATGAGTCAGGAGTTAGAAAATCTGATCGGTCGATTTGAAAGTGCGCTACTCGCTGCCAACGCTACGAATAGCGACGTTGGGTTACTCAGCGACACCACTGCCGAGGAATCGGGCAGTACCAGTACCAAAGGTTCAGCAACAGTAGTCAGTCTCCATTCAGGAGTTACAACTGGCTCTGCTAGCCGGGTAGTGGCTCAGGCGAGGGCGGGTTTGCAAAGTTTCCTGAATGCGGCGCGATCGCAAGACTATACTCTGGCAAGACAAGAATGGCTGCACGCACGACGCCTGCTTTGGGATAACTACCCAATAGACCGAAAGTTGGCTCAACCGGAAATTCGGGCAATTTGGTTAGACCGGGGTACTATTGTCAAAGCGAAGTCGGAGCGGGATTTAGCCAGGATTTTCGATCAACTGGCAGCAGCAGGATTGAACACAGTCTTCTTTGAAACCGTTAATGCCAGCTATCCGATTTACCCCAGTCGGGTTGCATCCGAGCAAAACCCCCTAATAAAAGGTTGGGACCCCCTAAAAGCGGCAGTTAAATTAGCCCACGAGCGGGGTATGGAATTACACGCCTGGGTTTGGATCTTTGCGGCGGCAAACCAGCGTCACAACGCCCTGTTGAACCAATCGGCTGACTATCTAGGACCTGTGCTGAGTGCTCATCCCGACTGGGCAATGGTTGACAAACAGGGGCGTCTGTTTGATGGGAATACCAAAAAGGCATTCCTAGACCCTGCTAATCTAGAGGTTCGCCGCTATTTGATGGCTCTTTTAGAAGAAATTGCCAATAACTACGAGGTGGATGGCATTCAGCTTGACTACATTCGCTATCCTTTTCAAGACCCGAGGGTAAATCAAACCTACGGTTACGGGATGGCGGCACGGCAGCAGTTTCAGGAGATGACGGGGGTTGATCCGATAGAAGTTTACCCCGGTGATTCGTTATGGGAAAGGTGGACACAATTTCGTGTTCGGCAAGTTGATAGCTTTGTGGCGTCGGTGTCAGCTCGCTTGCGATCGCAACATCCCAATCTAATTCTATCGGCGGCGGTGTTTGCCCTGCCCCGTGTTGAGCGCCTGCAACGACTACAGCAAAATTGGGAAAACTGGGCAATTCGGGGTGATATTGACCTCGTTGTGCCAATGACCTATGCCTTAGATACGGAAGGATTGCAGAATCTTGCCCAACCGTTGCTCAGAGAACCAACTCTCAGTTCAGCATTGCTTTTACCTGGGATTCGACTGTTGAATTTGCCCAATATCGTCGCTGTTGACCAAATTCAACTCCTGCGAGATTTACCCGCCGGCGGGTATGCTCTATTTGCCGTGGAAAATCTGGATGAAAATCTGCGCGGTATCTTCAATCGCACTCAGGGGAGCCAGGAGGAAGCTGCCGTGGAAGTTGTACCCTATCGTCAGCCCTTCAAAGCAGCAGCGGCTCGATATGCCTCACTACAACGGGAATGGAGTTTTTTGTTGACCCGCGATCAAATGGCGATTAACCCAGAGGCTCTTTCCGAGTGGGTTGCTCAAGCTGAGGTTCTTTCAACAGCCCTCGATCAACTCGCAACAGAGCCATCGAAAAGTAATTGGCTCTCCGCAAAAATGGCGCTCTCATCCTTCCGTTCTCAATTTCAGAAATGGATGCAGGAACATACCCCTCAACAAGCTTATCAAGTACAAGTGTGGCACGACCGTCTAGAAATAATCGAACGATTACTCAACTATGGCGATCGCAGGGGGTCAAATCGCGATCGCTTAACCGAAAATAACATGAATAACTGAAACTAATTGCCGACAATCGACACCCACTCGTGATATTTTGTGTAAGTTGACGATTCACCTCTCAATAACTCGTTCAAAGTCGAGTTTTTTTCTGAATGTATGAGTATTGTAAGCGTAAGGTTGTTTTAGGTTTGCTGTCAGTTTTTGCTATCAGTGGTATAGTCGGCATCTCTGCGGGTGATGCCAGCTCAGTTTCGGCTGACCAAACATCAGAGGTTGTGATTAAAAGTAAAGAATTGTCAAAAGCGGGTGGGTCAACCGTTAAATCTCCTACCCCCCAACCTGCTACTTTGAAACCCTCAACCCCTCAAGCGGTAAATCGTCATCCGTCCATCCTCAAACCCGCTCCCTCTAAAGGGACAAATCCCCACCCATCTATCCTCAAACCTAAACCCTTCAATTCCAAACCTGCAACTCTTCAACCCTCAACGCTCCAACCTACACCCCTGCAAACCGCCAACCCCAAACCTGCAACTGTAAACCTTTCAAACCGCCAACCCTCAAACTTACCCTCTATTAACCCTCATTCTTCAAATCTTCACACGTCCGTACTACAGGCTTCCATCCTGCGATCGGCAATTCTTGAGCCGTCAGTCCTGCACGCTTCCATTCTACAGACGGCAATTTTTAACCCCTCGGATCTTGATCGGGTTAACTCACAGAATTTTACTCACCAGATAGCCACGATTCATCCGGCTAAATTACAGGAAATCAATAGCTATGTCCAACACTTGGAGCCTAGTAGCCATACTCTAAAGCAGAAACCCCAAGTCGCGGAAATTTTAGAGCCGTTCTCCCCGTTGCCACTTCTCCCACCTCCGGTATCCATTACTCTTTCCCAACCCCTTGAGGAGTCTGTTCCTCAGCCGCGTAACTTGCAAGGGTCTAACCTAGGCGTTTCAGCCATCCATCCTGCTAACCTCCAGGAATCTAATTTCCAAGCTTCTAAGCTAGGAGCCTCAGCTATCCATCCTGGTAGCTTGCAGGAGTCTAACCTTCAGGCTGCCAATCTCTTAGCACAAAACAGACCCATTGCACCAGAACCAATAAAACCTGAACCTAAAACCAGTCAAGTTTTACAACTCCCATCATCGGCACAACAGGGTCAATGGCAAGAACAACTGAATCGAAACTTAACCCACTCGATTGCAGCTCGTACCAAACAAACCACAGATACCCCTACCGATACCCAGCAGATTCAAGTTCAACAAATTGAAGTCACGGGCAGCACGATTTTTGGTGAAAGCGAACTCAATCCCCTGCTTGAGTCTGTTGAAGGGCGAACTGTCACCCTGGAAGAACTCAGAAGTGTTGCTGATGCCATTTCCCAACTGTACTTAGAGCAAGGCTATATCACCTCTAGAGCTGTTCTCGTTGAAGAGTCCCTATCCGGTTCGGTTGTGGAAATTCGTGTTATTGAAGGCAGCTTGGAAGAGATTCAGGTTGAAGGCACGCGACGGGTAAACGAAAGTTATGTGCGATCGCGGGTGCAGTTGGGTGCGGATACGCCACTCAATACCGCTCAGTTAGAAGACCAATTGCGCTTATTGCGGATCGACCCCCTATTTGAAAATGTGGAAGCCAGCCTGAGAGCCGGAACTGGTATAGGTCAGAGTATTCTAGTGGTGCGCGTCACTGAAGCTAATCCCTTTGATGGCAGCGTCAGCATTGATAACTATTCCCCTCCGAGTGTCGGTTCCGAACGCATGGGTGCCAACGCCCGCTATCGTAACTTGACGGGTATCGGTGACGAAATTGCAGCAGCTTACACTCGAACGACAGTAGGGGGTGCCTATACTTGGGAGTTTAGCTATCGGGTGCCAGTCAACCCAATGAATGGGACGGTACTCTTGAGAGCAGCATTTAATAATAATGAAGTTATTCAAGAACCTTTTAATATTCTGGATATCCGAGGGGAATCCCAACTCTATGAAATTACTTACCGACAACCCTTCATCCGCACGCCCCGCGAAGAGTTTGCCCTATCCTTAGGATTTACTTTTCAAGACGGTCAAACTTTTACCTTTGCAGGACCTACACCCTTTGGTTTTGGTCCCGATGAAGAGGGTGTGAGTCGTACTAGTGTTTTTAAGTTTGGGCAGGACTATACAAGACGAGATGTTTCGGGTGCTTGGGCATTTCGTTCGCTCTTCAGTTTTGGTACGGGCTTGTTTGATGCCACAGAAAATTCTGAGGTTGATCCAGATTTTCCCGATGGTCAGTTTATAAGCTGGTTGGCACAGATACAGCGAGTACAAGTTCTTAATCCTGATAACTTTTTAATTATTCAGGCAGACCTTCAGTTAGCATTAGATGGTTTATTGCCTGCCCAGCAGTTTGTTATTGGTGGCGGTCAGTCGGTGCGGGGCTACAGGCAGAATGTTCGAGCAGGTGATAGTGGTTTGCGTTTTTCGGTGGAAGATCGGATTACTTTAGAGCGAGATGAAGCAGGAATTGCGACGTTTTTGTTAGCACCCTTTTTTGATTTGGGTTATGTCTGGAATGTCGGTGATAATCCTAATGAGTTACAAGACCAGACATTTATTGCCGGTTTGGGTTTGGGACTATTGTGGGAACCCCTGCCTAATTTAAACTTACGATTGGATTATGGTTTCCCTCTGATTGATTTGGATGATCGGGGAGAAAATGCTCAAGATGATGGATTTTATTTCAGCGTGATTTATAACTTTTAATTTCCCATTCCCTATTCCCCATTTCCTATTACCTTTCAAGGGCTAGAAAAAAATTGCCCCCAATTTGAGTAGGAGATGTCACAATTAACCTGTTCTAGCTTGAATGAAAGATTTATATGACTAACGCTTTTGCCACTCGGTTTAGCTTTCTCTTGCTCCTTCCTTTAACCTTCTTAACAATAAGCTTAACTACGGTGGCAGCGAGAGCGCAGAATCGGCTGTACAATCCGATTCCGATTCCCGCAAGTAACGAAATTTCCGACACCCTTACACAAAATGATATTCCGACTGGTGAGGGAGGCTTTGCCCGCGACTACACAATCGACCTCAGTGGAGGAGATCAAGTTGCTATCGACCTGATCTCAGAAAGCTTCGACACGATTGTCACGCTCCTGGCATCTGACGGTTCCACTGTCGCCGAAAATGACGACGGACCCGACGGCACTACCAACTCTCTCCTATTTGCTCGGATTACCGAAACAGGTAAGTACATTATTCGAGTTCGTGCCTTTGGCGAAACTGGCGGCGGGCAGTTTAACCTAAAGGTGACACGTCTGCGACCTATCTAAGGATGGGGAAGGTGGAGAATTAGAATTTTTTTCTCCTCTATCTCCCCTATCTAGCCAATAAGCAAAGAAACAAAGCTTCTGTCCACTCTACTACTGCCCCATAAGTATCGCCCGTATGTCCCCCCAACTGGCGGTAAAACCAGGCACCTGTCAAAAGCGCAATTGCACATCCCCCGACTGCCATCGCCAGAGATACCTGCCAGCTACCTCCTTCTAGTACCAGGGGCAATCCACATAGGGCTAACATTGGCAACCCTCCCCACAAAATATCCTGGGGGATGCGGATAGCGTCTTTGTGAAATGCCCCCTTGCCCGTCGGTTTGAGGTAGGGATAAAGCGAAATAGCGACCACCTGCCCCCAGCGCCCCCAACCGGCTGCACTCATCAGCATCAACCATCGATAGTTGGCGATATCTGTCAGCGCTGCTAGTTTGAGAAGTAATAATGCTGCTGCTGTCATTGCCCCAAACGCGCCTGTAACGCTATCTGCCATTACCTCTAGACGCCGTTTTGAGTCTTGAACCCCTAAGCCGTCTGCTGTATCCATTACCCCATCTAGATGCAGCCCTCCTGTCAGGGCAATCCAGCTTACGATAATGATTGCACTTCGGGTGAGGACGGGTACGCCCAATTGTTGCAATCCCGCGTCTGCTATTCCCAAAATACCCCCGATTGCTAATCCGACTAGGGGGGACCAACGGGCAATGCCTCGAAATTCTAGCTGCCAACCCGCAGGAATTGGAATGCAGGTATAAAAGGTGATAGCACCGAGCCACGAGTACCAGCATTGGCGTCCCCATTGCCGCAATTGCCGCAGTCGGAATCCCTTCATAAGGAAGCCATCCTTAAAAATTTCACCGAAAATTCCGTATATTGTCGTATGAGCAGTGGGTAAATATTGGGATAGTATTGTCTCATACCCTACTCGTATTACTCGTAAGACCCTAGTATGTCAGATTGATACCCATTTGTATGGCATATCGATCTGATTGGTTGGCTGTTCCATAGTTTATGCTTGCCATTAGCTTGACACAGGCTATGATCGAGGCATTGGGTTTTTCGAGAGTAGGGTTTAACCAAGCAACAACATCAATCCCTTGCATAGCCATATTAGCCCCGTTTGCATCATAGGCTTTTACCCATGAGTTATCATCAATCTCCATACCGACTTCCAGCTCCCTGTATTATCGATACTGGCATTATTATCAACAAACAAGACATGGGACGCCTGCTAACCGACTTAGGTCGCGTTCGCTATATCCACACCCTTGACGGTAAACTGCAAAGTGAGGGAGAAGGGTACGTTCTGGAAGTTTTCGCCGACCCGCAACGTTCCACCCTGGTTGCCAACCAAGCCCTCTATATAAATGTTTGCAGCTTTGATTACTTGCAGTTGAACCAATCTTCAGACAAAAAAACGTATTTTGATTTGGTTCAAGAAAACCGCCAGTTGCGCCTGATACCCCTATCGAACCCTCTACAAGATCAGTCTAGTGAACATCTGAATGCCGAAGCTCTAGAAGCAATGGTAACTCAAGTCCTGAGTGCGAAGTGGGATGTGCAAATTGACGATGAGGGAGAGTGTCCTTTTTAAGCTCCCTCATTAGGCTCAACGAACTTTCCTGTAATCGCTAATTTGTCATTGTCTTTGGTCATGGATGAGGAATTTTTCACCAAGGACAATCAATACCCAACGAAAAATAAAGGCATTGGAGTAACAAAAAATTTCATTCTTATTTCATTGTCAGGCGTCCTGTCGCCAAACTAAGGCACGTGCTGGTGTGTTTATTACGCCTCACGGTTCAATCGAGACACCCCGTTTCATGCCAGTGGGAACTCTGGCAACAGTTAAGACTCTAACACCAGCACAATTAGAGAAAGCTGAAGCACAAATCATCCTAGCGAATACCTATCACCTCCACTTGCAACCGGGAGAAGAGATTATAAAGAAAGCAGGTGGATTGCACCATTTCATGGGTTGGCAGAAACCCATTCTGACGGATTCCGGTGGCTTCCAGGTATTTAGCTTGAGTAAGCTCCGTAAAATTTCGGATGAAGGTGTAATATTTCGCTCACCCCGCGACGGACGACTGATTAATCTGACACCAGAGCGGTCGATCGCTATTCAGAATGCGCTAGGGGCAGATATAATTATGGCGTTTGATGAATGCCCTCCTTACCCCGCAGAACGTGCTGAGGTCGAAATAGCAACCGAGCGGACGTATCAGTGGCTTAAGCGCTGTATCAATGCTCACGCCCGCCCTCAGGATCAAGCGCTGTTTGGCATCGTACAAGGTGGCGTTTACCTGGATTTACGCCAGCAGGCGGCTGAGTCTCTAGCTTCATTGAATTTACCGGGTTATGCGATTGGTGGCGTGAGTGTGGGGGAACCTGTCGAATTAATCCACAAAATTGTTGAAACCACTGCACCCTATTTACCCGCCGATAAGCCGCGCTATCTGATGGGCATTGGCACCTATCGAGAGATGGCACGAGCAATTGCCTCCGGCATTGACTTATTTGATTGCGTGATACCCACTCGTTTAGGGCGTCATGGTGCCGCCTTAGTGCAGGGGGAACGCTGGAATTTGAAAAATGCTAGGTTTCGCGAAGATTTTACCGCCCTAGATGGCACTTGCCCCTGTTACTGCTGTCAAAACTTTACCCGCGCTTACCTGAATCATCTCGTGCGATCGCGGGAAGTTTTGGGGTATATGTTACTTTCTTTACATAATGTAACAGAACTGATTCGTTTTACTCAACGAATTCGGGAAGCGATTTTGGATGGTAGCTTTACCACAGAATTTGCTCAATGGCTAGAACCCAATACTGATTCTGTTAGTAGGGAGTCATGAAGTGCTGTTGTTCTGGTGTAGATTTGGGTAAGTTTAACTCCAACGAGCCAAAACCACTCTACTACCACCCCAGGGGTATCTTATGGATTGGTGATGCAATAACTTGGCTGACTTCCCTAGAATCAGAATCAGTCGATCTGGTCTTTGCCGACCCCCCGTATAATATTAAGAAAGCAGAGTGGGATACGTTTGATTCTCAACAGCACTATGTTGAATGGTCACTTCAATGGATTGAACAGGCTGCCCGTATCCTGAAGCCTACGGGTACGCTCTATATTTGTGGTTTTCCTGAAATTATAGCCGATATAAAACTACCCGCTTCACGTTTCTTTCAAGGTTGTCGGTGGTTAATTTGGCACTATAAAAATAAAGCCAATCTTGCAAATGACTGGGGGCGCTCCCATGAAAGTATTTTACATTTTAGAAAAACTAAAACTTTTAAATTTAACCTTGATAATGTTCGGATTCCCTACAGCAATCACACCTTAAAATATCCAGAGCATCCACAAGCTCCAAGTAGCCAGTATGGTAATAGTGGAAATAATGACGGAAGAAAGTGGCATCCACACCTGAAAGGAGCCAAACCAAGGGATGTTATAGAAATTCCGACAACCTGTAATGGAATGACTGAAAAAACAAAACATCCCACTCAAAAACCTGAAGAACTTGTGAGAAAATTTGTGATGTCGTCTTCTGAACGAGGAGATGTAGTCGTTGATCCCTTTGTGGGTTCGGGTACAACCATTGTTGTTGCCGAGCAGTTGGGGCGAAAATGGTTGGGGTGTGAAATTAATTTAGACTATGCTCAGTGGGCGGTTGAGCGTATCCAAAATGCTAAACAGATGACAGATGAAGAGTGGTTTTGGTTTGATAGAGCTAATGAGGAACGGAGAAAGAAAATAAGGTAAGACATTACTTAGCGGGACTTATAGCAACTGAAGAGTCAACCTTCTCCTACCTCCCTGCTTAGGAGTTGGGGGGATATTAGTATAGTTCTGTAACCCTCAAAACTCACCAATACCCGCAGCCAATTTACCCAAATACTCATGACGCCAGCGAGCATCCGCCTTGCGGTTCGTTTGCAACTCCAACACCCGGATACCTGTGCTGGGTAGTGTATTTAACCGTTGCTTCAATTGCTCCCAAGACTCAATGAGCTGGTGTTCTACTCCATAAGTAAGGCACAATTGAGCAAAATTAACAGCTTGGGGTGTAGCAAAAAATTCTTCAAATGGTGGGTCAAACTTAGAAATAGGCAGCATCTCAAAAATACCGCCACCATTATTATTGATTAAAACAATAGTTAAGTGACCTACAATCTTATTTTTCAGCAAAAAACCATTGGTATCATGCAACAGCGCTAAATCCCCTGTCAGCATCACCGAACTCTGATGGCGATGAGCGATACCCAAAGCCGTTGATAAAGTACCGTCAATACCATTCGCCCCCCGATTAAACCAAGGTTGCACCCCCGTATTGCCTGGAACCCAAAAGAACTCAACATCCCGCACCGGCATACTGTTAGCAATAAATAGCGGAGTGCCAGGAGGCAAGCATTGAGAAAGCAACCAAGCCGCTTTACCTTCAAATAACTGCTTCATCGCCGCCATTTCCTGATCAACTGTCGCCCTTACCTTCGCTTCCGCCTCACACCACTGTTGCAGGTAATTGGGAATTGACACAATGCTCCCCAGCTCCCCAGCTTTCCAGCTTCCTCCCTCATCCGTTACATCCGTTACCCAATCCGTTGCCACCAAAGCTTCTACCGACATCCGCAGATGAGTCGTTTTGCCATGGAGGGCGTCTAAGTTGTGGTGACTGGAGTCGATAATCCAGCGTCGGGGTTGGTATTCATCTAACCAGAGACGCAATTCCTTACTCGTTGGTAGCTCACCGATGTGAATCACCAGGGCTGGTGCTAATTGTTGAGCGAGTTGTCGGTTGCGCAGGATTAAGTCGTAGGTGGAAATTAAATAAGGGTTGACTTGGGCATAGTTTCTCAGAGGTGAGAGTCCCTCCGCTAATACAGGAAATCTTAACGCTTTGGATAATTGAGCGATCGCGCCACAATACTCCTTGGGGTGTTGAGGTTGAGCCAAACCGACAATAATAATACCTTGCGGGCATTGCTGCCATTCTGGGTAGGGAATGGGGAGTAGGGAATGGGCTTCGCCGTGAGCGATCAGCCGAACGGGAGTGGGGAGTGGGAAGGTAGGGGAGATAGCAGCGAAGAATTCTGCGGGTTGAAATTGGGATTGTAGGGTTTCGGTATCGTATTGGGGTATAGGAGCGAGAGGATCGCGGAAGGGCAGGTTAAGATGGACTGAACCGGGAACCGGAAAGAGCGATCGCTCCCAAGCATAGATCAAAGTTTGCCGCAGGTATCTCAGCATCCCCATTTCCAGGGAGGGTACAGCTAACTCGGTTTGCCAGTTGGGATAATTGCCATACAATTTCACTTGGTCAATCGTTTGCCCAGAATGACAATCTCGCAGCTCTGGAGGACGATCAGCAGTCAACACTAATAAGGGTACTCGGCTTTCTTTGGCTTCAATCACGGCTGGATAGAAATTAGCACCCGCCGTCCCCGAAGTGCAAACCAGCGCCACGGGCAAGCCGGATTTGCGAGCAAGCCCCAAAGCAAAAAAGCCAGCCGAGCGTTCATCAAGTACTGGAATAGCTTCTATCTGACTCTGTTGGGCAAAGGCAACCGTTAAAGGGGTGGAACGCGAACCCGGACAGATAATGGCTGTAGTCAATCCCAAACGTGTCAGGGTTTCCGCCAGGATGGAAGCCCAGACGGTATTGGTGTTGCGAAAATCAATGGGCATCGAAACGGAGAAAACGAGGGCAAGCTGTACAGTAGCTTAATTGCCTAAGTTTGACAAAGTTAGACGTTGATTGGAGCCATCTCTACAGCAACAGTTCCCTCAAATCAAAGCGCCGAAATTTCATCCACTATTTTCATGCGCCCCCGTTGCAGAGAATACAGCAACCGCTCAACGGACTCTTGTTCTTCATCCGTCAGGGAATCATCTAGCAATGCTGCCATTAGCCCGTATCGATCCGCCTTTGTAATCTTGCCAGAGATGGTAGCTTGAGCGTATAGCTCAGAGAGTGCACCTGGTAGAAGTTTAACTGGAACTTGCATCAGAGTAGTAAGGTATAGACCCAACACTTCTACTATGGTTTGTTTTACTAATTTGGGGGATATGGGTAAGACCCCACACTCATCCTGACATTACCTAGAATTCTGAGTTCTGAACCAAGAATGATAACTTGAGATGGTATTGTGTCATTCTGAACGGAGTTAACCGATCGCAGGAATAATGAGAGTTTTTTTCAAACATAAACTTGTTTTACTCTTAACTTTAATACTTACTACTTCCTTAATTTTAAATGCCTTTATTTTTGATAAAGCCATGGATTACTATTTATCCACTAATGCAGTGAAATTAGATCCAGTAAACTTGCACCGATACAGTCAAGATTCTATCCAAACAGCTTCAATAGACACGGAGAAAACAACGGTAGTGTTTTTCGGAGATTCAAGAGCGAGCGCTTGGCGAAAACCCAAGGTAAGTAATTTCCAGTTTATCAATCGCGGTATTTCTGGAGAAACATCAGCGCAAGCCTTTTTGCGATTTGATTATCATGTCAGCTATTTGCAACCAGATGTGATTATCGTACAGGTAGGAATCAACGATTTAAGAATGCTGCCCTTACCGCCCAAGACTCGAACAGATATTGTTGAAGCCTGTAAAGATAACATTCGCAGAATTGCCGAAAAATCTCAAAACTTGGGAGCCACCGTTATTGTATCTACAATTTTTCCTATCGGCAGAGGAAATTTACCCCTAAAAGAGCGAATTCGCTGGCAAAGTATCCCGAACATCGAGCAGGATATTGAAGAAGTGAATACCTATGTACACTCTTTGAAAGGAGACAGGATTATTGTTTTTGATGCTTATAAAATTTTAGGAATAAATGGTAAAACTAAATTAAATTATACCCAGGATTTATTACATATTAATTCCGCAGGATACGAAGCATTGAACCGGGAAATAGCAGACCTACTGAAGCCCTTACATCAATAGACGTAAGCCAACTTTGCGATTCTAGTATTAGTGGGACTTAAACGAAAATGAAATAAAAAAGGAAGTATAATTAATGATTGAAGAGTGAGGGTGTAGCATTGCTGTTGTGTTACTTGCCTCGTTTTTGCAGAGTAGCGATCGCTAATTTCGTTATACCTTCCGTCTGGAAGTTTTCAACCTAAAAACTATTTGATCAAATAATCGCTTATGAGCCTCTACCTCGGCATGGATTTTGGCACCTCTGGCGCACGGGCGGTGGTGATTGACGGTGCAGGTACAGTTCAAGCCGAAGCTGAGTATCCCTTTGAAGCCTCAGCCGCTACCGATTGGGCGAAAACTTGGCAGAGGGCGTTATTGACTCTAGTCGAGAAGATTCCCCAGGAAATGCGAAAGCAAATTACCCGTATCGCTATTGATGGTACGTCTGGCACAGTACTACTGTGCGATCGCAACGGCAATCTTGTTGAGTCACCCATCCTCTACAATGATGGGCGGGGAGTTGCTTTAATAGACCAATTAAGGGAAATTGCGACTCCCAATTCTGTGGTAATGAGCGCAACATCCAGTCTTGCCAAACTCCTGTGGTTCATTGAAAATTCAAACTTAACTCTTCAAAATCATTATTTCCTGCATCAAGCAGACTGGTTAGCATTTCTGTTGCACGGTCAATTGGGAATTAGCGACTATCATAACGCCCTAAAGCTGGGTTACGAACCGGAACAATTAGATTATCCCGCTTGGATGGCGCAGTTACCGATTGTACCGATACTACCCCAAGTCCTTGCCCCTGGAACGCCGGTGGGTGAAGTTACTCCAGAGGTTGCCCGTCATTTGGGGTTGCGGCAAGACTGCTTAGTGTGTACTGGCACTACCGATAGTATTGCTGCCTTTCTCGCCAGTGGTGTTCAGCATCCCGGTGAGGCGGTAACGTCCCTTGGTTCTACTTTAGTGCTAAAGCTTTTGAGTCATACTCGCGTCGAGGATGCCCGTTACGGAATCTATTCTCACCGACTGGGGGATTTGTGGCTGACGGGTGGGGCGTCAAATACGGGTGGGACGGTGCTACGGCAGTTTTTCAGTGATACCGAACTCGATCACCTCAGCCGCCAAATTGACCCTCAGCAGGAAAGTCCCTTAGATTATTATCCCTTACTCAAACCTGGCGATCGCTTTCCTATCAACGACCCTCATTTCCCCCCCCGACTAGAACCCAAACCTGCCCAACCTGTTGAATTTCTCCACGGCTTGCTCGAAAGCATAGCGCGTATTGAGGCACGGGGATATCAGTTATTACAACAGCTAGGGGCAACCTCACTCACCAGTGTGTACACGGCTGGGGGTGGGGCAAAAAATCTGACTTGGACAGCTATTCGAGAGCGTCAGCTTCAGGTTCCGGTTGTGCCATCGACTCACACGGCGGCGGCTTATGGTACAGCCCGATTAGCGATGGGGGTGGGAAAAGTCACTTTTCTTAACTTTTGAGGGGGTGTGGGGGAACTATAGCAGTCCAGAATGTAAATATGAAGTTGATCGCGATACAGCCTCAGCACAGGAAATCTGTAACCGAGGCTATGAACTGATTAGTACCCAGGGACTCTGAAGATTTTGGTGCGGGGCTTCTTGCAGTTGAGCTGATTGGTTGAAGTTGCCCAGTCTCCCAAGCTACCCTAAGAAGCATGATTTTAAAGTGCTTCCGTATAGGACGCTATGGCAGGACACAGTAAATGGGCGAATATTAAGCGCCAAAAAGCGAGAGTTGACGCGGTTAAGGGCAAAACCTTTGCCAAGCTATCGCGGGAGATTATTGTGGCAGCTCGCCACGGTATTCCCGACCCGGAAGGGAATTTTCGGTTGCGTACAGCGATTGAAAAGGCAAAGGCAGCAGGAATTCCCAATGACAATATCGAACGAGCAATCGCTAAAGGTTCGGGGCAGTTGGGAAATGATACCGACAACTTAGAAGAGATTCGCTACGAGGGCTACGGTCCTGGTGGTGTGGCTATTCTCATTGAAGCGCTTACGGACAATCGCAACCGCACCGCCGCCGATTTGCGAGAGGCATTTACCAAGAATGGCGGCAATTTAGGTGAAACCGGTTGTGTGAGCTGGATGTTTGAACAAAAAGGGGTCGTCACTCTCGCAGGGTCAGTGGCGGAAGAGCAATTGCTCGAAGCATCCCTGGAAGGGGGAGCAGAGACTTACGAACTTTTGGAGGATGAAGACGGGGAGGTGGCGGAGGTGTTTACCGAGGTCAGCAATTTGGAAACCCTGAACCAAACATTGCAGGATAAAGATTTGCCAGTCAGCGAGGCTGAACTGCGCTGGATTCCAGGGAATACGCTAGAAGTGACTGACCCGGATATCGCGCGATCGCTCTTGAAGTTGATGGATGCCTTGGACGAACTTGACGACGTGCAAAATGTTACTGCCAATTTTGAGATGGCGGATGAGCTGGTGTCGTTGACTATGGCTTAGATTGATACTCCAAGTTTCTTTTTTTTTGCCTGGGTTAGTAACGGGATAGACCTTGACTTCCCCAGAAAAACCATTAAATTGTTTTTTTTAGTCAATGATTTTAATAAAAATTATCAATTATCCCTTGAACTAAATTTATCGTTATTTTTCTTCACGTCAAAAAAGAAACGTCAAGGGGTAAACTAACAAACGTGAGTTAACTAAGGTTGCTACCGTTACCTGCAAAAAAGCGTTTCCCTTCATCAATATATTTTTCCTGTCAAGTCTTTACCAAGAGATTGGAAGATTGCCTAAAAGCTAAACTCAAACAGCAGTAAACTCATGATTAGTCAAGATTTTAGATCAGCATTAGTCTTCAGACCTCTAAACCCAGACCAGCTAGTTAATCACGGCTGTACTTTGAAATGGAAACCTGCCGATTACGCCGACAATTGGTTAGCAACAACAGCGGCGGTGAGGCGTAAGATAAGTTTCAAAGGCAGTTTATTCAAGTAAAGACCATTTTACTGACTAAATCTGTTCAGTTTGTACCAATTGGCATCTGAAAATTTTTTTTACCCAGAGCCTGCTGGGAGAAGTATCGTGTAGCTTGGCAGAAGTTTATAACCAGCTATTCTGATGAGATGTGACAGAAAAATGTTCATCAGTTAAAAAGCTGTTTATTTATTATTTGCTGTCTTACAGTAGAGCTTTTTTAGCAGCTAGCCTGACAGTGGTTGTCCGTCATTTTTTGCCAAATTATAGTAGATTTTGGCAGAAGTAAATAAGGACTAATGATGACAAAAACTGGTTTTATCAAATCTAAAACCAGCCAATATCACTGTGCTTTGGTTAAGTTAAGAGAAGACTGGAAGACTTTAGTGTCTACTAAGCTTCTCCTCTCTTGATTGCCAAATTGCGTAAGAATATATCCCCCGGCAGGATTTCTTTTCCTTGGTGAGAATTCCTTAGATTCCTATCTACAACCTTTCACGTAAAACGTTACTCAAACATTGAGTACAGGAGAGACCGAACTACAATGAACCCACAAACCACACTCCCTCAAACAGAGCTGACTGAGACTATCAGGGAAGATTTAATCAACTCGTACCCGACGCGGGAAACCAAAAATATCGGGGTAGAGCATGGAACCAAGTATCGTACCTCAGAGTGGTATACAGGCTCTGGGGAAATCGTTCCTGGAAATGATGGTCGCTCCTTTGAAGTTTCTGCAACCTTCACGCTGACAGCACAGGTCAAGTTAATCCAGGGCGTCTTCGACCCATCGAACCCAACCCTCGCTGAAATCTATAATAGCCGGGGTCGGTGTGTTGCCATCATCGACGAAACGGTAGATAGTTTGTACGGGGAATCGGTGCGTCAGTATTTTGACAAGCACGAAATCCCCCTTCAGATGTGTGTCTGTCGCGCTTGGGAAGCGGACAAAACGCCGGAAACCGTCCATCGCCTGCTGGAATTCTTAGGAAAAGACGGCTGTGATGTCTCTCGCAATGAGCCAGTACTCGTTATCGGCGGGGGCGTACTCAGTGATGTCGCGGGATTAGCCTGTGCCTTACAGCACCGCCGCACCCCTTATATTATGGTGGGTACAACCGTGGTGGCGGCTATTGATGCTGGTCCTAGTCCGCGCACCTGTACCAATGGCAAACAATTTAAGAACAGCATTGGTGCTTATCACCCCCCAGTGCTGACGCTGGTGGATCGTAATTTCTTCCGCACACTCGCCACGGGTCATGTCCGCAATGGCATGGCGGAAATTATTAAGATGGCGGTTACTGACGACAAGGTTTTGTTTGAGTTGCTGGAAGAGTATGGGCCGCGCTTGGTAGAAACCCACTTTGCGACTCTGGGCGATGACGAGGAGTTGACAAAAATCGCCGATGAAGTCATCTATCGGGCATTGTTCTCTTATATGAAGCATGAGGGAACGAATATGTTCGAGACGTATCAGGATCGACCTCACGCTTATGGTCATACTTGGAGCCCCCGCTATGAACCCGCCGCGAAATTGATGCATGGTCATGCGGTGACGACGGGGATGGCGTTTGGAGCAACCTTAGCCGTGAAGTTAGGCTGGCTGCAACCCACAGAACGCGATCGCATTATCGCTCTGATTCGTTCCCTAGGGTTGACCGTTTATCATCCCATCCTCGAAGACATTGACCTGATAGTTGAGGGTCAGAAAAATATGCGGTGCAAGCGGGGAGATGGAGGGTTGTGGGCACCTCTACCTTGTGGTATTGGTTCCTGTGATTATGCCCAAGAAGTGCCACCCGATTTACTGGAAGCGGCGGTATGGGAACATAAGGCAGTCTGTGCCACGTTACCCGATTGTGGAGCTGGCGTGGAGATGTATCTGAGCGATTTAGGTCTGGAGTAGCTTCTTGATCAGGGCGGGTTTACTCAGTTTATCGGTTTGTGCCAAAACGTTATCGGTAAAACCCGCCCCTACACCACAACTGGGTATTAACTATTTTTGTCGCACCATTCGAGAACAAAAATATGCAAACTGTAGCTAAAGAAACAAGCGCTAGACCTGTTACCCCCCTGGGGATTCTCGTCGAGCAACTTGAGCAAACCCTCGAATTAGTAGACGAGGCAAAGCATCCTGAACTGGCGAGTTCTCTAAAAAAAGCTTACAAATTTGCCGCCGGAATTGAACCTTACCTGAATCAAAATACTAGCCCGGATTCTCCAGCATTAGCCGCGCTGGTGGAGAAGACGTGCGCCGAAGACTGGAGCAAGCTGTTCTCCGATGGTGAGACGGTGCGACAGTTAGAACAGGAGATGCTATCGGGACATATTGAGGGACAAACCTTAAAGATGTTTGTCCACATGACTGGGGCAAAACGCATCTTGGAAATTGGGATGTTTACCGGATATTCGGCGCTGGCGATGGCAGAGGCGTTGCCAGAGGATGGACGGTTAGTTGCCTGTGAGGTGGATTCTTATGTGGCAGAGTTTGCCAAAGCCTGTTTTGCCGCATCACCCGATGGGGGCAAAATTACCGTAGAAGTTGCCCCAGCGTTGGAGACACTGCGCCAATTGGCAGAGGCGGGAGAGTCGTTTGATTTGGTGTTTATTGATGCGGATAAAAAGGAGTATGTGGATTACTTCCGACTGCTGCTAGATACGGGACTGCTGGCACCGCACGGAGTAATCTGCGTGGATAATACGTTGCTTCAAGGACAGGTGTATTTACCGCCAGAGGAACGGACGCCGAATGGGGAAGCGATCGCGCAATTTAATCAAATTGTTGCTGACGATGCAAGGGTTGAACAGGTTCTTTTACCCTTGCGAGATGGTTTAACTTTAATTCGACGTAAGTAAAATTAGCCATTTTCTATAGAGACGTTGCAGGCAACGTCTCTACACCGCATTATTTGCTGTCTCTACTCTATTAACGCTATGGCACATCTACTATTTGTACAGGGACGGACGTTTGCCGTATTCGACAGCCTCTACAAAAACCTCGGTACACTCACCTTACTTCTCATCCTTTTCCCCTTCAACTTCACGGTGGTTATCGCTGCCCTATTGTGGAGTGGGTTAACCTTTCCCTTCCGTAAGAAAGTCCCCCCAGCAGCAAACCCTAAAACTATCTTAATTACAGGCGGAAAAATGACCAAAGCGCTGCAACTGGCGCGGTCATTTCATGGGGTGGGACATCGGGTTATTTTAGTTGAAGCTCATAAATACTGGTTAGTCGGGCATCGATTTTCTCAGGCGGTCGATCGCTTTTATACGGTTCCTGCACCGCAGAAAGACCCAGAGGGCTACATTCAAGGGTTGCTGGCAATTGCCAAACAAGAAAACGTTGACATTTACGTTCCGGTATGCAGTCCCGTTGCCAGCTACTATGACTCTTTGGCAAAGCCAGCGTTATCAGGCTGTTGTGAGGTGTTCCACTTCGATGCCGAGGTAACGAAGATGCTGGATGACAAGTTTGCTTTTACCGAGACAGCGCGTTCTTTTGGGTTATCAGTTCCTAAATCTTTTAAAATTACCGCACCCGAACAAGTTCTTAACTTCGACTTTTCTAACGAAACGCGCAAGTACATTCTCAAAAGCATTCCCTACGACTCCGTGCGTCGCTTGAACTTGACTAAACTCCCCTGCGATACTCCTGAAGAAACAGCCGCCTTTGTCAACAGTTTGCCCATCAGTGAAGAGAAACCTTGGATTATGCAGGAATTTATTCCCGGAAAGGAATACTGCACCCATAGTACGATCCGGAATGGGGAATTAAGACTACATTGCTGCTGTGAATCCTCGGCATTTCAAGTTAATTATGAAAATGTTGAGCAGCCGGATATTTTGCAGTGGGTGAGTCAGTTTGTTCAGGAATTGAAATTGACGGGACAAGCTTCGTTTGATTTCATTGAGGCAGAGGATGGGACAATTTATGCCATTGAGTGCAACCCCCGCACTCACTCGGCAATTACTATGTTTTATAGCCATCCTGGGGTAGCGGATGCTTATCTGGGTCAAAAACCTTTAGGTGAACCGTTGCAGCCGTTACCTGATAGTAAGCCCACCTATTGGTTATATCACGAACTTTGGCGGCTGAATGAGATTCGTTCTTTCAAGGATCTGCAACGGTGGTTTAAAACTGTCTTCGGTGGAAAAGATGCCATTTTTGAAGTGAATGACCCCCTACCATTTTTGATGGTACACCACTGGCAAATTCCTTTACTGTTGCTGGATAATCTGCGCCGGATGCAAGGCTGGGTGAAGATTGATTTTAATATTGGGAAGTTGGTGGAATTGGGGGGAGATTAAAGATTTAATTCATAATTCATAATTAAGAAATGATTGCAGCCACCTTTATCGTATTTCTTTTGTTATTTACCGGAGTCGGTATTTACTCAGCAACTCAAAAGCAAAATACGACAACTGATTACCTACTAGCCAGCAGAAGTGTTAATCCTTGGTTAACCGCCCTTTCTGCCATGGCGACAGGTCAAAGTGGTTTGTTATTTATCGGTCAGGTTGGCTTTGCCTATAAGATAGGACTGTCTGCAATTTGGTTGACGATTGGGTGGGCGATTGGAGACTATATTGCTTGGTGGTTTGTTTTTAAACGATTAAGACAAGTTTCTGAGGAAATTTCTGCTGATACCGTTTCCTCCTTCTTGGGTCAAGAAACCAAAGGAATTCGCTGGATTACAATTATTTCGGCTTTAATTACCATCGCCTTTCTGGGTTCTTATGCGGCGGCGCAACTAGTTGCAGGGGGTAAAGCACTTTATGCGGTGTTTGACTGGAACTATTCTTTTGGTGTGATTGCGGGTGCAATTGTCGTTGTCATCTACTGTTTTTCCGGTGGGATTCGTGCCTCAATTTGGACAGATGCGGTGCAGGCAATCATTATGATTGGTTCCCTGCTATTGCTATTGGTGGTTGCTATTGCTAATTGCGGTGGATTGGTAGGATTCTGGACACAGCTTAAAGCCATTGACCCAGCATTGGTGAGTTTGAGTCCACCGGATCTTCAGTTTGGACTTTTGCCCTTTTTAATGGGTTGGATGGTAGCTGGATTTGGTGTGGTAGGTCAACCTCATATTGTCGTGCGGGCAATGGCAATTGATTCAGCGAATAATATCGGTTTTGCACGAGATATTAAAGTAATATGTGGTTTAGTCACCTCGTTTTCAGCCATGGGTGTAGGTATGGCAGCACGAGTGCTAATGCCAGATTTGTTAACCAACGGTGATCCGGAATTAGCCCTGCCTTATTTAGCCCTGGAATTATTGCCAGCACTCTTAGTCGGACTGATGCTAGCTGGACTATTTGCCGCGACGATATCGACGGCTGACTCTCAGATTCTCTCCTGTTCAGCGGCGTTAACTCAAGACCTTTTTCCGGCAACTGCAAATTCTTACAAATTTGCCAAGCTAGGCACACTAACAGTGACAATCATCACCTTGATTATTGCTTTAGCTGGCGATAACAATGTCTTTGGTTTAATTACCTTCTCGTGGTCAGTTCTGGCTTCAGGATTAGGTCCCCTCTTAATAATACGGGTTTGGCAAAAACCTGTCACTACACCTGTAGCGATCGCCATGATGGTTGTTGGCATTGCGGCGGCTTTGATCTGGAATTTGGGACTCCAGCTATCCAGTGTGGTTTACGAAGTGCTTCCTGGTATGGCGGCTGGTAGTCTTGTCTATTTTATTGCTCAACGTTTGAGAATGATAAATTATGAATGAAACGATCCTAGGTTAGCTTCTTATTAAAAAAAACGTCACTTGAAAATTATGACTGAATTACTTACTCATCCGCTCGTTTCATTACCCCTGTCCCAAAATCAGCAGGTTAATTGGTTTCTATATCAATTAGAACCCCAAGGATTAGCGGATAAAGTTTTCTTCGCCCTTCGGATTAAATCCCCGGTGGATAGTGATGTCATAAAAACTGCCGTTCAAGCCTTGATCAACCGCCATCCCAGCTTGCGGAGTACCTACGGCGATAGGGACGGACAACTCATTCAGGAAATCCACGATACCGTTGAGGTTAATTTAGAAGAAATTGATGCTTCACTTTGGAGTAGAGAGGACTTAAACGACCAGCTATTACAAGCGGCTAAACGTCCTTTTAATTTAGAACAGGATTCAGTACTGCGAGTGAGTTTTTTTACTCGTTCTGCAACCGACCACATCCTGTTAATAACGATTCACAAAATAGCCTGTGATTGGGAGTCTTTATTTATACTCATTGATGAGTTTTTAACCCTATATGACCAACCAGAGACAGAGTTGCCACTCCTTAAGCAATCTTATAAAAACGCTGTACAGAGAGAAATTAACCGTTTAAATAGTTCTCAAGGAAAGAAACTCAAAACTTACTGGCAAAACCAATTAGCAGGAGAGTTGCCTGTACTAGAATTACCCACTACGAATTCTCGTCCACCGTTACGGACTTATACAGGTTCATCGTATCGCTTTGAGATTAATCAAGAACTCACTCAGCAACTCAGACAACTGGCACAGAAAGAAGGCGTTACAACTGAAGCGATACTCCTAACTGCCTTTAAAGTGCTGCTTTACCGCTACACGGGGGAAGAAGATATCCTAGTCGGGTTACGGAAAACTCAAAGAAGTCAGCCGGAATTTGCCAGAGTTATCGGTAATTGCAGTAATGTCGTTGTTGCCAGAGATGGGATTTCCGGAAATCGAACCTTTACAGAGGTTCTGAAGCAAGTTAGTCATACCCTTACTGAAATCAATACCTATCAAGAGTATCCCTTTCCGTTATTAGTCAAACAATTCCAGTCACCCTCTACCTTTAGTCATTCTCCCATCTGCCAAGCTTCCTTTTCTTTACAGACTTGGCATCACCTAACCACTATCTCAAGCTTATTTGATGCCACGGCTAATCAAAAACCAATAACCTGCGGTCAACTCGAACTAGAATACGTTGAACTTCCTCAGCAAAACGTAGAATTTGATATCAGCTTAGAGGTGATTGAGCTAAGGGAATCCGGACTGGGTTACTTTAAGTACAATAGCGATTTGTTAGAAGCAGCAACAATTGCTCAGATAACCCGACATTTCCAGAATTTATTGGCAGCTATTGTATCACAGCCCCAGCAACCCGTGGCTCAATTACCGATGCTGAGTGACGCTGAACAACAGCAAATTCTCTATGATTGGAATGCCACCCAAACCGATTATGATCTATCCCAATGTCTCCACCAGTTAATTGAAGCACAGGTCGAGGAAACCCCAAATGCTGTTGCTGTTGTAGTTGAAAATGAACAGTTAACCTACCGAGACTTAAATTCCCGTGCCAATCAACTGGCACATTACCTGCAAAAATTGGGAGTCAAATCCGAGGTTTTCGTTGGCCTTTGTGTTGAACGTTCCCTGGAAATGGTGGTGGGACTATTAGCCATTCTCAAAGCGGGAGGGGCGTATGTTCCCATCGATCCAAATTATCCTGCTGAACGCATTGCCTATATGTTGGCAGACTCTCAAGTTCCAGTATTGCTGACTCAGGAAAAATTAGTCGCCCAACTGCCTGAAACTCAATCACAAATCATTGGCATAGATAGCCATTGGGAAAAAATTTCTCTAGAGAGTAACGAAAATCTCGATAGTGGCGTACAACCGGAAAATTTAGCCTATGTGATTTACACATCAGGTTCAACGGGTAAGCCGAAGGGTGCCATGAATACCCATCGCGGGATTTGTAACCGCTTGTTGTGGATGCAGGAAGCCTATCAATTGACATCGGAGGATCGTATCCTGCAAAAAACTCCCTTTAGCTTCGATGTTTCTGTCTGGGAGTTCTTTTGGACGTTAATGACAGGTGCGTGTTTAGTTGTTGCCAAACCCGGTGGACATCAAGATAGTAGTTATTTAGTTAACCTTATCGCCCAACAGCAGATTACCACGCTGCACTTCGTTCCCTCAATGCTGCAAATTTTCTTAGAAGAAAAGAGGTTAGAACGTTGCAATTCTCTTAAGCGCGTGATTTGCAGTGGCGAAGTATTACCCTTTGATCTTCAGGAACGCTTCTTTTCTCGATTAGACTGTGAACTGCACAACCTTTACGGTCCCACAGAAGCGGCAATTGATGTTACTTACTGGCAATGCAAACCAGAGAGTACCTTACGAATTGTCCCCATTGGTCGCCCTATTGGCAACACCCAAATTTACATCTTAGACTCCCTCCTCCAACCTGTCCCCATAGGTGTTGCAGGCGAACTCTATATCGGTGGTGTAGGTGTTGCGCGGGGTTATCTGAACCGTCCGGACTTAACAGAAGAAAAATTCATCCCCAACCTCTTTGAGAACTCAAAACTCTACAAAACTGGCGATTTAGCCCGCTATCTCCCCGACGGAACAATCGAGTACTTACGCCGCATTGACTATCAAGTGAAAATTCGAGGTTTCCGTATTGAATTGGGAGAACTTGAAGCGGTACTCAATCAACATTCAACGGTGCGAGACTGTGTGGTTGTGGCGCGGACAAATTCAGTAACTCAGCAACTCGCAGCCTATATCGTCCCCAACGACAACCCACCAACACCGACTGAGTTACGCCAATTCCTCAAAGACAAACTTCCCGACTACATGATTCCAGCAGCGTTTGTCGTTTTAGAATCCCTCCCCCTAACTCCCAACGGCAAAGTTAACCGCCGCGCCCTCCCGGTTCCCGACAAATCTAGCTTCCTAGAAAACCACTTTGTTCCGCCTCGCAATTCAATAGAACAGCAACTGGCACAAATTTGGTCAGACTTACTCAATATTAATCCCGTAGGCGTCAAGGATAACTTCTTTGAGTTAGGGGGACATTCTCTATTAGCCATCAAGTTAATGGCAAAAATTCAACAACAATTTGGCAAAACATTACCACTTGCGTCTCTATTTACTAGTCCTACCATTGAGGACTTAGCCAATCTCCTCCAAACCTCTACCCAAATTTCCTTCTCTCCCCTGATTCCCATTCAACCCAAAGGCACAAAATCTCCCTTTTTCTGTATCCATCCCGCTGGCGGTCATGTTCTCTGTTACGTTAAATTCTCCCGTTACTTAGGTTCAGACCAGCCATTTTACGGGTTACAGGCGCAAGGATTTAATGAAGGGGAAGAAGCGTTAACTACCATTGAAGAAATGGCAAGTCTATATGTTAAAGCCATCCGCGAATTTCAACCTGAACCCCCCTATCAAGTGGGTGGGTGGTCGTTTGGCGGTGTAGTCGCTTATGAGGTGGCACAGCAGTTACACGCCGCTGGACTGGAAGTGAGTCGATTGGCAATTCTCGATTCTTATGTGCCGATTCTATTGGACAAAAAGAAGAAGATTGATGATGTTTACATGGTTGGCGTCTTGTCTCGTGTGTTTGGGGGAATGTTCGGTCAAGATAATCTGGTTGCACCCGATGAGTTACAGGGGCTGAGTGTTAAAGAGAAAATTGATTACATTATTGATAAGGCAAGAAAAGTCGGAATATTTTCTCCAGACACCTCACGAGAACAAAATCAACGCATTTTAGATGTATTGGTGGGAACCTTAAAAGCTACCTATGCCTATAAACGCCGACCCTATCCCGGAAAAGTAACTGTTTTCCGCGCCCAGCAGAAGCATATTATGGCATCCGACCCACAGTTAGTTTGGGTGGAGTTGTTTTCGATTTTAGATGCAGGTGATATTGAAGTTATTGACGTGCCGGGAAGTCATTATACGTTTATTCTCGAACCCCATGTGCCAGTTTTGGCAGAACGTCTGGGTGCTTGTTTGAGTTGATATTAGATTCCGGTTGATTGAGCAGTATAGCGGTTTGTATGTGTCTATCACACAGGTAAGGGCACGGCACATGCCTTGCCCCTACTTGGACAAAGGATGTCATTGGACTGGATATCACTCATCAATTTGCCACATATCGCGGCTCAACGCTTCATCCAGAATTTTTTTCGGACGCAACACCAAGATAAGGCGTCCCACCAGGGGTACAGTTGGAGCCTCTGAAAACCACTCAATTTCTAGTTGTCCTGACTGGTCTACTAAAAAATAGTTATCCTTGTCCCATTCCTGCTCGGCGCGGTCAACGATAACCAATACCTCTTCAAGCTTCTCGTTTGCTTGATTAGGGAGTTGAGTGCTGTTGTAAGAGATGCCTACAGGGTCTTGCGCCTTCCGTACCACGTGCCAACCTGGTACTGTAGCCAGCTTCTGGTGAGGAACTCCCTCAACAATCTGAAAGGCACCCTTTGGTTTCACCGCAGGCACGGCTTTGAGTTCTGCGGCTGTCATCGGAAACTGACCCGCTACTGGTATCAGACAAGGCAGTTGTTCACTGGTTTCAATGCGGTAGAAGGGCAATCTGGGAGCTTTTTGCTGCTTGCTACCAAAGCCTTCAGTGAGTAATTGCTCGATTTGTTGCCGCGCCTCTTGGCTGTGAGCAAACATCAAGCCCCGTGCAATCAAGTGCGAGCGTTCTTGTAAGTTCTTTTGTTGCTGGGCGAGTTTCCAATACTGGTATGCCACAATATCACCGGGATGGCTGGAAAATCCGGCGGGTGGAGTACTGCGACGAGAAAACTCTTTCATGGCTTTCGCCACTTCCCTAGCGCCCTCAGAATCCAAGTTTCTAACGACAATAAAGTCCGCAGCAGCAGCACGTTCGGGTTGGGTGAGAGTCCGCAACTCGTACAAAATATCACTGCCCGTCCGCTCAAAACGCGATCGCACCGCCTCAGATACCCCAGCATTGACTAGGGTTCCATAGACCTGAGATGCTACAATCACCTGGTTCTGCTGGATTGGCTCAAATCCCGTTTCTTCAAAAATCCCCTGGGAACTATAGCCTGCCTTTTGGAGCTGCTGACAAACGACTCCCCACTCAACCCAATTGCCTTCTTTGCGCCGCAGCAATTGGAGTAACTCTTTAGCATCTACCATTTTTAAGTCGGGTTGAGGTGAGCGATCAGGGTTGTCTGGTGGTTTTTGAGTCATAGTTTAGACAGAACGAACAGTACGATAGCGTTAGCTCCTGCAACTCCGCTAAGTCAGCAGGCAAAGGGAGTGAGCTTTAAGTTGCCAGATGTCTTTAATTTATCGCGATTGGGATCTTAATAAACTGGCAGTAAAAGCTAGGGTAGTCAGTTTGACAAATTTGCAACATTCTGGCTGTTTTCTTTTTTTTGCAACTGTAAATAAAGATAGTCCCTCTTAAAAATACCTTGCCAGTTCGGACTTGCCGTAAGGAGTTTGTTGTATTGTTATGGACGTAATCCCTAATCTTGATCGTATCAGCCGTCAGTTAATGAGTTTGGAGCGACCCCAAAAACCCAAAATGTTGGTAGTAGACGATGAACCCGATAATCTGGATCTGCTCTACCGCACCTTCCGGCGAGAGTTTAACGTGTTCAGAGCCGAAAGCGGTGCTGAAGCACTTTCTGTACTTGCCAATGAGGGAGAAGTCGCTGTGATTATTTCCGACCAGCGGATGCCAGAAATGAAGGGAACAGAGTTTCTGAGCAAGACAGTTCCCCAGTTCCCAGACACAATGAGGATTATTCTAACGGGTTTTACGGATGTTGAGGACTTAGTGGAAGCCATTAACTCCGGACAAGTTTACAAATACATTACAAAGCCTTGGGACCCGAACGAACTGAAAGCCGTCGTGCAGCGTGCTACACAAACCTACGAACTGCTCAAGCACCGAACAGAGGAACTGCATCGCGCTCAGGCACAAATGACTCTTATGGAAACCATTGTGCAGGCAGCTCAAGAGTCAGAGAGCTTAGAAACTAGCCTGAATCAAGTCGCGAAAGCCTTCGGTGACAGCTTTGGAGCGGATGTCTGTATCGTGCAGCTTATCGGCAACAGTCGGCTGGCTGAGGCGCAGGGAACTTACACCAAGGGTGCAACAACTGCAATTAGCTTGGAAAACGACCCCCTAGTACAAGAAGCAATCGAGACTCACCAGCTTCAACTATGGGTCAACAGTACGGGGGCAATTGCCCCAACTGGAGCTGAACATTACCAGAGTGCCGGTATTCAAATGCACCTGCTCATCCCAGTTGTTTACCGAGGTGAATTGCTAGCAGTTCTATCGCTTCAGTGGCAGCAACGAACTGGCACACTTAGCGAAGAGGAACTGAAACTGATTCACCTGTCAGCACAGCAGGTAGGTTTAGCGATCGCTAGCGGTCGTTTGTCTCCGTGAAATTTGCAGTTTGCGGAAATCCCTCAACCCTACACCCTAAACCATGAACCATCCTTCTATAAACCCAACCCCATCAGACATTCGTAATTTATTTGATCGCATTGCCCCAGTATACGACCAGTTTAACAACGGGTTAAGTTTGGGTCAGCACCGAGTTTGGAAGTTGATGGCGGTGAAGTGGAGTGAGTCCCATCCCGGTGACACCTGTTTGGATTTGTGCTGTGGCAGTGGTGATTTAGCCCAGTTACTGGCACGACAAGTGGCACCCGGGGGTCAGGTTTATGGGGTGGATTTTTCTCCAGCACAATTAGCCGTTGCCAAAGCCAGGGTAGAAAATCAGTATCCTCCCCTAGCAATTCGTTGGGTTCAGGCAGACGCTTTAGAGTTACCCTTTGACAATAATTATTTTGAGGCGGCGACTATGGGTTACGGTTTACGGAATGTGACCGATATTCCCGCTTGTCTGGGGGAATTGTACCGCGTACTCAAACCCGGTGCCAAAGCTGCTATTTTGGACTTTCACCGTCCGAGTCAGGGGTTGGTGCGTGCATTTCAGCAATGGTATCTGCACAATGTTGTTGTAGCCCGTGCCAGAGCATTTGGATTAACGGAGGAGTACGCTTACATCGCTCCCAGCTTAGAACGGTTTCCCAAAGGGCAGCAGCAGGTCGAACTAGCACGTCAAGTGGGGTTTACCAGTGCCACTCATTATCGAATTGCTGGTGAAATGATGGGAGTTTTAGTGGCGGGTAAATAAGATGGAAAGTAGTAGTCATTAGTCCTCTGTCTTTTGTAATTAGTCCTTTGTTGTGACCAATAACCAATGACCGATGATTAATGATGCTTTCTGTGCTACGTGATTGGATTGTTACTTTGGATTGGTCTAACCTTTGGCTGCTGTTCCTTCCTCCAATAGCAGGAGGAATTATTGGCTATTTCACAAACGATCTAGCCATTAAGATGCTATTTCGCCCCTACCGCCCGCTTTACTTCGGCAAGCGTCGGCTACCCTTTACTCCAGGTTTGATTCCCCGCAACCAGGAGCGTCTTGCCAAGAGAGTAGCTGACACGATTATGGGTTCCCTGCTGACTCCCTCTGAGTTACAGCGACTGGCGCAGCGTCTGCTGCATACCGAACGAGTCCGAGGAGCAATTGTGTGGCTCCTCAGACTAGCCCTCGATCAAGTTCAGTTGGATAAAGAGCAGAAGACTGCCAAGATTGCGGCGGCGATTCTCCATGACTTGTTAGGGGAATCTTTGCCGCGCCTGCTAAAAGTCTTGGCGCGTCGGGAGGATTTTCTAGAAGCCCAGCTCAATCAAATCTTTGACCAGATTCTGCTGGAGTTTCAACTGAATAATAAACAAGCCCGACAGCTTTCCGAATGGGTTTTACAGGTTGCTCTGCCACCGGATGTGCTGCGGCAGGCTATTATTGATTTCTTAACTGATCGCAACATTCAAGTGATTGATGAAGGCTTTCGGGAGAAGTCGAGCGGCACGTACTGGGTTGTCGCTAATTTATTTGGTTTACGCAATACCCTGACGCGCTTGCGTACTTACTGTCTGGATGAGAAGGAGGCGACGAATGCTCGCTTAGAAGAGTTGCTAAGTGCTCTTTCGACTCGCGAACGCTTACAGGCATGGTTGCAAAATCTTTCCCTGCAAAATTTACCAGTATCAACGGTGCGGCAGCTACGCAAAACAATGCGTGATGCTGTTCGATCCTACGTCCGAGAGCGGGGTACTGATTTACTACAGGGATTGAGTCAATCTATTGACTGGGAAAAAGTGGCAGTGTTAATCCTCAAACGACTGCGGGAATCAGCAACCGTTACGACATCACTGGAATTGATTGGTCAGGAGTTGGCGTTTATTTTAGAGCGTTACCTCGAAGAAGATTTAGAAAAACTCGTTGCTCAGGTTATTCCAATTTTGTCGATTGATGAGGTCATTGTCGAGCGGGTGAGAGAAACATCTCCTGAGCAACTAGAGGCTACTATTCAAGGTATTGTTAAAAGTGAGTTGCAAGCGATCGTGAATTTAGGAGGTGTTTTGGGTGTGATTGTAGGACTGATGCAAACTATTATTGTGCTGTTGCAACGAGTCTAGTCATCTTGAAGAGCTTCATCCGTTATCTCGAATATATTGCAGTCTATAAGGAGAAATCCTATGGGACAAACCATCATTCAAGTTGATGCATTCACTAGTACTGCTTTTACTGGAAACCCTGCCGCCGTTTGTGTTTTATCGGCTCCTCAATCTGATAGCTGGATGCAGAACGTAGCACAGGAAATGAATTTGTCGGAGACGGCTTTTCTGGTCAAACAGAATGATGGCTTTAATCTACGTTGGTTTACGCCTGCGGTAGAAGTTCCGCTTTGCGGTCATGCCACGTTAGCAAGTGCTCATGTGCTTTGGTCAGAGGGGCATTTATCACCGGATGAAGCCGCTCTTTTTTATACCAAAAGCGGTTTACTCATTGCCAAGAAGTTGGGGGATTGGATTGAGTTGGATTTTCCCGTTAATCGCTCAGAAAAAAGTGTCGCCTCTCCTGAACTTTCTCAAGCTTTGGGCGTGCCAATTAAATCGGTTTTCAATAATTCTTTGGGATATTTGGTAGAAGTAGAATCAGAAGATTTGGTACGGCAAATGCAGCCTAATTTTCAGCACCTCAAAACATTGCTTGTTTCTGATTTAATTGTTACCAGCCAGACTTATGAAGGTTCAGAGTATGATTTTGTCTCTCGCTTCTTTGCACCGGGATTGGGGATTGATGAAGACCCTGTAACTGGGGCTGCCCATTGCTGCCTTGCTCCATTTTGGCGCGAACGCTTAAATAAAGATGAGTTTTTGGCGTATCAGGCATCGAGTCGGGGTGGGGTGGTGAAGGTGCGCTATACAGGAAGCGATCGCGTTTTCTTAAGCGGGCAAGCTGTTACCGTATTGCGCGGAGAATTAATGACGGCAAGCTGAAGGGGTGACAAGAAGATCAAAAGCTTGACAGAAAAGGCATTTCACCCCTCTTTCCCTCAAAAAGAATGTAACTTATTGACAGGTTTATTGAGAATAAAGAAGCGAAGGTTTTTAAGTCTTCCCATTTAAGTGGTATTTAGGTAACGAATAAAACGCGGGGAGCTGGGAGGCACGGCGACTATCACCCTCCTAATGATAGAAGCTCAACTTACCCCCAAAGACTGATGAAGAGATTGACCACAGCCCCAAACATATAAGGAGTTAAGATGCCTACAAAGTAGTAAAAATAGCGCTTCTGCTACTGATGTAGGCTGACGTATTGACAACAAAGGAGGAAAACTATGGCTGTAGGACAACTCAAACACGCCATTGGTATCTTTTCTACCCGTCAGGAGGCAGAATATGCGCTCCACGACCTCAGAGAAACAGGTTTTAATATGAATCAGGTTTCTGTGATTGCCAAAGACGCGAGTCTCAATGAGCAGCTTGGCGATAGTGAGGTGCATAAAAGTACTGGTGAACAAGTGAAAGGTGGTGCCAAAGCAGGTGCGACGGCTGGTGGTACAGCCGGCGGTTTGATTGGTTTAATTGGTAGCTTGGGAGTACTGGCAATTCCTGGTGTCGGACCTGCCGCAGAAGTCGGCATTATTCTAGCAAACACCCTAATCGGGGGGGCAATTGGTGCTGCTGGAGGTGGACTTCTTGGCGCACTGATTGGTTGGGGCATTCCTGAAGAAGACGCGAGATATTATGACGAGCGAGTTTCTCAAGGCGATTATCTCGTGATCGCAGAAGGTACAGACGCTGAGATCCGTAATATAGGGACGGTTTTTTCCAATCGTGGAATTCGCAATTGGGCTGTCTACGATGCACCTGGAACCTATGCTAACCGTGGGACAGGGACACGCCTGTAAGGGTGTAGGGTGGGCAAACGCCTGCCCTAAGAAAATATACAAACGGTGATTTAGATGCCAATTGGTGTAAGTCTTTTCAGTTAGGCAACTTAAGTGCTTTCAACGTATTCACCACTTTTTCAAGGTGAACACGTTCGTGAGTTGCCATAACAGAGAGACGAATCCGACTAGTAGGAACAGTAGGAGGGCGAATAGCTGGGGCAAAAATACCTGCCGCTTTTAGCTGTTGTCCAACCGTGAGGGCTTCTGTTGCACTGGCAAGTTGAATGCAGAGGATAGGAGACTCAGAGGGTAAAAGTCTCAGATGAGATAGCTGTTTAGTCAGGAGTTGCTTGAGAGTCTCTACATTGTCCCAGAGTCGGGTGCGGCGTTCGGGTTCTTTTTGAATAATCTCAATTGCAGCTAAAGCAGCAGCCGTATCAGCAGGAGATAAAGCTGTAGTGTAAATCCAACTGGGTGCGCGATTTCGTAAAAAGTCAATCAGGGGAGCTGAACCCGCCACGTATCCACCTAAACTGCCCAAGGCTTTACTAAGGGTGCCAACTTGCACAACGGGTTGTCCCGTACAGCCGAAATGTTCCACGCAGCCAGCACCTGTAGCACCCAAGACGCCCGTAGCGTGAGCTTCGTCTACCAGCACCATACAGCTATAGTCTTCAGCTAATAATAATAACTGGGGCAAGGGGCAAAGGTCGCCATCCATGCTGAAAACGCTATCAGTAAGAATGAGACAACGGCGATAGTTGTGTCGGTGTTGAGTGAGTTGATGGGTTAAATTTTTAATGTCACAGTGAGCATAGTTGACGATCGCGGCACCGCTTAAAATTGCCCCATTTTTCAGGCTAGAGTGATTATACTGGTCTGCCAAAATCAGATCCCGTTTCCCGACTAAAGCGGCAATTGTTCCCAGGTTGGCTAAATACCCAGAACTAAATACTAGCGCCTCTTGGGTTTGTTTGAGAAATGCGATCGCACCTTCCAATTCTTGATGCACTTCCCGATGTCCGCTCAGTAATCGAGAACCCGTGCTACCTGTACCATACTCTTTGGTAGCAGTAACGGCAGCTTGAATCAATCGCTCGTCTCCTGCCAAACCCAGATAGTCATTGCTGGCAAAGTTAATCACCTCCTGCCCTTCTAGTTGCACCACAGCACCGGGACGGCGTTGTAGAGTTTTTACCGAACGATACCAATTAGCGTTGTGGATAGTAGCGAGAGATTGGTCTAACCAAGCATAAGGGTTAGTTGGCATTGCAGATAGTTAAGACTCTTGTTCTGAAGGAGGCTCAACGTCTACAGTCTGACCTTTAGGGGCACCAATGCGATCAACTAAACCCATTTCAAAGGCAACATCTGGTAAATCACTCACAGTATATTTTCCCGGTTGGAACATTTTTCCGGGTGTAAAACACATCTGTCTAAGTTCAACCACTTCACCGGGGGCAAACATTCCCCGCCCCATTTTGCGTTCAAGTCCCATGATTGCAATCCTGTAAAAATCTCTTTGTTCTTTTATTTTGGTATTTTGACAGGGTATGGGGTGTAGCCGATAGGGTATAACCGAAGAGACAAGGGAC
>NZ_JADEWY010000075.1 GCF_015207375.1 Coleofasciculus sp. LEGE 07092 | reverse complement strand
TTCGGCAAGCTCAGGGTAAGACCTGTCGAAGGGTCACGGCGAAGCCTTTGGGACGAGCAACAAGCTAGGTAAAGCTTCTGAGGAATCTCCCGGTTTTAGCTCTTAGCGCAACCGGGAGAGGTTTCAAAAAAATCCTATTGAGCTATATAGCGGTTCTCATTTACATGAGGTACAGTCCCATTCCCTACTCCCCACTCCCTACTCCCTGTTAGATTTAACACAGTTGAGCATCCGCAAAGTAGCAGCGGCTGAATAGTTCCGTTGAGCTTGAGAATCGGGATAAAAGGCATTGCCTGTTTCGTTACGAGGAGAAGCTACTCGGCAGTAGCCAGACATTTGATCGATTAGAGAAGCAGCCCAATGACCCTGAGTATCAGAAAACTGTAGGGCTGACTGATTGGGAGTTAGCTGAGGTTGTCCACCTTGGAGAGTCATCGCAAATTCTGCTGCCCGTCGCTGTACTGCCATCAATTCGGCACGAGTCACTGGCTGAGTAGGTCGAAATCTACCATCGGTATAGCCGCTGACAATATTGTTGTCTCGCGCCCATTGAATTTTCCCTGCACTCCATCGGGATGCTTCAACATCGGGATAGGGTTGTCTGCTGACTTGAGTAGGCAGAGTGAAATTGGCTCCCGGCAGCTTTTGCAAAGCTTCCAAAACCATTGAAACCAATTGCTCTCGGGTTAAGGATACTTGGGGTCTGAAGGTATTGTCTTCTTTAAATCCAGCAATAAATCCCAATGCTACGGCTTGCTCGATTTCACGGGCGTAGATATCGTTGGCGATATCTCGGAATGTACCTATACCTGTACCCGTACCCGTACCTGTACCCGTACCCGTACCTGTGCCCGTACCTGTACCCGTACCTGTACCCGTACCTGTGCCCGTGCCTGTGCCTGTACCTGTACCCGTACCCGTGCTGCCTAACGGCTGGTTAGTAGCAAGATAGACATGACCGAGTGGTTTTCCTTGATAACTTCTTCTCGCAAACTCCCAATCCGGTTCTAGAAAGATCTTCAAAAAACCATCTCCCAAACCTCTGGTTCTGCCAACAACAACTTCCGGAGCTTGGCGATTTCTTGAATTAGTTCCAACCAGCACTAGCTCGCCATTGCGTTTAACAATTCTGAGTAGATAATCTAGCCCCAAATCTTCACCCGCCATGCGGATAGAATAGCCGTTGCTATCAGTTTTGCGATCGCAAATATTCCTAAAGTCAAAGTTCAATAGCAGTGGATCTACCACGACAGGGCTGCTGCCGCTTTCACTCCAACACGGTCGTGCATTGGTTTTTTGTTCGATAAGCAGCAGTTGATAAGAGCTTTCGCCAAAGGGAGACGTGACGGCAATAAAGTCGTCTTGCTTAACGGGTAGTTGCTCGAAGTCGGCAGCTTTAGCTGGATTCCCAGCCGTCATGGTTGATAAAGCCACCGTTGCAAGTGCTGCCACTTTTCCTACAAATGAACGTTTCATCCTGTTGTCCAATTTAAAAATCGAAATAGTGTTGCTTGGGATATGAAGATTGTCTCCCCAAAGTATTTGATGAATTCGAGTGCTAAATGTTTCCTTACAAAGTCGGTGTTACTCTTGGCGCTAGTAGCGTCTCTTCTTGCCAGAATCTCTCAATAACTGGGGTAAACATCAAGACCCTGTGAAGCTGGTAAAACTATCACAAGCTTCTAGGTTATTTCCGTAACACCTACACATGATTAGGAAAACGTCTCGATACTTAGAGGATACTGTGATGCGATTTAACTTTATCGGCGGGAGTGCCGCCTTGGGAATCGTAACTCTACTGATCTTTGGAATACTGCAATGGTTACATATCAGTGCGGGTCATTTCCTAGATTGGGTGATTGGTGTTGCCAGTTTCTGGTGGCTGTTGGTGGTTGTGACAGTTCCTTGGAATATCCACTTTGAAGCCAAGGCAGTTTTAGCGGATGCGGCGCAGTCTACTGAAAAAGGGATAGAGGTTGACGCCAAGCAAGTCAATTATGCCCAAGTCATCGCTAGGCGATCGCTTCTGGTTGCAATTGCCTTGCACCTGTTTTCCACCATTGGACTGTACACCTTAGCCGCTACGGGTATTAGTGCCGTAGGCTATATCAGTTCCGGTGCGGCATTGCTGTTAACTGCCCTGCGTCCTGCCGTGCGGCTCTATGAGTATTTGGCAGTACGGTTAGCTGCGATTCGGCAAGAGTTTAAGTATCCGCGCCAGGATATTCAAGAACTGTGTACTCGCGTTAACATTTTGGAAACTAACATCAAACAGGTACAAGAACAACTCGATCCTCAAGAACCTTACTCCTGGGTTACCACTCAGCAGCGTTACTGGGAAGAAACTCGCAAAGATTTAGCCCGTTTAGGGGCATCGTTTGAACAACTGCAAGCCACCAATGAAGCCGAACACCAGCGTCTAGCACGGGAAGCCCAACAAGCAATCGCTCAGTTAACCGTCGATAGTCAATTCCTCGATCATGTTCGGGAAATTATCCGATTTTTCAAAGCGGCGTGAGGTAGGAAGCTACATTCTTTCCCTCAAGTGTCACATTAGGGATTTTAGGGAGTGGGGATTCATCTGAATCCCCTTATACTTTCCGTGTCCTTCCTAGATGCGCTGAAATATACTATAAAGACTAATCGCGATCGCACCCGAGCTGCTCTTGCCGTCGCACCTTATTGACCCGTACCTGAGTATCATCACTCCCACTAGCAACAAGAATCTTGTCCCTGAGGACGTTCAAATCAATAGTGTTGATAGGTCGATTTTTCGAGCCACCAACGTCTATGCCACTTAATAATCCCTCTCCACGCTTGCCCTCTGTCGTTAGGGGCCAAAGCTTCATCCGCCCGTCATCTCCAGCACTGGCTAGATAACACCCGCCGTTGCTCAGGGCTACCGAGCGCACGGGCTGACCGCCATGACCGTTAGACCATTGGTCAAGAACCTCACAGGATTCGTTCTCAACCAGACAGGTTTTCATATTCCATAAGGTGATATAGCCTTGATTGTCAGAGGTTGCTAAAAGATACGGTTTTAATTGGGCAACATCAACGCTGAGAATATAGTCATCCTGACCGCCTTTCCGGTAAGGCACTGGCAGGAGTGAGTTTTCAGGTAAATTCCACAGCACCAATTGGTTGAACCGTCCTGCAATTGCCAGGTTGTTGCTATCTTGTCCCACAAATTGGAGTGCGTAGACGGCAAAATCCATTTCTCGACCGCGAATCGGTTGCTTAGTTCTGCTCAACTCAGCTAAGGGTTCGTCTAAATCTCGCTGGACATCCCATTGCACGACTAAACCGCTACCATGACCGCTGAAGAGGTAGCGCGAATCGTCTGTAAACTCCAAAGCCAAAACTCGGTCATCTTTTTGATAGAAAAAAGAATCGATTGTTAAGGGAGTTTCACCCAACAAATTTAACAATCGAATTTCCCCATTTTCTAAGCCCGCCGCCACCACATTATTGTTGACAGGTGTGTACCGGATGACCCGCACAGCTTTACCTGTATTAGCAATTTTGTCAATTTGTTGGTTAGCAAAGGGATTAAAAAAGCCATCAACTCTCCACTTAATCAGAGTCTGGTCACTAGAGCCACTGACCACATTCTGACTCATGCCGTTGAATTGTACAGAATTGACTGCTGCGTGGTGTCCAAACCAGGGATTGTCAGGATTCAGCCACGATAACCACCAAGCCAGGTATAAAAGCAACAGTCCTCCCCCAAGGAGTAGCCAGGTAGGAATGATGGGGTAAACATCCAATTTTAGGGTTTGATCGGTGGGGTTGGTACTGCCCAAACGCTCATCTGATAAATCGGCTACGGCTTCTAAAAAAAGTTGTCTAACTCTACCCAACCAGTGCCGTCGGGCTTTTACGACCACTTGTGCCTGACCCATCTGACCCGGACTGATTTCTGCTGGCTCAGAGGGTAGTTCTACAATGCACTGTTGTTGATCGTCACCTTGAATTGTGAGCTGAACCTGCTGCTGTAAATTGCTGCGATTCTCGAATTTAAGGTCATAGACGACAGGGGGATTGCGCCAGTTAGGTAACCAGGTTCGCTTGGATGGAATCTTGTGTTTTTTGGGGTTGCAGGTAAACTCCACTACCCCCTTGGGTAGAATTTCCAGCGTCCCTTCCACCCAGGAGGTTGGACCGTTGCTGTGGGTTGCTTCAATTTTAAATGGGTAAACTTGGCTGGAGGCTTCAGTGATACTTGGCAATTGGCAGATAAACGTTTCTGAAATATGTCCTCCTGGAGCCAATTGCAACTGGCGTTCAATTCCCTCGACCAACCACTCCGGCTCTAATCCCAGGAGTCGGAGGACAACATTGGTGAGGAGTTGACCTGGATTATAGAGGCGTACAGGAATCTTGACTAAATCGTCGGGATAGTCTTGGAACTCCCGAACAGGCAACTCTAACTGTAGAGGTACTGCACCCGTTCCTTGCTCTAAATTTAAACGCAGGACTTCTCGATCTTCATCTGGGAGTTCCATTGAGAAGGTGCGTACTGTGAGATTCATCAATCCCACAAATCCAGGTACTGGCGTATCTAAAATCGCGACGTGAAATTTGGTGACATCGCCGGGGGGTTTTTTGGTACTTACTTCTGGAGAGATGTTGTACCAACCAGGGGGTTGATTGGAGTCGGCACCTGCGGCAGTCACTTCGAGTTGAAAGGTAGCAAAGCGATCGCTTTCGTTAACAACAGTGACTTCAAAGGATGCTGGTAGTCCTCCTGGCTTAAATTTGAGTTGTTTGGGAGAAACCGTTGTACTGATCAGATTATCTGCCATTGAAAAATAGGAGCTGGGGGTTAGGAGTTAGAACCTGGAGAGACGTTTTTATTCTATGTTTATGCTTAGGTCGGCTTACTCGATTCTGCCAAGCGTTTCCGAATTGCTTCTGCCTTTTGTTGCAACGCTTTAAAATAGGCTATCTTATTACTTTTTCCTGGAGTATAAACCTTAGTGGCTTCACTTTTGAGGCTAAGTTGTTCGAGTTGTTGGTTAAAACTTTGCTTGCGAACATAGATGGCGTTAGCCATCTGTTGGAAGACTCGCGCTAACTGTCCTAACTCGTCACCATTTCGAGCAATTCTACTCAGAGCTTCCATATCTGGCTCTGTAGTCTGATCTGCACTGATTTCATCATTGCTAATTTTGCGAGCTAGTCTCGCCATGGGTCGAATCGGCTGAATAACAGCTCGCTTTAGCAAGAAATTAATTAATAAAATGACTAAGGCAAACGTGACGATGAAAATGCTAATTGCTACGGTCGATAACTGATGAGCAATATCAAAAACGTCTTGAGAGGGGATATAAACGGTTTGAGCACCCAGTACTTTATCCAGGGGCCAGTTAAACCCATTTTCCGAGCCGTAGCTGGCTAGCAGGCTTTTTGGCGCGGCTTCTAGTGTACTGTGACAACGCAGGCAGGTTCTGTCTGTAATGACGATTGGTCGAGCATTAAAGAATAACTCTTTGTCTAAATCACTTCTAAATCCAGTGATAGAGTCGAGATTCGGATCACTGCGAAAACGCTCGACTAGTTTGGCTTCAAACTCATCTGCCTTATCTTTTGGATTTGTCGGATTGAGTACCGCATCTTTGTAACGGTAATCTCTATAGTTCGGTTGCTGGCGAATCGCTTCAAAAATCTCTCGGGCTGAATACGTTGGGATAACTTGGGGGATAAACTCAGTTTCTGTTTCTAATTTTTGCGCTAATAGAGGAGAAATTTCTTTGCTAGTATAGGTTCTTACTGAACTCATTAATTCCATCAGCATTTGTGCTCTATAAGTCACATCCGCTTCAGCTCTCTGTTGCGTAACTTGTGACAAAGCAACACCACTGATGATAATAGCGCATACAAAAAGTCCAGATAAAATTAGAGTGAATTTGGGTGCAAGCTTGAGATTTTTCATAGTTAATCAATGCTTAATAATGGCTAATCATTTATTGCTAGATTAGCCATTGGCAGTTAAATCAATTTGTCAAACAATTTATCTCGCCGCGAGGTCTTCGCCTGTTTCTCTTTCGGAGGTGTTGGTGGTGGAGTAGAGGTGTCAACGGCACGCTGCCACTGAGTGAGTTGTCGCCTTCGCCAAGCGAAATGCAAAATGTTGATACCCATTTCTTGGGCGGTGCGAATGGTTTCTCGAGGGAGAGAGAGATTTTCATCCAATCCCCAAGCCGTTGACAAGTTACCAATTGCGATAATAATTCCGCCTCCAGTTAGGATTTGAATGCGTTGTTGGTCGATTTGAGGCAGCGCAGCAAACAGGAAAGGCTGAGTCCGTAGTGGGTGGTTTTGATCCAATTGATCGAGTAATTCCAATGGAGTTCCCAAAGCACTCGCCAAATCTTGGAATCCATGAGTGACCTGGCTGATATTTTGGGTCAAATCAGTTTTGACTGCCTGAAGTTCAAGCTGGAGTTCCTGCCGATGTTGCTGGAGTTCTGGGTCTTCGGTTGTCTGTGCGATCGCCTTTTCTAGCTCTTGCTGGACTTTACCCAGTTCATCGAGGGGCGTACCTTGGGTAGAAGCTTCCACCAACAAAACACCACCTGAGAGCAAATATTGCCGCAAAACTTCAACTTCCGAGTCACCTAAAGATTGGAACTGGTAGTCAGTTAAGAATAGGAGGTCGAAGTCTAACAGTTTCCCCAATTCTTCGGAGTTTAACCTTAGCTGTCCTATTTCATCAGATCCTTGCAAGGGGGGATAAAGACCCACAACAGAGCGGAGGAGGTAGGAAAGATTGGCAAAAATGCGACTCTGTTGAGATTCCCTAGGGGCGCTCCCCATCAATCCAAGCGCTTGAGGTGATAAGGCAGATTTGCCATACATGGCAACTTGTACGAGTGCCTGAGGTCGTGCTTGAGCTTGCAGACGATGGCGCAAGTCTAGATTATTGTAACTAGGATAAAAGACATCCCGTGGAGTCTCTAACTGAACTTTTCCAGATTTGAGTAAAATTCGGCACACCTCTACATCACCGTCACCGGGTGGGTCGATTCGTTCGTCAATCCGAAACGTTTCTGTCACTCGTTCACTGGTTCTGCGAGTGCGCAATTCATCAGGGTCTCTAAATCTAACCACCAAATATATCATTAGGGATTCGCCTGACCTTACTTCAGACGAAATCCGATAAGACATCGGTTCTGGCACGACAATAAAATTGCCGTACAAATCAATTGCAATTCCTGATTCAATTTCTACCCAACGCTCATCTCGGTATTTTGCCAAGACTTCGGCTGGGGCTGCCGCGATGCGCACACCCAAACCACAGACAATTCCAGGCTGATGGAGAGATTGGTAGTAGGCGTTGTGATACTGTCGATGATATTGGTGAGCGAGCTGCCATCGTTGGGCATCGATCAGCAAACCATCAGTTACTTGAAGGCGTTCAAATGGTTTGATAGAAGGTGGGGGCCAGGGTTTCATCATACACAATTCAAAATTCAAAATAATAACTGATTATTTATCCTAGAGTTTGTGGATAAAAACGCAATTCATAATAGCGCTCCAATATAAAGTTCATAGGTACAAAAAGCTGGTTTTTCTTGTTGAATAATTTGGTGAACTAAAACTTCGTCAATCTGACTACGGTCATCAGGGCGCAGGGTGACAATAAAATGATAGGGTTGTCCACCACCGATCCGCGAGTCTCGGTTGAGACGGGTATTTCCCATAACAAAACCCTGACCAAAAACTTCCTGGATACTGATGTGTTTTTGGTGTTCTGGAAGAAGTTCGTCGAGGGGCAAATCGGTAAATAGATGCAAGTAAAAGCGCAAACCTCGACGAGTGCCGCGCCAGCGATAGATTTCCATCGCCTGACGAATCAGATAGCGCTGCCGATTCAGACTCAAGCTTGTTTGAAGAGTCCAACCGACCCAATGGGACAGAAAAGGCAGTAATGCCTCTGGTGTCATCAAAGGGTCTAGGTAAGCCCACATAGCGTCCATTGCCTGGACAGTGGGTTCAAAGGTCTGCTCAAAAATTTTGAGCAAGCGACTGATAAAGTCTACCTCCCGATAGAGTTCGGGCAAAAAATTCACATAGAGGCTGCGGGGACGGACGTAGAGGTTAAAGGTCGCCGACTCGATTTGCTGCCCTCCCATTTGCGGTTGGGAGTAGTGGACGTAAATTTGACCGCGATAATCTAGCCGATGGGACTGACTCGACTGCCAATCGTCATTGGACTCGAAAAAATCTGCCATTAGGTAAAAGCGAACGACAGCCTCCATCCGCCCTCTAGGAGGAAGTTCGCGTCCTTCCATTCCGAGACGATACCACTGGCTGGGAAAGTCTCCCTTAATTTGAATATCCAAGTGCAGGGTTTGGTTTCCCTGGTTTTCAAGCTGAACGAGAATTTCAGCGGGTTCTCCAGGGTAAAGGGTCAGATAGCATCCCCTGCTGTCAGTCGCCGTCGATGCTAGCCTCGCCAGAGCGGATTGGGGTTCGCTAGTCCTGCCGATTTCCTGAGGGGCTACCTCTGGCAACTGCATGGCTGTCAGTTGCAGGCGTAAGGGTAGGATGTCACGAGCTTGGGTCATTTAAAAGTTAAGGTTTAAAATTCAAAATTAGAACCCGGTTTTCACAGCAAGTTGATGACATGACCAGAACGTAATCGACTGTTATGCCACGAACAGATGAGTCCTAAAGGACCGGGGTCAATGACAGGTTCTCGGGGCAGGTTCCGCGTCCAAGTTTGTCCCTGATACCGCAGTTCAAATAACTGCACTGTCCCCAAATACCGTACACCAACAACGCTTTGTAATAGGGTGACTATATCTGACGAATAAACAGGTCGTCCGAAGGGCCAGCCATTTCTATCTGGACCGCCGGTGAGGGGATTGAGGAAACGGTAGAGGGCACTTTGCAGTTTAACAAGAATGTCCTGTTGCGCACGGGGGTTGTTGTACGCTGGGTCTAAAGCGACCTCGGTCTGAACAGCTACGCCAACGTATTCAGGTTGGTTGCAAAGCACTTCGACTCCCAGTAACCGTCGTTCGTCTAGGTAGGTTAGAACTCGGTCGGTGAGTTGAGGAGTGAGAGCTAGCCCATCGGGATCGATACCTTCACCCTGTTCAATTCCGTCGGTATTCGTTTGGGGAACTAAAAGTAGCCGCACTCGACCAGCTTGTTCCTTTCTGATCGGAGGCAAGCATAGGACGCGGGCTATACCTCCTCCGGCGGCTTGTAGGGTTAGGTATTCAAAGTCTTCGGGGGTAACAGCGCGATCGCGAGTACGCAGTAGTTGTGGTACTCGAATAGCCGCTTCTTCTAGAGATTCAGCATCGGCTCCGTTACGGGCGGGGATGTGGTTGATGACATTTGCCACATAGGGAACGGCTGATTTTAAAATCCGAAGGGTTCCGCTCTGGACGTTGCCTTGTCGTCCGCCGCCGATCCGGTAAGAAACCATTTGCAGGGTGGCTCCTCTGGGTGGTACGGCTCCATATTGGCGCTCCTTTGATTGCACAGCGGCTGCATCGAGTCGCTCTAACATACCGCTCCTACCATTAGACAGACTGACCATCTCTGTGGAGAGTCCTTGGGAGTAGCTGCGCCATCGCGTTTGCTCACTCAGTTGAGTAGGTTCTCTGAGCAGGGGACCAAACTGAACGGTGCCGGTAATGGCATCGATGGTGTAATGCAGGTCTTCGGGACCAGAATCAGCAAAATCATTGACTTCTTGCCAGATTTGTGGAAGTCCTCCAGGGGGGGTAATCAAAAGGTGTTCGTCTTCCCGCCGAGGTAAAATTCCTGTCCCTTGTAACTCAAAGGTTTGACCCGGTGTACCGTCACTCTGTCCCAGAATTTCATTCCGAATCGTGGTGCATTGGGTGACTTCTACAGTACCGCCAATGGAACGGGCATCCAGACCGACGAATCGGGGTGAACGAATGTAACCGGGTTGGTTGAGTTGGGTATGAATGTAGGTACAGCGCAGCCAACGTCCCTGATAGGTGAGGAATTGAGTCACGGGCCAGCGCAGGGGTAAATGTAAGACTATATCTGCGCCTTGCAAGGGATCGCCGCCTTGACGGACGAGTTCGCTAAAACTGAATCCCTTGGTGCCGTCGTCTGTTTCTTGCAGGAGAATGGGTTCCCAAGACAGACCATTCCAAGCTTCCCAGCGACGAGGTGGAATTTCGGGATTGATACCGGTAGAGGTTGCGGCTTCTCCTTTCAATGAGATGGCAATGACGTTGCCTTCAACGGGTTGCTCAAGGTCAAATACCACATAAAAGCAGTTACCGGGTTCGGGTTGCTCGTTAAAGCAGGGGATTTCTAAGCCTTCCCACTCGCCAGTGGGTTGCTGCGTCCAAGTGCCAACAAAGCGATCGCGCAGAACTTGAGGTTGTTCGTCTGCCGTTTCAGCCGTTAGGAAATGTCGGATACTGGGTTGAGCAATAACCAAGGGGCGATCGGTGCTGAAAATAATAGCATCTTCGCTTTCGGTGCGGATTGTCGCCACTTCCGTACCCGCAGGAATGGTGTAAGCTTCTGGGAGAGTCGCGCTGAGGTAGAACGTCTGTTGAGTTTGAGCGGGTGTGGGGGCTTGTAGGCGAATTCCCAGCAATTCTAGAAAGGTAACGTAGTTGCGGCGCGGCACCTGATTGAACCGCAGCAACATTTGATCGGTTAGCCAAGCAAAGAGTTCAATTAGGGTAATGCCTGGATCGCTGGGGTTGTAGTTCGTCCACTCTGGACAGTAGCGGGGAATGCGCAAAATACATTCTTCCACTAACTCTTGAAACGTGCGATCGTCCAGATTAGATTTGGGTAGCTTGGGTAAGAAATCAAATTCCATAGGGATTAGTTGTCATTTATCCTTTGTCCTTTGTCCTTTGTCATTTATTCTTTAGTGAAAAGCTAATGGCTAATGTGGCAGCGGATTTGATAACAGATGTAACAAATGTTTGACTAATGACGAATGACCAATGACTAACTATTCCCCAGACGGCTGTAGATAGAACGGATGAACCAAACTGCGGGAATCGTGAGCGTCTTTAGGGTGATATTCAATGATGATATCTACTCTAGCGCGAACTGGGTCTGGCTCTGTATACACCCCATCTAGAGTAATACGAGGTTCCCACATTTTTAAGGCTTCCTCGACATATAACCGAATCAGCAATAGGGTTTGGGTGTTCATCGGCGCAAAGGAAAGTTCAAACAGGCGCGATCCAAAATTGGGTCGGTACACCCGTTCGCCCAGTTTGGTGCCAAGAATAATGCCAATCGACTCTTCGATGTTCCGGATGTCGGAACTCAGTTGGGGGCTACCCTGTAAGTTCACCCGTAACGGGAATGTCAGTCCCATCCCTAGGTGAGGTCGATGCTGGTTATTGGTAATGTCTGCCATCTCTAGAGATTTGGTCGGCAGTATAGCCGTTACCTTACAAAAGTTTCAAAAATTAGAACTATTCGCCAAAAGTCAAGTCCATTAGCTTTACTCTTTCTTTTTCTGTTCCTCTTCGGCTTTTTTCTTGGCTTCTGAGGCAGCTTGACTAGCTTGAGCTTCCATCTGAGCTGTCATGGCGCTGGTATCTACAGATACACTAACTGCTGGTCCACTGCCAATTAAAACAGTAGGACAGCCCATACTAATTTTATTCGGTGGACCTAAGGCTTCTAAAACCGTGTTGCCCATGAAACAAGCAGGCAGTCCATTAATTAACACCGAGGTGCTACCGTCAATGACTACACCCGGTCCATGGGGAGGGATAGGCAGTGGTGTTGTGCAGATATGGATATCCACCGTAGCCCCAATGCCTCCAGCCGCTGCGCCCGCCGCCGCTCCAGCACTTGCCATACTTGAAATGAGACTACCCATTACTCCAGCCATCGTCGCTTTGGTTGCTTCCTCGGCTGCCTTAGCAACAGGAGCTCCTGGCGTACCAGCGGCGGCGGTGGAAGCTGCCACTGCTGTTTGAATGATGGCGTCAGAGGCTTTTTTGGCAGACTGGAGAACAGCGGCAGAAGCGGCAGGTACGCCTCTCCAAGCTGGTTTCCCGCCAATTAATACATTGAGGCTACCCGGTCCCGGTGTTAATGTAGGCGGGAGATGGGCTACAGGGTCAGCAACTCTAGCTGCGGGTTGTCCCATGACTTTGCTCCTTTTTGATCTTAATGGTTGATCTAATTCAGCTTGATTAATGAACCTTTAACGTTAACAATGCCTGGGGCTGTGATGTCGATTTGCCCAGCGTCTATAGTGAGTTTGGTTCCAGCTCTGATATTAATTTCTCCCGTTGTTTGTTTCATCGTAATTGTTGCTACACCACTTTTAATTTCAATCTTTTTTCCACCATCATCTAAGAGGACATAAAGACCTCCTTGACTTTTGACTTCTGCCTTTTTGTTTTTATCGTCTAAGCGTAGGTAATGACCATTTTTAGTTTTCGCTTCAATAAATTGCTCAGTATCATTCAGATATAAATGATGATCATATACCGTATCCAGATAAACTCCTTTTTTACTCCCTCCTTTATCCTCTTCTACAAACTGTAATGTATGACCCGTGCGAGTTTTCAACGTCCGGAGTCTCACCTTGCCATCCATGACGGTATTAGTCACGGGTTCGGGGGGTTTATCCTTACCATTCCAAACCCCACCAATCACATAAGGATGATGAATATCCCCATGTTCAAAGGCGACTAACACTTCATCATTAATTTCTGGCAAACAGTCCAAGCCTCGACTTGAACCTGCACCTGTTGCCACTACTCGTGCCCAGTAGCTAGCGTGTTCCTCCGTAAGGGTCGGAAATTTGACTCTGACTCGTCCCCATCCATTGGGGTCATTGTTATCCGTGACAATGCCGACTAACAGAGTTTGTCCAGGCTGGAAGGGAGCTTTGTGGGACAGGATGGGTGGTAAATTATCGCCCCGCAAGCCCCGCACGGTAAATTCTGTGGTGTAAACTCGTTCATTGAATAGATGACGAGTTTCGGTGACATAGTATTCACCACTGTACTTACCCAGATCTTTGAGTTTCACGACTCGCCCAGGTCGAACCTTAGGATTTCCCTGTGCTGTAGCATCAGCCTGGACAAATTCTCCTACTAACTCATTGCAGGCAGCTTGAGCCATGGTTTTGGCTTCTGGGGCATTGAAAACGGGCTGGTCTACCACTATCAGCTTCGGCGTAGGCGGTTTTCCTTTAAAGCTAGTACTGGTCTGAGAGCCTTTACCATAATCTGTAGTTGTAAATACCTGTCCGTTACTTGCTGTCTCTACAATGGGTTGCTTCTGGCTATAGTCCCACCCCCGTATCTCAACATCACTCATCTGTTCGGCACTGCTGACTCTCACCTGGAAACTGTGTACTTCTTTCAACCACTTCAGTTCCAAAGACTCATCAACGTTGGGTTTGCGGAAGTTTAGCTTGCCATCCTGAACAAATAGCTCAAAGCCATTTCGAGCTGCCCGTTCTCTCAAAAATTCTAAATTTGTCTGATTTTCTTGAAAAACGTAACCATTAGACCCATTGATATCCCCATATCCATAAGGTCCGCCTGTCTGATCAATCTTACCTGTGGGTATTCCGACTTCCCCAGCAATTTTATTAACAATATCAGTATCTGTCATGTTCTGGAAGGATCGATTGTAGTGTCCTCGCCAGAGACGATGGGAGATATCATAACCACGAATAATCATTGGTGCCTGGGAGTCGCTGGTGAAGTTACATTCCATTGCTGTAATTTCCCCTTGAATGACGTAACCCCGATCCTCCTCCTCAAATTCCTGGGCTTCTGTTGTGCTAGAACTGAAACCAATTTTAATCGATGTACCAATCTCGAATAAGCCGGCGTGCCGCCACATCAGGTCTTCTGTACGCCCTGGCGAGTAATCATTTTTGATGACTAATGTAAACATTCCTGGGAGATGGAGGCTTTCGTCTACAGCAATTTCCAGAATGTCGTCCAGTAAGGCTTTGGACGCTAACTGACCATCAATGTCTAAAATTGGCTCGGCTACATAGGTGACTGGGGGCATATCGACCTCTAAAGTGCAATAGGTGGGTAGGGGAGATTAAGTCATCATTACATCTTGTTGATTACAGCTAATGGCTGCCAATTTTTAGGTGCGATCGCTGAACAATACTCTATGTTGAAGCACCTCCATCTTGGGGTTGTCCAGGTATCTGTTGTACCGCTTGAGATACTGAACTAGGAGCTGGTTGTATTGTCCGTTGTAGCAGAGGTTGCTCCTGGTGTCGATGCGGGAGTCGGCGCACCAGAAACAGAAGTGGGTTTTAGAACTGCCTTGCGATTTTGCAAACTATCTTGTTGACGTTGTGTAGCGTTAGACTGAGGAGTCCCCATAGCAGGTTGAGAGATAGATTCATCGATTTCTTCTAAGGTCAGGTTGACTTTAGCTCGTACTGGCATACCATCGGGCAAAAATAAAATCAGGTTGTAACTAAGGTTAGTGATAAAGCAACGAATATACTTCTGAGACCCCCAGGTAAACACGTAAGTGGGTGGACGCTTTTCTTTGCCTTCCCCTGACTCAGCAAAATTAACGGCTTTTTCAAATTGCTGGATATGCTTGATGACATTTGTACCTTTTTCGTAAGTATCAAAGATAATGTCATTAATGCTAAGGGTAACGGGTTCTGGATAGGCGAAGTTGACTTTGGGAAGTCCTCTACCAGTTCGTGCTCCTCTATCTTTGGTCAAATTAATTTGCTGGGTGAATGCCAACTGGTTGGGGTTGAACATAAACTCGATGGTTCCCCCACCATCTGTAGAAATCAGTTGAGCTTTGACCAGTTGTGACATGATGAGAACCCTCTAATTGCGTTTTATGCTTTTATTCAAATGAAGCTTTATTCGATTACTCGCTACCCATAAGTTAAAAAGGTAGACTTGATAAAATACCTGTATTTTTTTTGAGTTTTTGTTAAATAATGTTAAGTTTGCTTGGGTTATTATCCACAAAACAATTTTACTTTTTGTAACTCCATTTAATCGCAAGCAGAACTTACGAACAAGAGGAATGATGACCACTGATTCTAGCATACCGATCACTCTCGACGCAGCGAAAACTATTGACTAGATGGCTAATTCGTTACAATCGGTAAAATTAGCACAATCAATCAGGAGTCAAACAAGCAAATCCCCTTTATTCTTTAACTTTAATTAAGATTTTTCAAAGTTTAATAAACGAACGGTAGATTTCTAGAAAGAGTTTCGACTAAAGTCTAATAAATAGCGGGAATAAGCCTGTCTAATCTATCTAAGTGGGCAAGATATGATGGGGTTGCACTTAACTGCTTTGGCTAAAGCTCCCCTTGGCTGACCCAGTATTTTTACTCATCCAGCCTAAATCTATACTGCTATGACATTGGGGAAAACAAGCAGATGCAACAAACTTCCCAAAAGACAGAGACGCTTACTAATCGTAATAATTCCCCCCTTTGGTTTGACGTATCGTTTGTAGTAACCTGTTGGGATTATACTGCTTTAGGTGAGCAATATCCGTTTTCAGAGGCATTGACACTGCTCCTGTGTCACCCCTTGCTACCAGAAGGACTACTCGCTCCTGCACTGCGCGGTTATGGGATGTTGCCGATCGAGGTTTCTACGAGTAGGCTGATAGACGCAGTAGCATTGTGGAATGCACTAGAGGTTCCCTTCCGTCCAGCTTTGTACGTGACAGTAACTGTTCCTTTCAGCCGACACAGAGAACCGCTTATGTCTCAGAAAATTTCACTGACCTCAACGGAGTAGGAGGCTTATAGATTGCCTTATAGATTGCCTTACTGTTTCCTATTTAAATACTAAATGGAGGAAGACTAAGCTATGCCACTGGATTATTTTGCACCGGGTGTCTACGTTGAAGAAGTAGACCGTGGCAGTCGCCCAATTGATGGTATCAGTATGAGTGTTGCTGGGTTTATTGGTTTCACCGAAGATGTACGCGGTGACGCCGAAGTATTTAAACCCATGCTGATTACCAATTGGGGTCAATACTTAGAGTATTTTGGCAAAGAGGGTTCGGATGGGTTCACTGACTTCAATGCCTACTTACCCTTTTCTGTTCAAGGCTGGTTTTTGAATGGCGGTGGTCGCTGTTGGGTGACTAGTATTGGAACTAAATTACCCGGTTCAGAGCCGCCGCCGGTAGAGCAAACTGGCACCAAGATTTTAACGTCGGGCAACCGTCCATCCTTGCAATTTACCCTCAAGCCAGCACAGTCAGAAGAAGGTGGCGCTTTAACACTGCCAAGTGCCGACGAGCCGCGCCTGCGGGTGGTGATTGAGGAAAGTACGCCGAAACCTCTGCCAGAAGATGCTCCCGAAGATGCCGAACCCCCTTACAACAGCGGCGAATTCTTTAACGTGGTTGTGGTTCGAGGTGAAGAGGTTCTCGACCGATACGACCACCTGACGATGAATCCGGAAGTGGATACCCAGGTGGCTGAGTATGTAGTTACGGCACTTGATAGCTCTGAATTTATCCAGATAGCTGACCTCTCTCAAAGCGGACAGCCTCTTTCACGGCGACCGATGCCAGGGATGTATGAAATTGCTCCGCCGCCCTACATTTCTGATCCAGAGCACTTTGCACGGGACTTGCAAGGACAACGGGATGACCGCACGGGGACTCAGGGGATTTTTGAAATTGATGAAGTCGCCATGATTGCTTGTCCTGACCTGATGAAGGTTTATCAGGAAGGTTTAATGAGCTTAGAGCAGGTTCATGGTGTCATGGAAATGATGCTGAGTATGTGCGAAAATTCCTTCCCAGGACCTGCTTACCGCATGGCAGTCCTCGACTCACCCCCTGTCAAGCCGAGCAAAGGCGATAACCCTGTTTCCCCAGAACAACAAAAGCCCCAGGATGTGGATGCCTGGTTGAAACAATTCAATCGCCGTTCTATGTTCGGAGCGCTTTACTATCCTTGGATTAAAGTAGCAAATCCCCGCAATGGTGGACGCCCGATTTATGTGCCGCCCTGCGGTCACATGATGGGAATTTGGTGTCGCACAGATGAGACACGGGGTGTGTTTAAAGCACCAGCTAATGAAACTCCGCGTGGCGTAATCGGTCTGGCGTATGACACCAATATGCGGGAGCAAGAACTGTTGAACCCGAAGGGTATCAACTGTATTCGTAACTTCGCTAATTACAACCGAGGCTATAAGGTTTGGGGCGCTCGTACCTTGGTGGAACCGGATAACGTGCAGTGGCGCTATATCAGTGTCCGCCGTTTACTGAGTTACATCGAGAAATCGATTGAAATTGGCACCCAGTGGGTGGTGTTTGAGCCAAACGATTATGTTTTATGGGCGCGGGTGCGCCGCACGGTTAGCAATTTCCTGGAACGGCTGTGGCGTGAAGGTGCCTTGTTCGGGGGGTCGCCGTCCGAATCGTTTTACGTCAAGTGCGATGCCGAACTCAACACCCATGAGACGATTATGCTCGGTCGCCTCTATGTAGAAGTCGGCGTCTGCCCAGTCCGTCCGGCTGAATTTGTAATCTTCCGCATTAGTCAGTGGGCACCAAACCAATAGGTTAAACTCATTTGTTGGGGCGGGGTAATCTCGCCCTGACCAAGCTGGGATAAATCATGGTCAGGATCTAGGTGTTAGAGAAGACTGTGATAGGGCTTCATTCAACTTATAGTTTGCCTAATACCTAACCGGATTGCTTCTTGACATTTTTTAAATGTTTTAGGTGGGAATTTATGCTATAACAGTGTTCTCTAAGCCTAGGAAGGTAGATCATCTGTTAATTGTTGTGTCAATTCGTTAAGTTCTACAAGCAACTGACCAAAAACAAAAGGTTGATTATAGACAACAAGGAGTTAAAAATATGGCTGACTTATTAAAACCACTTGCCCCTAGTAGTTTTGCTTTAGATATCGATGGTCTAGGCGAACTCGTGTTTAAAAGCGTTAAGATTGTACCCAACAAACCCAAAGTGTCGGGAGAATCAGCTCCTCTAGGCTCTGGTAAGGATGGGAAGTCGTACAGGCAGATTAACTCGGCTGGCTTTGAAGAAATCTCAACATTCGAGGCAGTATCCATTTCTAGTCCAAGTGCCACTAGTGCCAGTGTGGTGATGTGGAAATGGTTCCAAGACTGCCTTCCTCCTTCAGATGGAGGAAATGGAAAATGGAAAGACAGCAAAAAAACAGGCAGTATCTTTTGCTACGACCATGATGATGAACTGGTAGCCCAATGGGATATCAAAGAAGCTTGGCCCTCTAGTTACAGCCTTGCCGAATTATCGGTAGAAAGTAATAAGCCCCTCGAAGAAACTTGGACAATCACTTGTGAAAACATGACCCGCGTTATGTAGCAAGTTTACGCATTGATACCAGTAACCTCTAAAAAATAAACTAGGAGTTGACCCATGGCGGACATTGAATATAACCAGGATTCCATGTTTTACTTGGACATTGATCAAATCCCAGATTTGGTCATCCAGAAGTGTTCAGGTCTGAAAATTGAAATGAAAGCGGCGGCGGCTAGCGCAGCTATTGGCTGTATGAAGGATGGCAGGACTCAAACCCACGCGACTCCAGGGGGTGTCGAGTATGGTTCTGCCATTACCTTCCACTGTCCCGCCGGTAACGAAGGGTCTCAACAGAAAATAACAGATTGGTACAAAGAGTGCCATGCTACCTCGTTTTCTGGAGGAGCAAGCAAGTCGAGAGAAAAACGTTATACAGCAACGCTCTTTGTTTACGATGGGAATGGAAACGTTGGAGCCGAGTATGAGATCCAAGATCTTTTTCCTACCAATTTGACTCAGACCGATCAATTGGGAGTAGATAAGCCAGGTGAGATGGCTATGGATATAGTGGAGTGTGGATTCACCAAGCTGTTACGGAAAATTTAGTTAGGTAATTTTTGAATAACAAGTGCCAGCGAGTTTTCCAAGGAAACTGCCTAGGTGAGATTCTCGGCGATTGAAGTCACCAGGCAGTGTTTTTTCCAGTCACAATTACCTGAGTTGCCAAGGAGGTGAGTTATGGCAGAAGCAGAACTTCTCACACCAACTCGCTATTTTCTAGAACTGAGTCTTGATGGGAGTAACGATTCGGTAGATGCTCTTTTTAAAGAGTGTAGTGGCTTTAAAGCGACCCAGGATACGATTGAAGTGTGTGAGGTAACACCCCAGAAGTGGGGTAAAAATGGTAGCGCTCCCCACGGTCGAGTTGTTCGCACTAAAGTTCCCGGCAATATTACCTACACTAATCTAACTTTGAAACGAGGTCTGAATGTTTCAATGACCCTGTGGAACTGGCTCAATTCTGTCCAGGAAGGAGCGAATTGGGCTGAACAACGGCGAAATGGGGCTTTAATTCTTTATGACACCTCAGCCAAAGAAAAGTTTCGATTTGAATTCAAAGGCGCTTGGCCCGTTAGCTATACAATTTCTGATCTCAGTATTGAAGGGGAAGGATATGAAATTGAGGAAGTTGAAGTGGCAATTGAGGAATTAATACGAATTAAAGCTGGCTCATGATTCAAACGGAATTTGAGTTTGCCCTTCCCAAAGGCTATCTTGACGGGGATGGAAATATACACCGCAAAGGCGTGATGCGGTTGGCACGGGCAATTGATGAGATTGTGCCAATGCGTGACCCCCGCGTGAAATCTAATCCTGCTTATGCTACCGTGATTATCCTCTCGCGGGTGATTACTCGTTTGGGTGCTTTAGATGAAGTCACACCCACCGTAATAGAAAATCTCTTTGCCTGCGACCTCAATTATCTTCAGAAATTTTATCGCCAGATTAACGAGCTTGAACCCAATAATAATGGGATACAAGCCACTGTGCAGCAATCTCAAACTCTACCTGTACCCTCTGATTACCCTGAATGAAAGATAAAAAGACAGTAATAATGTCAAGGCTTTATTGTTATCGAGATTTCATAATTCATAATTCATAATTTTTTGATGGATTACACGGAGTTTGAATTTATTCTCCCGAAAGGCTTAGTCGATAGGAGTGGAGATATTCATCGCCAAGGCATGATGCGACTGGCTACGGGAAACGATGAAATCCTAGTTCAGAAAGATCCGCGCGTTAGAGCAGACCCTTATTATAGAATTTTAGTCAATTTATCACAAGTTATTACTCACCTCGGCACTCTATCCTCAGTTACCCCGCAACTGCTGGAGCAACTTTTCTTGATTGACTTGGTTTACTTGCAAGGTTTTTTAAATCACATTAATCAACAAAATGGGAGGCTTTCTCCCCAGGGGGAATTCTAGGCTACCCCTTGGAGCAACTGTACCAAGAGGTAGCCTTAATTGCCTTTTATTTCCACTGGTCGTTAGACGATATCCTGAACCTAGAACACGCAGAACGGCAGCGCTGGGTGGAAGAAATTGGTAAACTGACACGTTGACACCCATGCACGTCAGTCATCCGCGTCAACTAATGCACTCTGACTAATGACTTATAAAAACCTATGGCTAGCAAGGAATAAGGCAGCCATTGATAAGCGACTCCAATGGTTAAAAAATAAACCCGAAGGAAGTCTACTATTTCAACCCTCTGGTATCCACTTCGTTACAGTAGAAAAAAAGCAATCCCTCCTGCGGATGGCATTGATTGACCGAGAGGGTTTAACTTCAGATTTGGTACAGTCTCAACTCGATCTCAACAACCCCCTCAATTTAATTTCTCCTTATAGCCAAGCCATGCTATTAAGCTTAGTCTGGCAGAATGAACCTGAGCGAATTTACTTAGCTGGGTTTGGTGGTGGCAGAATTCCATTGGTGTTGCACCATTATTTTTCCGAAGCTTTTATTGAATGTACGGACATCGATCCAACCTTAATTGAAATTGCCACTCAGTTTTTTGGTGTGCAATTCGATGAGCGTCTGAAGCTAATAATCCAAGATGGACGGGAATATCTTGCCAGACAAGAACAAAACGTTCGTTACGATATAATTTTAACCGATGTTATTTTAGGCAATGGCTATACACCCTATCGCCTAGCAACGCGAGAATTTTATGAACTCTGCCAAACCCACCTATCAGACAACGGTGTAGTTGCTGTCGATTTGTTTCAAAGAGAGCCATTTTATGCCCACAAACTGAAAACCCTCCAAAGTGTATTTGACTGTATTTATTTATGTTCATTAGACGTCGGTAATGCGGTAGTCATTGCCACCAATGGCAGTCCGCTCGACAAATCCGAACTCATTGCCCGAACCCAAGCTCTGCAAGACTCTCATCAATTCGCTTTTCCTCTATTAGAAAAAGCGCTTCAGGTCAAACTAGGTGATGACTTGGCGGACTGTATACCCCATTTTGATCAGGCTCAAATTTTAACCGATACTTCTCCTCCAGTCGGTTATTTTGACAACCTGCCCTCATTCAACCCAATTTTTACCCAAGGTGTTAGCGATCGCCCCTGCCCCTGCGGATCGGGTAAGCTATTTCCAGACTGTCATGGACTTTAACTTCATAATTCATAATTCATAATTTATAATTCATAATTTGCTAGTATGAGCAACCATTTAGCCATTGCTACCGTAACGGCAACACTGCAACGAATCTTACAGTCATCCATACAGGCTGATGTTGAAGGCTCGCGGGTGACAACCGTTCGACCCAACGAAGTGGGAACTGCCACACCCCAAACGGGTATTAATATCTATCTTTACCAAGTCAATATCAATCACCTATGGCGTCAGCAGGCTGAAGTGCAAGCTCGCAGTCGCATGGCACACTCAGCAAAGAAATCGCGAACTGCTCTAGATTTGCATTATATGCTCAGTTTCTACGGCAATGAGCTTGAGTTAGAACCGCAACGGCTGATGGGTAGCGCGATGGGTACCCTCAACGACTGGCGCAGCTTGAAAAAAGAGGCAGTTCGGGACACCCTTGCTGATTCCAACTACACCTATTTGATAGAGTCTGACCTGGGCGATCAGATGGAAGAGCTAACCCTTTGGCCCCTCGATCTATCCTTAGAAGATTTATCCAAAGCCTGGTCTGTCTTCTTCCAAACCCCCTACCTTCTTTCCGTGGCATATCGGGCTAGGGTAGTCATGATTGAAGGAGAACAGCCAGCCAAGAAAGCCTTGCCTATACGCGCTCGTTCTTTGGATGGTTTGGTTCCTTTTCACAACCAGCCGAAAATTGATCGGATCATCTCCCAGGCTGGTCACTTAGAGCCGATTTTGGCAGATAGCATCCTCTTGATTCAAGGCAGGCATTTAAAAAACGATATCATCCAGGTGTGGATCGACGAGACACAACTCACACCCACCGAAGTCAGTGATACTCAAATTGTCTTACCCCTTTCCTCGTTACCCAAGGAAGCGCTACGAGCTGGGATGCAAAGCTTACAGGTGGTTCACCCCATCCCCAAATCTTTGGTATCTAGCGCCAATAACGGAGCTAGAGTCAATGGGGCAAGTTCTAACGGCAATCAAAGACAACCCTCCAGCGCAGAGCAAACTATCGTTGCTAACATTCAATCGAATGTCGCCCCTTTTGTAATACGTCCAACTATTACTAAAGTCAGTGTCTCAAAACGGCAGGTGAGTGAGGACGAAGATTTCCGACTTGCCGACGTGCGGGTGCGCTTGAACCTGCCGATTAGCAAGAAGCAGCGCGTGCTTTTAGCATTGAATGAACTGTCGGCAGACAATCCAAGCGCTTATCTGTTTGAGGCAGCACCACGCCGAACCGATGGTATTTGGGTTACTGTACCTATTAAAGGTGTGCAGCCAGGACGGTATTTGGTGCGCTTGCAGGTCGATGGTGCAGAAACTCAGCTCATCGTTGATACCGAACCTGACAGCCCAACGTTCAATCAGTATGTAGGTCCCAGGGTATCTATCAAATAACAAACTAGGAGTCAGAATTATGGATGAAGAAGAACGACTAAGGCAGCGCCTCAATCAAGAAATCGAATCCTTTAGCATCAACAAGTTGACCCAACTCGGCAATCAAGCCATTAGTTTAGGACTAATTATAGGTCATGGATATCATGGCGGTAAGTACGAGATTTTGCGTCAAGGGCAAGTTCTGCTTATGTCGCCAGAAAAAGCCCAGACTTACTTAGAAAACTTGATTAAAGAAATCGGGCATTGACTCAAATACCAGGAATTTCCGACAGTTTTCCTTCTAGTTCTTGAACGGAAAAGCCAGTCATTTCTTTCCATTCTTCAAGGGTGAAGTCATAGCCACGCTCTCGAGCCATCTCGACAAACGTTTCTACGTTAGGGGCAGATCTCAGTTCCTCTTTTAAAGAAGGATTAGTTTTGGCATCTCTGAAAAGTTTAGCAACGTGATCCTTTGCCATCTAAGTTAACTCCTACAGGATGAAATAATTCTACCCTAGCAAACTCATCGCTTTTTCTGGAGAGAATTCCCGCAAGTATTGTTAAATTTCCTGCGGAGTCCCTCGAATATCAACTAAACTAACACAATAACAGGATAGCAATTATAACATTCTTCAATGGGATGAGATAGTCCTTTTCCACAAAAGAGAAGGATTGGTTTTATTGTTTCTTTTCCCTTTCCCCTAATCTTGAACAGCTCAGTTGAAAACGGCTATTGCTCTATTTAAACAGCTTGGGAGAAGCTTGGGTCATGGCAAAAAAAGATAGACGAGGGTTCCTAGGACGATTAACTAAACAAGTTACCAGTGTAGAAGGCAGTCGCTTTTTTCATGGGATAAAAGCCTTCCAAGGTCGCTTGCGGACTGGAGTGGTGCGGTTCGTACCCGCTCGCCTCCTCTGGCTAGTCCCCTTTCTGCAAGAAGAACTTGACCTACGTCCCCCTAGTGTTGAGCAACTTAAGGAAAGAGTTTTTAGCCCACCTAGCAAACCAGCGTTACAAGATTTAGCTGAAGTTGAGGGCGGAGTCGCCGCAGGTATAGCCCTCCCCCAACGAGTTAAATCTCTCTACCCAGAGTACCGATGTGTGCAGGACAACCCCTTTGCCTGTGAATGGACTCAACAGACTCTACTAGAAGAACCTACCGCCAAATATTGTATCAAATGCGGTTTTCCTGCCCTACTGCCACCGGCAGCGAAGATTCGGGGCAATCGAGGCACCTATCAAGTGGAAGCCTTCTTAAAACATCGGGGTAGGGGTCGCCTGTACCAAGGGATACGACTGCCAGACCGCCAACCTGTTTTTATTAAAGAATACTTGTTACCCGAACGGATCTTTAACTTACAGGAAGCCCGTCAGCGCAAAGAAGCCTTTCTCAATCTGGCAGGTGTCACCTTAGCCGATGGTCGAGTTCAGGACGTTCGTCTGATTCCGGTGTGGGATGCGATCGCAGATGCCCGGCAAGAACGCTGCTACTTGGTCACGAAAGGTAATATAGACGCCTATCCTACCCTCGCCAGTTATATCGCAGAAACGGGAGCCATGACTAGCGCCCAAGTGCGAACCGTCCTCAACCAAGTCCTGCAAAGCCTGGAATTTCTGCACGATCAAAAATACCGACTGCGTTCGGGTTTAGTCCAAGAGGGACTAACCGACGGCAATCTCAGCCTCGATAGCCTGCTACTTGTCCCCAGTTTCCAGGGATTTTTCATCTACCTGTGCGACCTGATCCTGTGGGAAGGTCGATTTGACCCCCCGCTCGTGCAACGCCCCCTTTCCTCCCCTGCTAAAGATTTACAAGATTTAGGCTATACGGCTTTTTACCTTTTAGCAGGGGGTACTTACAACTCAACGAACGGTCAGTGGTTTAATCCCAGAGTCAAGGAACATTGGACTCCCATCCACCCAGCGTTTAAAGACTATATCCTATCGCTGATGGGTCTGGGTATGACCTCCTTTGAGAGCGCTGAAATTGCCCGTCGCGCCTTATTGAAACTGCCGCCAGAACCCGAAATCCAATGGCTGCCCCTAGAAGGAGTTCCGGAGGAAGACGAAACGAAGAAACGTCGTTTTCAGTTCCCCTGGTGGCTTTTGGGTGTTTTGGGATTGGTGTTACTGGGGATACTACTTTGGTGGCTTTTTGCCAGGAACGAACCCAGAGGTGCCGTGGTTGCTGATTCCTTACCTTGCTGTATTGAGCAGGTATCAGGTATTCCCCCTGGAAACTTTACCTACACAGCGGAACGATACGGTCCTTGGGATTACGTGCTGCAACGGGAAAATTTGATTGCCAAGGGAACGACGCTGGAAGCTGAAATCCTCGAACGTCAACCGAAGTTAGAGTTAATTTATAAACCGCAACCTTCGTGGACAGAGGCAATTGCAGACATTCGTTCGGAAGAGGCAGAATTTGCGATCGCTAGTCTTACGGAGCGCTTGAGCTTCAACCTCGCTCATGAAAACTTTGCTCATGACGGTTTGGTTGTCTTTGTGCCGTTTAGCTACGCTAGACGAGAGAATAGTCTACCTCAAGCCTTGAAAGGGAAAATTACCTTTGAGGCACTGCGACAACTCTATAGCGATCGCATTTCCAATTGGCAGGAATTGGGAGGTCCTAACCTACCCATTAAACTTTACATTCCCCCTAGCCAAGAAGCCATTGAAATCTTTGAGCAACGGGTTCTCAAAGATACTGCCAGCATCGAGACATTTAGAGACTTAATTAAACAAAGCAACCGACCCAGCAACCGCGTTTTCACCAGTCGTCCAACCATTACCCGCCTTCAAACCTTCGACACTCTTAGAGAAGTGATTCGGGATTTTGAGGACAGAGATATCGGTGCGATTGGCTTTGATTCTCTCAGTAAAATTTTGGGTCAGTGTTCGGTGTATCCTCTGGCTTTAGTCGAAGGAGATAAGCCGCCGATTACACCGCTGATTCTCAATAATAACTTACCTGTAACTCCGAGTACAGACTTGTGCAATGCTAAAGGCAGTTACGGTCCTAACGTTAAGGCATTCGTGACCCAAACTTATCCGTTGGCATATCCTCTGGCAGTGATTTATCCCAGAGATAACAGTCGTCCTATTATTGGGGAAAAGTTTGCTGAAATCCTCAAAACCCTTGAAGCGCAGCGCTTGTTGTATAAAAGTGGGTTAGTGCCTTTGCAACCGCTACCGTAGGAATAGGAGATGTTTGATAGTACACCTCCAGCAAGGGTCTGCTAGAGTCTCATGTTTTCTGCCGGAAAATGTCAATTTCTTCCCACTTCAGCGCTAATCCAGTTTGTTGAGATAGTTCGCAGCGTTCCAGATAAAGACGAGTGGCTAAATCGCCGTCATTCACTTGCAAAACCCGCTCGAAGTGTTGTTGTGCTGTCTGAAATTTCTCCTGGTAATAGAGCCAAACGCCCTGTTCAAAGTCGATTTTGGTTTGGGCTTTGAGTTCTTGAAGAAACTGAGGATCGCTGTCGTAAATTTCAAATACAGCCACAGGAGTCTGTTTTCCTCTTACCGTCACTCGGTCAAGAAATCGGCAGGTATACTTTTGGGGGTCATCAAGTTGAGATAATGTTTGCCCACTAATGATGATACCTGCTCCATAGAGTTTAGTTAACTGTTCCAAGCGACACGCTAGATTCACCGCATCGGATATCACGGTACTTTCCATCCGCTCCTCTTCCCCAATAATACCTAACATCAGATTACCCGTATGAATACCAATACCAATAGAAATAGGTAAATAGTTGCTATTTTTGTGGTACTCATTATGAACGGCTACCTGTTTTTGCATATCAATTGCAGCCGTGATAGCATCATCGGGAGTTTCTGGAAATAGAGCCATAACCGCATCCCCAATATATTTATCAATAAAGCCATTATGCTGGCGGACAACTGGACCCACTTGACGCAAGTAGGAATTGATAAAATCAAAATTTTCTTGGGGAGACATTGTTTCTGACAAGCTGGTAAAGGAGCGAATGTCGGCAAATAGAATAGACATTTTTGCTTGTACTGAGTCCCCGAGCTTGGCATCAACGATACTGTCTTTGTGCAGAAAGTGCAAAAATTGACGAGGAACAAATCGTGCTGAAGCTTGGACAATTTGCGCCAATTTTCGTCTACTTTCTTCTAACTTTGTCAGAGCGCGAAATGCTCTCAATGCTGTAATTAAGGCGGTAAATAGTTTGCGAGTCGTTAGTTCAGTTTTAGTCTTATAGTCATTAATATCGTAGTTAATAATTACCACATCTTCCGGGGCTTGTCCGGGCTGACCGGTGCGTAAAATAATCCGCACTATTAAATTATTCAAGACCTCCCGAATATATTTCACTACCTCCAGACCTGCATCATCGGTTTCCATGACCACATCGAGCAAAATTAGGGCAGTATCCGGGTGTTGTTCGATTAAGGCTTTGGCTTCTTCGCCGGAGTAAGCGCTGATAAAAGTTATGGATTTGTTCTCAAAAATAAAGTCATTCAGTACCAGTTTGGTGACCTTATGAATTTCGGCTTCATCATCCACCATTATAATTTTCCATGTATTTTTTGTGGATAGAGGTAATGGACTATTATCCGCAAAAATTAAATTATCTTTTTTGGTATTTGTAGAACTCAATTCTTCATTATCTTCTTCGCAAAGAAACAATTCTTCATCGTCTTCATCAGCAAATATTAATTCATCTTCATTTTCCTTATTTGGCTGATTTTGCGTCTCTTCTAACATTGTGATTTATGAGTTAATTTTGTTGTTTTATTAGTAAGATAGGTAAATTCTCCCTTAAAGGCTTTATCCAAAATATCTTTTGATTAAAGACTAGACAACCCTATTGAGCTGCCTACAAAGCCCCTATCAGGAGGGGTTTTCAGTTTCATCCTACCAACCCAGGTAGGATATCGCACCCTAGCAGGCAAGTGCCTGCACTACACAAGGAGAAAGGCGACTTGCTAAATTAACTGGGCAACTTAATAATAAACTTCGTACCCGCATCCACTTGACTTACACATTCAATCGTAGCATTGAGTTTTTGGGTAACGAGGTTGTAAACAATGTGTAAGCCCAAACCGCTTCCTCCCTGACCCCGTTTTGTGGTGAAGAAGGGCTCAAAGATTTTGCTTAAGTGTTCCTGAGGAATGCCTTTACCATCATCGGAATATATCAAGATAATCTGCTCACCCTCTTGTTTAAAGTCAAAAACCAGATGTCCAGCATCTTCGGGGGAGTAGGCATGGGTGAGGGAGTTCATGACAAGATTGGTGATAATTTGAGATAATGCGCCTGGGTAAGTGTTGAGTGCGATCGCCTTATCCCCTTTGATTTCTAACTGATGAGGAGTAGTTCTCAGTTTGGGTTGCAGGGAAATTAATACCTCAGATAGATACTGTTTGAGCTTAAATGTGCGTTGTTTTTCGCTGGACTGATCCACCGCTACCTGTTTAAAACTTTGGATTAAGTCAGCAGCACGATTGAGATTGCTCAAGATTATACTACTGCTCTGCATGGCGGTATCGAGAAACTTTTCGAGTTGAGAGCGTTTCATCTGTCCGCTTTTATACAACTCGAAAAATACTGTAGTTTTGTCGGCTAACAAAGAAGCAGCAGTGATGCCAATGCCAACTGGGGTATTGATTTCATGGGCAACACCAGCTACCAAACCGCCTAATGATGCCATTTTTTCTGATTCTACTAGTTTTGTTTGGGTGGCTTTCAAGTCGTCTAGAGCTTGAGACAGTTCTGTGGTGCGCTCTTCGACTAATTGCTCTAAGTTCTCGTTAAACTGCTGTAAGTTGGTGTAGAGTTGGGCATTTTCGATCGAAATAGCGACTTGAGAGGATAGGAGTTTGAGTAGTTCAACTCTATCTGGAGTAAAGGCGTCAGTGGTAAGATTGTTTTCTAGATAAAGGATACCGCTAAGTTTTGTGCGATCAAGCAGGGGGATGCACAGAATTGATTTGGGTTGTTTAGTTTTAATGTAACTATCCTGGGTAAATTGTCCAGTATGGACGGCATCATTTAAGACTACGTTTTCTTTAGTGCGGATGACATAGTGAACAATCCCAGGGGAGAGAAGGGACATTTGAGTAGATAGCTCTACAGAGTCTATGCCAATCGATTGCAGTATAGTCATCTGCTCTTCATCTACTGAACCTGATGCTTGAATTACCCAGTTTCCATTATTGTTTCCTGATTGAGACTGGGAGGATAAAATCAGGAAACCTGATTGTGCTCCTGCATTTTGGATGAGAATTTTCATCAAGGACGCTAGTAATTTATCCAGCACAATTTCACCGGAAATTGCTTGGGAGGCTTTCATAACGGTGGCTAAATCCAACGCTGATGCTGACTTACTGTCAGTTGTGGTACTGGTAGTTGTTTTGCGTGTATCTGTAATGCGAGTCACCGGCGATGATTTAGCCAGGAGCTGGGGGTATTTAACTTCTAAATCCTTGATTTTAGCTGTAGCTCCCCAGCGCATATAGCCGTAGTGTGCCTCTTTCATATAGGTTTGGGCAATCTTTCGTCTGCCACGAGCTAGATAAAACTTGGCAGCTAACTCATAAGCTAATGCTTCTTCTTGGATATATTGGTTTTCCCTAGCTCCAGTAATAGCTTGTTCATAAAATTCTTCCGCTTCAATTACTTGATCCAAGACTCGCGCTTTCTCTGCCTCGACTAAATAAAATTTATGCAAGTGGTTCATGGGGGCATGATGCGCCCATTTTTGCATCTTTTCTTGGTTGGTATTAATCCGATTAAGCAAAACCTCTTTTTCTAACTTTGAAGCATCAGCAAACACAACTAAATGCGCCAAAGAATCATAGAAATGGAATAGAGGTACAACTACCATTGCTGTCACACCATCTAAATACTGTTCTGCTAGAACAGCATTTTGTCTGGCTTGCTCATCCTCACCAAACAGATAAGATAAGATAAGTTTATTTAGATAAAGTAAGTGAATTCCTAATCGGTCATTTGCTTGAATAGCGAGGGGTAGCCATTGCTCCTCATTATAGGCATCACCGATTAAATGGCTAGGATTTTCAGACAGGCTCAGTAAGTTAAGGACTGCCTGCCGAAATATTGCAACCCAATTCAAAGGGTTTTCTCGTCTAATTTGACGGATGGCGTTACCATAAGTCGCCATCTTTTGTTCTAGCTCTGTCAGTTCGTGACCGATAAAATATGAATGATCGCAGACAAAAAATGCACAATAACCAGCAAATTCAAATTCTCCGGTTTCCACTCCACTTCGATAGCCCTCACTTACAATTGGTAGTGTTTCCCGGAAATGTTCTTTCCAATGGATGACGTGAGCACCCAATACCTCTAATGCTCTCGCTTTACCCCTCTTGGGATTTAACTGTTCTACTAAAGTTAAACTTAATTTGCCAAATTTATAACCTAACTCAATGTCTTGAACAACTCCACACAGAATTAATCCCTGACAAGCATAACTAAATGCCGACCAGGTGGAATGACCATATTTAATAGATAAATTAACCATTGATAACACAATCAGCAACATAAGTTCAGGGGCAGCTATATAGGCGGCAGCACTTATACTCGATAGGATATAGATAGCTGCCTGCGGTTCGGCTTCGGTCATGTCTGGCAGGTTAATTAATTCCTCAATTTCTTGCCCAGCATAGAGTAAAGCTGTTTGCTCAAATCCTTTTTGAATATCCAATGGGCTTGGCTGTTCGGGTAATATCACTCCTAACAGCTTCAGCGCTTGCAGTCCAATCTTAATCGCCTCTTTAAAGTTGCCCTGTGATCCAGCCGCTTGAATTTTGACATCATAAATTTTTACTTTTTCTAGCACAGTTTTGGCATGGTTGAGCACGTTTTTTGCCAATTGTTCCATTGTTGCAAAATCGCCGTTGAGATATGCAGATTCTGCGGCTTCTTTATGTAGTGCTAAAGTTAAGTCATACTGACTCTGCCAACTGTCTGCACTTAGCAGTTTTAGTCCAGTCTTCAAATAGTTAGTGGCTGCTGAATACGCCGTTGCCAATTTTGCTTTTTGACCTGCCATCAAATTCAGTTTAGCAACTTTATGCCGTTCTTCTTCTGGCTTGACAAGTTCAACACCAAGATTAAAATGATCGATTATTTTAAATATTTCATCTGATAACGCATCTGGTGCGGTATTCTGCAACAACAAGTGACCTATTTGTAAGTGAACTGTTTGTTTTTGTGCTTCATCAATCAAGGTATAAGCTGCTTGTTGTACCCGGTCATGGAGAAATTTATAATCTTGAATTAAAAATTCTTCATCAAATTCAGAAGTGGGTATAATTAAGCCTGAAGGAACTACCGAAATTAATTGTTTTGAAATTTCTTCCGATGATTTTTCACTAATAATACAAAGGGTTTTTAAATCAAAATTAGCACCCACACAAGCTGCCAATTGTAAAATATCCTGAGTTGGTTTTGGCAATTTTTTAACCTTGCGAATCATCAATTCAACAACATTATCCGTGATGTCTTTAGCTTCAATTTGGGTAATATCCCATTGCCAGACACCTCCCCTAACTCCCCCTTGCCAAGGAGGGGAATAGAGTAATTTGTCTTTTAAGCCCCCCTTACTAAGGGAGGTTGGGGGGATAAACGTAAGTAAATTTTCTGCGTACAAAGTTTTTAAAAATTCATTAATAAAGAAAGGATTACCCTCAGTTTTCCTTATCACTAGTTCTGCAAAGGGTTTTACTGATTCAATGTCACTATGAAATGTATCAGCAATCAACTGGCTAATCGGTTCTAAGGCTAAGGGAGATAAGGTAATAAAATTGATAGTTGTCTCTTTTTTTTGTAACTCATGAATAGTCATCATTAAAGGATGAGATACGCTGACTTCGTTATCCCGATACGCCCCAATTAAAAATAAATACTGGGTATCAGTATCAGTCATCATCAGTTCTATTAACCTAAGACTGGCGGAATCTGCCCACTGCAAATCATCCAGAAAAATGACCAAGGGATGCTCTTTTGTACAAAATGCCCGGATGAATTTTTTAAAAACGAGGTTGAAGCGATTTTGTGACTCTTGGGCTCCCAACTCTGGTACGGTAGGCTGTTTGCCGACAATCAGTTCTACTTCCGAAATCACATCAATAATTACCTGAATGTTGGCACCCAATGCCGTTAAGAGTTTTTCTCTCCATTGATTGAGTTGTGCTTCACTTTCTGTTAAGAGTTGCCGCATCAATTCTTTAAATGCAGATACTACGGCAGAATAAGGAATATTGCGCTGGAATTGGTCAAATTTACCGGAAATAAAATAGCCGCGTTTTTCGGTGATGGGTTTATGAACTTCTTGCACCAGTGCTGATTTGCCAATGCCGGAATACCCTGCAACGAGCATCATCTCGACTTTGGCAGCAGATTTTGTAGCAGATAGCTTATTTTTGGAACCTACAGATAAATTATCCGTTAGATCCGTTACCACATCTGTGGCGACTCGTTCAAATGCTGTCAGTAGGGTTTCAACTTCTTTCTCTCTACCATAGAGTTTTTGAGGGATTTGGAATTTATCAGAAATATCCCTTGCAGCAATGCGAAACTCTAATATTTTTCCATCAGACTCTAACTGAGTTAGACATAATTCCAAATCTGCTTTAATCCCAAAAGCACTTTGGTATCGATCCTCTGCCGTTTTCGCCATCAGTTTCATCACAATATCAGAAACCACTTGGGGAATCTCTGAATTAACCTCATGGGGTGATATCGGTACTTTAGCAATATGACAATGCACCAACTCCAATGCATCATCAGTCTCAAAGGGTAACTTGCCGGTGAGTAGTTCGTAGAAGGTGACACCAAGGGAGTAAAAGTCTGTGCGATAATCCAAGGAACGATTCATCCGCCCTGTTTGCTCTGGCGATATATAGGCTAATGTCCCTTCTAAAACATTGGGATTTTTTAGGGTAGGATTTTCGCGGCTTAATTGGGTGGAAATGCCAAAGTCGATGATTTTGACTTGTCCGGTTTCTGGGTTATAAACAATATTGGATAGGTTAATATCTTTGTGAATAATATTGGCAGTGTGAATAGTGCCCAAAATCTCAGCCGTCTTGATGGCGATGGGGAGAAATTCTGGTAGGGGCAAGGTATGCTTTGTTGCCACAAGGTGATTCATTAATTGCTTTAAAGATAATGCGCCAAAATCCTCCAAAATAATGACTAAACTTCTCTGATAAGGTTCTAATCCATACGCTTTCACCACGCCATCTAAATTCAGGTTACGGGTAATTTGATATTCTTGCTTGTATCGGGTAAGTTCCTTGGGTGTGGGATAGTCTTCTTTAAGTACCTTGAGAATTACTGCTTTGTTATCCTGTTTTCGGATGGCTCTATGGACAACAGAATTGGCACTTTCGTAGATTTGGGTCAGAATCTGGTATCCGGAAAGGGTAATCATAGTAAAATTTGACGAAAGAAGGGCTTGACTTCCGTATTGAACTAGAAAGTTTTATTGAATTATAATGCCGATTAATTATTATAATTGAGGATAATCTTATAGTTGTATGAGTAATACCAAGTAATACCTGTAATACAATGGCGACGGTTAGTTAAATTAGGTTTATCCCAATGCCAGTAACCATGCCGAACGACTACAGTCGCGCCTATACAAATGAAGCGCACCTGCACAGACTGTAGTTTTATATAACTTCTATTTAAAGTTCAAAAGCCAGAATCGTTTAGGTTTTACCTTTGATGCCTGATTCCTACCTCTAACCTGTAACACCTACAACCTCAGCAGGACCTACTAGTGACACATAAGGTTCACTGAAATAGCGGTTAGCAACAGCTTGTGCCATATCAGGAGTTACTGCTGCCACATCTTGCTGAAACTGGTTGTCAAACTCAATCCCTAATCCGAGAGTCTCATACCAGCCATAAATCTGGGAAAGCTGGGCATTCGTCTGTTTGCCGAGTGCGTACTGACCGAGTAGTTTATTTTTAGCCGTTTGCAGTTCCTGGGTAGTTAGGGTTGTCGTGCCAAGGCGTTCTACTTCTCCCCGCAAACCTGCGATCGCAATCGCCGTATTTTCCGGTGCCGTACCCATATAGACAGCGAAGGTAGATGCTGACTGACGGGTGGGATAAAATGCCGAAACGTCGTATGCCAAGCCCCGTTTCTCCCGCAGTTCAACGAACAAGCGGCTGGAAAGACCATTCCCTAGGTAAGTATTGAGCAGCTTTAAAGTCGCGTAGTCCTCACTCTTTACGGCTGACGCTAAGTAACCCAACATCACGATCGATTGCTGCGTTTCCTGGGGTGTGACAACCTGACAAGGGTGGGGGGTAAGTGAAGGGAGTACAGGGGCTGTCTCTTATACACAGCT
>NZ_JADEWY010000074.1 GCF_015207375.1 Coleofasciculus sp. LEGE 07092 | reverse complement strand
GCACCCCCGCTCCCCATCTCCTCCCTAAGCTGTCGATTCCTCGCTATCGATTGCCGAAGAACGGCGGCGGCGGCGGCGAATCACGGGAGCAGGAGTATCTGATTCGGGAGCAGGAGTATCTGATTCGCTAGTACTTGTCTGGTTAGTTGCTAGCTCTGTATCTGTATCGGATGCCTCGATAGCAGATGTCACTTCTACCGTTTCAGATTCAGAAGTCTCCGCTTCATCTAATCCCTCTTCAAAGGATGAAGCTTCTGTAAATGATTCTACGGCTGCCTCATTGGAATTGGAAGTGCGATCGCCTTCGCCGGGAAGTACGACAGAAATGATCGCAGCCCTAGGATATTTAATCTCTCGTTCAAGTCGCACTAACGGAGAAATGCCCATCAACGCATAAATATCCTGTTCTTCTGGAGTCATTTCCACAGCAATGACTTCTGGCTTTTCTATCTCAACAGACGATTTGATCAGTTGTGGTTTGCCAGGACGTTCGGCTGAGTCTGACAGTACGGGGCGTCCTGGGATACTCTCCCTGCTTGGTTCACTGATGCTATCAAGCTCTACCGTTGGCTCTGGCAACCCTTGAGGCACAGGAGTTGGGCGAACACTTTTCGTAACAGGCTCCTCTTTGGCTCCTACTTCATCAAGACGGCGGCGACGGCGGCGGCGATTGACACCGTTTACTCCCCCTCGCTCCTGATAGCTGGGGTGGTGTAGGAGATCTAGTTCGTCAGGTTCGTTGAAAGTAGGGATATCGAAAGTTTCCGGCATCTCTGATGTTGTCGGTTCCCTCAGTTCTATACGAACAGCAGGTTCTACAATTTCTTTTTCCTTTGCTGTAGATTCTGTCTCGCCAGGGAGATGTACCAGATGTCCAAATCCCCCACAGGTAGAACAGGGGCTGCCAAACAACTCGTAAATATTTTGACCTTGGCGTTTGCGGGTTAATTCTACCAAGCCTAGTTCTGATAACTGGGCAATTTGAGGTCTAGCTTTATCTACCCTCAAGGCTTTGTTAAAATGTTCTAGAACTTGTAGCTGGTCTCGCCGCGAATCCATATCGATAAAGTCAACAACAATTACGCCAGCAACGTTGCGCAGGCGCAGTTGGCGGGCGATTTCGGTTGCGGCTTCACAATTCGTCCACAAGACCGTTTCTCGTGCGGTTGCCGATCGCGTAAATGAACCCGAGTTCACGTCAATCACCGTCAGGGCTTCCGTCGGCTGAATGATAATGTAGCCTCCAGACGGCAGATCGACGCGGGGCTTCAGAGCTTCTCGGATCGCAGCATTAACCCGGAAGTAATCGAGAATGGGTAAGCGGTCGCGGTGGTGGTCGATCAAAACCCCTTCTGGATTTCGCCCCCCACTCCAGCTCACCAACTGCTGTTTGACCCGCTTCACCCCCGTATGAGAATCAACCACAATTCGATTCACGTCCGCCGTATACATATCCCGGAGGACGCGCTGAATAAAATCATCATCACGATTAAGTAAGGCAGGCGCTCGGCTGGAAGTCGCCTCCTGCTGGACGGCTTCCCACTGTTTTTGGAGTGCCTCCAAATCTTCCATAATGGCTTCTTCAGCCCTACCCTCGGCTTCCGTGCGCACTAGCAATCCCATGCCTGCGGGTTTGATCAATACAGCCAGCGCCCTGAGACGATTGCGCTCACTATCGCTCCGAATCCGCCGCGATAAGTTAACACCCCGTCCATAAGGCATCAGTACTAGATAGCGACCGGGTAAACTGAGGTTCCCCGTCAGCCGAGGACCTTTATTGCCCGTTGGCTCTTTCATCACCTGCACCAAGACTTTTTGTTGGGGTGCTAGGAGTTCGGTAATCGCACCAGCTCGACGCTTCAGCCGTAAAGGACCTAAGTCAGTGACGTGAATGAAACCATTGCGCTCGGCATCGCCGATATTAACAAACGCGGCATCAATTCCAGGTAAGACATTTTCGACAACGCCGAGATAAATATCACCTACCTGGTGGCTGCCAGTGGCAACGACGAGTTCTTGAATCTGATCTTCTGAAAATACGGCAGCAAGCCGATGTTGCTCTGCAATAATAATTTGCTTTGCCATTCAATTTCCTCAAAAATTGGCAGCACGCTTAGGTACTAAGGCTTTTGTAGATTTTGGATTTTAGATTGCCGATTTTTGGGCGGAGGAACGCTAGCCAAGGTTGAGAGATTGTCGAATACTTGTCTGGCAGGCCCTCCAAATCCAAATTTTCAAATCGCCTATCTAAAACTGGTCTATCCCTCTTGCTTTGGCTACCCAAGATAACTGTAGAAAGCGAAAACTCTAGCTTCACCTAGGAAAAAGAGAATTTTTAATGGTCTCGGAGTGACTGAATGAAAGGGACACTCCGATGGATTAACCCTTCCCCAATGCATTCGGTAGCCAGCGGCACGACCCTTCACAAAAGTCAAGCATTGGAGTTTGTGACGCGCGAGTACGAAAATCTGTCTAGATCTGCGAATCAGTTGCGTGTAGCATCTATTGCTAGTTTACACGGGTTAAACCCCATGGAACCTGTACGCGCAACTGTTCCCATGATTGTATATTATACCGCACTTTTACGAAAAGCTGGGGAGCTGGGGAGCTGGGGAGCTGGGGAGCTGAGGAGATGGGGAGATGGGGAGATGGATATTAACCTTTGGTTTTACTTGATTTGAGTGCTTTGGGAAGTGGCTGGGTGGGCTTGGCGTAGAGACTCAATGGTAGCGATCGCTTGTTGGGCGACTTTATCAATCTCTGCGGCGGTATTATAGCGCCCGATGCCAAATCGGATCGAGGCATAGGCTAGGGATTCCGAACGTCCTAGGGCTAAGAGGACGTGGGAAGGGGCAACTGTTGCTGAGGAGCAAGCAGAACCAGAGGAAACAGCAGCTATTGGCTGCAATCCTAACAGTAGGGCTGAACCATCTACACCTTGTACACTAATGTTAAGGTTTCCTGACAATCGTTGAGTCCGATGACCGTTAAGATGAATATCTCCCAAGCGAGAAAGGGCATTCCACAGACGTTCCCGCAGTTGTAGTAGGAGTTTAGATTCGGATTCCCGTACCTCTAGTCCCAGTTCTACCGCTTTGGCAAAGCCTACAATTTGAGGGGTGTAAAGGGTGCCAGAGCGTAGTCCTCGTTCGTGTCCACCTCCCTGGATTTGAGGAGCTAGCTTAACTTTGGGGTGGCGACGTTGAACGTAGAGTAGCCCGATCCCTTTAGGTCCGTAAACCTTGTGTGCTGTTAAGGACATCAGGTTAATGTTCATCGACTGTACATCTAGAGGAATTTTTGCGATCGCTTGAGCTGCATCGGTGTGGAACAATACCTGGTTTTGGTGGCAGATTTCCCCAATTTCTGCCAAGGGCTGTAATACCCCAATTTCGTTATTGGCTGCCATTACCGATACTAAAATTGTGTCAGGGCGAATGGCTTTTTCAAGTTGGGCTAAATCTATTAGTCCATCGGGTTGGACGGGTAGAAAGGTTACTTCAAATCCTAAAGTTTGTAAGTAGCGACAGGGATCGAGTACGGCACTGTGTTCGGTTTGGACGGTGATAATGTGACGCCCTTTACTGAAGTAAGCTTCAGCAACGCCCTTAACCGCCAAGTTGTTCGCTTCCGTCGCCCCACTGGTGAAAATAATCTCCTCTGGTGTGGCGTGGATGGCATCTGCTAGGATAGCTCTTGCTTTTTTAACAGCGGCTTCAGCTTCCCAACCGTAAGCGTGGCTGATGCTGGAGGGATTCCCAAAATGTTCGGTAAAATAGGGCAGCATTGCCTCTAGCACCCGTTCGTCCATGGGGGTGGTGGCGTGGTTGTCGAGGTAAATGGGACGATTAGACATGACTATTAGCTGATGAGTTGACCCAGTTTTTTGAGTATACTCAGAACTTTATACAACTCATTCTCTCGCTTCCAAAGTGTAAACTTATCAGATAAAGCATACTTAGGTGTGCCTTGCTGAGTTAATTTGACAAATACAAAATCATCGCCATTGGTTAATAAGCCAAAAATTGAGCGATCGGGTTGAGGATTATTAAGCATATAGGCTAGACATTGAGGTAGGGCTTCGCGGAGGGAAATACCTGCATTTTTAGACTCGATAACGGCAAACCAGACTTGATTCTTGAAAACTAAGAAATCCAGGCGACCTCGGATAAGTTTATCTTCATCGAGTACCGACAGTTCGACTGATTTTTCATCTTTAACATCAAAGGGAGGTAGGTAAAAATCTGCTAAATCGAGTAAATGCTCCACAACCACCATCTTCACCAGATTTTCGGATAGAGTGTGGCGCTCGATCAAACTGATATAGTTTCGTTTAACTCGATCAAGCTGTTGTTTTTCTATATCAGTGAGTTCGGGTAAGTTATCTAACCACTCGGTAAAAAATTGGTCATCATAGGTAATGGTTAAACCAAAAAGCTCGGTTAATTGACTGAGAGTGATATCTTGAGCTTGGATGATTAGAGTCATAGAAACTTTACTAGATTGGTTATTGGTTAAACATCTGTTACATCCGTTACCAAATCCGTTGCCACATTGGTTATTTTTCTAGAGTGATAAGTTGACCCAGTTTTTTGAGGATACTCAGGACTGTATAGAGTTCATTTTGCCTGAAGGTTGATGATATTAGAGGCGATCGCACTGGGTACGGAAGACTGAATAGTGAGATTTTATTGGATTTGCCAAACTTTAATGCTACAGTCCCGACTTGCGCTAACCAAGGTTCGTCCATCTGGGCTAATTTCTAGAGAGGTTACACCATCTAAATGATTGGTCAGGGCGTGTATTTCTTGTCCAGTACTGAGATTCCAAACTCTAATTGTCTTTTCTGAAAGACTTCCACTAACTAAGGTCTGTCCATCGGGACTAATTGCTAAAGCTGATACGGCACCGGAATGACCAGTGAACGTATGAAGTAGTTCTCCATTACTTAAGTTCCATACCTTGATTTCTCCAACTTCTTTATCCTGACTACCACTGACTAAAATCTGCCCATCGGTACTAACTACAACAGAGCGAACAACATTTGAATGCCCCGTGAGTATATGATTCGTCCACACTATGATTGTCTTGTCATAACTCCCACTAACTAAAGTCTGACCATCAGGACTAACTGCTATGGAAGTAACACCACTTGAATGTCTGGTATAGGTGTGAGTTAGTTGCCCAGCTTCTACATTCCATACTAGGACTGACTTATCGCCACTGCCACTGAATAGGATATTTTTCTTGGTTGGGTGAAATGCAACAGAGAAGACCTGACCTGAATGTCCATTGAGAGAGCGTGTAAACTTTCCAGTTTTTAGGTTCCCTAAAATGACTAACTTGTCTGCACTGCCCCCAGCTAGAGTTTCTCCATCTGAGCTAATGGCTACGGATAGAATACTTGATGAAAAACCCCTGAAAGTTTGAATTACCTCTCCTGTACTCAGGTTCCACAGTTTGATTGTTTTGTCTGCACTGCCACTAACTAAGCTCTGTCCGTCAGGGCTAATGGCTACAGCATTAACAGAAGCTGAATGCCAAGAAGATATATCACCAAGAGTGCGCTATAGTGTGACATTTTGCCAATTTGTAGCCGTTTCTGAATTAGATAGTTTTTGCTTCTTTTGTTTATGTGGATACAAAGTCTGCTCAATCTCTGCCAACCGTTCCAGAATTGTCTGGGTATCGGCGTGGCGCTTCTGCATTGGACGAGCCATCAGTTTATCGATAAAATCGCCTAGTAGGGAAGAAATTTGAGTAGCTTTATCACGCCAATCTTCTAACTCATCGGTATAGATATCGTGGCGATTGTGATCACAAAGGTTCAGAGGATGTTCTCCCGTTAGTAAATGGACAAAAGTACGACCCAAGGCAAAAAAATCTGATTGGGGAACAGCGCTACCATTGACTTGCTCTAGGGGAGAGTAACCGTCAGAAACAACTTTTGTGAGCTGTCCTGCTGCTTGCTTTTGCTCGTAAGTTCCGGTAATTTCCCGTGCTATGCCAAAATCAATTAATACCAGTCCTCCATCTGGCTTGAGCATGATATTTGACGGCTTAATATCTCGATGAATAAGCTGCTGTTGATGGACTTCATGTAGTGTCTTTACTAGTTGATTCAGCCAATTAAGTGCTGTTTTTTCACCAATTGGGCGATTTTTCCCTTTTTCCAGCCACTCCTGTAAGTTCTCTCCCTCAACTTTCTCCATTACCAGACAATACACTGGTTCTTGACTGTTTTTGGGGTAAAAGGTAAAGGATTCTTCTCCCTGGGGAACTCCTGGATGATTCAACCGAGTTAATACTTGGGCTTCTCGCTGGAATTGCTCTACAGGTTTGGGTTCCTTTTTACTCAGAACTTTGAGAACTTTGGGGATGTTGGTGCGATCGCTGACTTCGTACGTCTTAGCAAAACCCCCCTCACCCAGTTGGCATCTGACGAGATAACGCCCTTCCAGCAGTAATTCAGAATCACAGCTTTGGCAACGCAGCAGGTTATCGGGATTGTCAGGGTTTTGGCACTGGGGGTTGATGCAAAGGCTCATCGATTCAGCGAATACGAGTTCTGATTGCTAGTGTAGCCTCACTGCTATATTCGTTGACTCACATCTTGCACCAAGCCCTCAGAATAGAATTCTGGGGCTATTGCATTCCAAGTCCGCCTACGCGGACTAACCGAAAATCAAGGGTTTTCTAACCTGCCCTTCACTTCGTTCGTTAGCGTTAGCGGTGCGTAGCACGGGTAAACTCCGGCAGGTTTTGAATGCAATAGCTGCGGTTTCAACCGCCAGGTGCAAGATGTAAGTTGAGAGAAAAGCCTTTACCCTGTGTAATCGCTTATTTTCTAATTCCTGTCGTTGAGATCATTTTGGTATTCAAAACCCACCCCAACAACACCATTACCACCATCACTAATACCGCAGAAATCACAGGTATACTGGTTATCTCCCCCAACCCCGCAACTACAGGAATACCACCTATTGCGATCGCTAATCCCAAGGCAAACCCTGCTCCTGTCGCAGGTTGTTCTGGCATAAGGTGAGCCGTTGCCGCTAAAGTAACAGGTATGCTGGACTGCAATAGTGCCATGGCTGGCAGTAACGTCAAAAGATGATGTCCTCCCAATGCTAGCAACAGGGTTGAAAGTGTTAATGTTCCTACTGTCCACAACCGCCACCCCCAGCGCGTTGCCAAACTACCTCCCAAGATTTTACCCACTGCTGCCGCCACTGCCATGGCTATTAACACAGAGGTATTACCCCGCAGCATAAAATCGAAGCTAGTCCATACCAGAGACGTTAGCGCGATCGCACTTAGGACTACTAGCACCAGTAAATCCCGATCCTCAACCGCTAATTCCTGAACCGAGTCAGGATCAGACGACTGGCGATAGGGGAGTTTGGGCAACGGCATGAGAGCGATCGCACCCATTACTATTAAAAGTAGCGATACCAGCAATCCTGTACCTTCATACCCCGCAAATCCTAACGCGCCGCCTACTGCTAATCCCACCACTCCCGGTGCAGCAAATAATCCAGCACCAAGGGTAGATTTAGGAGTTGCCCAAACTGCTATGGCACCACCCCCAACATGAAACGCCGCCGAACCCATTCCAGCTAATATTACGGCGAATTGTAGTTGCCAATTAACTGAAAATAGCGCCAGACTGAGTACCAGTAATCCCATTAAAACGGCTAGTCTTGGACGTTTTATTTTATCCGTCACCATCCCAACTAACGGCTGATATCCAAATGCCAATCCATTGTAAAGTAAGATAAGTAAACCACTTTGTTCCAGGGATAGGCTTTGGGGTAAAGTTCCCAGTAAAAAGCCAGCGGCTGCATCAGCAATCCCATGTGCCAGTCCTAAAACCGCTGGAAGTAATAACCGCTGCATAACGTATTTCTATAACTCTAAAATGGTGAAATTTATAATAAAGATGAACCAGACGGACACTGAATTTTACCATCCTTGAGTTGAGGAGAGGTGGGAGGAACGGTTGAAGGTTGATCAGTTTTACAAATCCCTCTAATAAATTCAGGTTCCGGTTTTTCTTTGACTACAAATACTATTCCCGTGTAGCTATTGAGGTTTTTAGCTTTTGCCGCCGCCTTGACGGTTGCTTTTTCCGAGTCGCCGTCAATTTTAAAGTAATGGAATTGGTTTTCTATTTGACTGTCAGTTGGGATTTGGGTTTCGTTGAAAAAACCATAAGCTTGGGGACTATCTGGAAGTTCTTTAAAGCTGGAAGCAAATTTTGACGTTTCATCATAGAAGACCTGTTGGTAGCTCAAAATATTACCAATCGCCAACTTAACTTCCCAATTGGCTCGCAGGGGATTGGGCTGCCAGAATAAATTAAACGGAGTGCTAACAGGAAGTAAAACTAAGACAAAAATAGCATAACTGGCTAAATTACTCCAAAAAGCTCCTAACCGTAACTGCCGCTTAGAAATTCGATAACTTTTACTTTTTAACAGAGGACTGTATAAACTCCCTTCAATAAACCAAGTGAATATAAACAAGATCGGGAGAACAAAGAAAGCGGTTCCTGGACTGCTAGCGAAAGAATTATTAAAAGCGAAAGGAATACCAATAATCGAGGTAGCAATGTTTGTAACGATAGTTACAAGTAGGAGTTTAGGCACTCCTATCTGAACCTTGAAAAAGCGATGAAAGAGTAACCAAAGAACCAGGAATTCGACAGGAATAATACTGAAAACAATCAATACATTCCCCGTCAGGGTAAGAATCTGGGGAGCAGCAACATTGGCAAGGACAGGTACTATCATCATCAATGATTACCAGAGTCTGTACTGAGATGGTAGAGATTTAGATCCCCGACTTCTTCAAGAAGTCGGGGATCTGGCTTTAAGTCTAACCAAAGTCAGGGCAAATCACAGGTATTTCTATACATCTAGGAATATACAAACGTAAGCCTACCTAGGATAGGTTGGAAAAATCTAGGAAAACTAATGGAAGAAAGAAAATAATGGTAAATAAGTCTTCAGACAAATTTCCCACAACTGAACCGCTTCCCCTGGAGGAAGCCTCACTGACTGAATTCAGCCGTATGGTTTCAGACTATTCAAGTTTGCCGAACGACGATCGCCCAGGCTACGATGAACCCCAATGTAGCTGGACACCCGCAGGAGCAGAATCAGACAATAATTGTGGAGAAGGCGTAGATTGTCCGCCTTGCGATTAAAGCTGACAAAAACTCCTTTACCCCTTAACCCTTCCCCAGTCCGAGAACGGGACTGCCATAAGATGTCGGATAGCTTACTGCATTCCCCAAACCTTAATCACGTCATTGCGACTGCCACTGACAATGGTTTCACCATCAGGGCTAATTGCTACCGATAAAACAGCTTTGGCGTGATGGGTAAAGGTGTGTACTTCTTCCCCTGTCTGGAAGTCCCACACCTTAACGGTTGTATCATTACTACCACTAACCAGCCTTTGCCCATTCGGAGCGATCGCAACTGACGTTACACCACCAGAATGACCTCTCAGACTACCAATTTCTCGACCTGTCTTTAAGTCCCACAGCTTAATCGTTTCATCAATACTGCCACTGGCAATAGTTTGCCCGTCGGCACTAATTGCCACCGAAGTCACGCTACCCCCATGACCCGTGAGTAGTCCCTTATTGCTAACTCGAATCGTGCCATCTGCACAACCACTCACTAGCGTCTGTCCATCCCGACTAATCGCAACCGCATAAACCCAGTCTGAATGATCTGTGATGGTGCGAATTTCTTCACCACTATTCAGGTTCCAAAGTTTGATCGTTGTGTCTTGGCTACCACTAAAGGCAGTTTGTCCATCAGGACTAATGGCAACGGAGTAAACTCGGTCTGAATGACCTGTAAGGGTACGAATTTCTTCACCACTTTCGAGATTCCATACTTTAAGAGTGCCATCGAAACTGCCACTCACCAAAGTTTGCCCATCAGGACTAATCGCCACAGAATGAACCCAATCCGAATGACCCCGGAAAAGGGATTTTTCATGAGTGCTGCTTAAATCCCACATACGAATCAGCTTATCTGCGCCACCCCCAACCACATTCTGTCCGTCAGGCGTAACTGCCACGGAGTAAACTGCATCCCTAGGTCCAGCTAACCACAGACCGAGAAGTTTTTTTTCTTTCATAGGTCGCTTATCTAAAGCAGCAAAAGCTGGCACACTCAGTATGGCTGTTTCGGGTTCTCTTGTTGCTAGTCTACCTGACAAACTTAAATAGAGGATTCCCCACTCCCTACTCCCCTTCTTATCGTAGTGATTCAATCAGCAAACTCCAAATCTGCAAAACAGACGCAAAGCGCGATCGCACTGGGTAGTAACCTCGGTGATTCCCTTGCCATCTTAGAAGCCGCGATAGAAACCCTAGCGCAAATCTCAGATATTACCCTCACAGCCAAATCAAGCTGGTACAAAACCGCACCCATCGGTCCGCCGCAACCAGATTATCTGAATGGCTGCGCCTTACTGGAGGTGCAGTTAACACCCCAGGAATTAATAGAAACCTTGTTGGGAATTGAAAAACGCTTTGGTCGTCTACGCCGAGAACGATGGGGACCAAGAATCCTAGACATTGATCTTCTTTTATTCGACGATCTAATTTTAGAGACACCTAACCTGCAAATCCCGCATCCGCGCATGAGGGAAAGAGCCTTTGTGCTCGTGCCACTAGCCGAAATTGCCCCAGATTGGGTCGAGCCGGTATCCGGTCAAGCGATCGCACAACTCCTGCAAGGGTTAGACTGTTCTGGAGTCCACCGAATGTAAAGAAAGTATGCCCCAAGGTCAAGAACCCCCACAACTTATCAAACAACGCTTGGTCTATCAGGGACGGCGATTTAACTTTGAGGTCAATTACCTCCGCCTTCCCAATTATGCAGAAGGAGACTGGGAATGCATCCGTCATCCAGGCGGTTCCCTTGCCGTTCCCGTCACCCCAGAGGGTAAGTTGGTACTCGTGCGCCAGTACCGCTTTACCGTTCAAGGGCGTCTTTTAGAATTTCCCGCTGGCACTATAGAATCTCATGAAGACCCGGAAATCACTATCAAGCGAGAACTAGAGGAAGAAACCGGTTATCGCGCCCATAGCTGGAAATCCCTTGGTGAATTCCCGCTTGCCCCTGGTTATTCCGATGAATATATCTATGTCTTTCTCGCTCAGGACTTAGAACTCCTGGAAACGCGCCCCGAACTGGACGCTGATGAAGATATAGAAACCGTTTTAATGACACCCCAGGAATTAGAGCAAGCTATTCTTAATGGTGATGCAGTAGATGCAAAATCCATTAGTAGCTTTTTCCTGGCTCGTCCGTTTTTGAAATAACCATTTGCTAGGAGGTAACGGTTAGAGTTGACCCTAAAACAAATGGGTTATAACGTACAAGGTTTGATTTGTCCTGTCCCTTTCCCTTGCTGCATCCAAAGCTGTGCTAAATAGAGCTAATAAATAGATAAGACTCCTGACTCCTACTAATGTTACTTGAATTAGTACAATCTGGCGTAAATACGCCTACCATTTCCCAAGGACACCATTAATGGGAAAGAGTAGACAGCACAAGTTAACCCGAAGTATTTTTTATTGACAATACGTTTAAATATTGGTATGATGCAGCAGTTATTTCTGTTCTGGCACCGCCGCGATTTACGCACCTTAGATAATATCGGATTGACCGCTGCTCGACAACAAAGCCAGAAGGTTGTAGGAATTTTCTGCCTCGACCCCAATATTTTAGAAAGAGACGACATTGCCGCCGCTAGAGTCACCTACATGATGGGCTGCTTGCAGGAGTTGCAGCAGTGCTATTCTGAAGCTGGCAGTCAATTATTAATCCTCCATCAAAACCCCTACCAAGGAATTCCAGAACTGGCAGACGCCCTCCGTGCCAAGGCAGTATTCTGGAATTGGGATGTCGAGCCTTACTCCCAAAAGCGTGACCAGCAAGTTATAGAAGCCCTCAAAGAAAAAGGTATTGCTGTTTATAATAGCTGGGATCAGCTTTTGCACGCCCCAGGAGAAATTCGCACCAAGTCTGGCGAACCCTACAAAGTCTATACCCCGTTCTGGAGAAACTGGAAAGACCAACCTAAAGCCGAACCAACAGAACCCTTGGAAAAGACGGAAGGACTGACAAAAAAAGAATTAGAAATTGCTGAAAAAGTTGGGGTTATTGATTTACCCACTGCCAAAGATTTAGGGTATTCCTGGGAAAATCGACTACTTGTAGCACCAGGGGAGAAGGCAGCACGGGAAGTATTAAAAGACTTTTGTAATAGCGCCATTGACGAATACCAAGAACAGCGGAATTTTCCTGCCGTTGATGGCACATCAAAATTGAGTGCTGCTTTAAAATTTGGAGCCATCGGTATCCGCACGGTTTGGCAAGCGGCGGCTAGTGCCTTTGAAAACAGCCGCAGCGACGAAACCCGCAACAGTATCCAAACCTGGCAGCAAGAACTGGCTTGGCGGGAATTTTACCAACACGCAATGTATTTTTTCCCAGAATTGGCAGAAAGTCCCTATCGCCAGGAATTTAAAGACTTCCCTTGGGATAATAATGAAGAACAGTTTCAGGCTTGGTGTGAAGGCAGAACTGGTTATCCTATCGTTGATGCTGCCATGCGCCAATTAAATGAAACGGGATGGATGCACAACCGCTGCCGAATGATTGTTGCTAGTTTCTTGACTAAGGACTTGATCATTAACTGGCAGTGGGGAGAAAAATATTTTATGCAGAAGCTATATGATGGGGACCTTTCAGCGAATAACGGCGGCTGGCAGTGGAGTGCCTCTAGTGGGATGGACCCCAAACCCCTGAGGATTTTTAATCCAGCGAGTCAAGCGCAGAAATATGATCCAGATGGAGAGTATATTCGGCAGTGGCTACCGGAACTGAGTTCTCTAGATACGGAATACTTGGTTACGGGAAAAATTCCTAGTGAAGAGCGTGACGCTTGTGGGTATGCTGCTCCGATAGTGGAGCATAAGGAGCGGCAAAGGGAGTTTAAGCAGCGTTATCAAGAGCATAAATGATAGCACAAATTCCTGGGATTTAGGATTTATTCTTTGGCTGCATAACGATATATACATAGTCCTCACTCAAAGGTTGATAATTTTTCTCAATCGCTGAGATCCAAGCCTGGGGAAAATGACGCCGTTCTTTCCAATTTTGGCGTACCGCGATTGCCTTAAATCCCTGATCCTCAATAAACTCTTGCATTGGTCTACCGTCAATTTTACCACCCTCAACCCCTGCCATGATCAGATCGGGAGGAGAGACGAATGGTTGATGACCACTCTCGAAGTACAGCCAAGCCTGATCTGCGAGAATTGGTCTTTCTGTTCGGCGCAACAGTTCGACAACGGGTTTGGGGTCGAGGTCAGTATCACCTCTTGCCTTCAGGGAATCTACTGCCGCGATCGCTTGCTCAACAGTGGAAGGAATGATTAATGCCAGAACTAAAGTGAAGGCAAACGCCCTCCACATTAAACGCCGCTTATCTAATACTTTTTCAGCTAAATAGCCAGTGAGAATTGACGCCAGCGCCACAGGTTCTAGGAAGTAATTGGGTGCTGCACCCACCTTGACTAGTGCTACGCTATTCAGGCACAAGCTCACCAGAAAACATACGGCGATAAACCCTCCAGAGTTCCTCAGCCTCGTTACCATCACACTCGCCACGCCAATCACAAGCACCGGCTGAGTGAATCCTTCTCCGATAAAGAAGATTGCCTGCTTGAAGTCAGCGCCGTGGAAACCCTGTAATAAAGAACCTTGCCACCAGTATGGACCTAAGATCCAAGTACTAACAGCGAAGATTAACAGTCCAACTAAACATCCGCTAGCTAGGAATTTTAGTAATGAACGAAAATCCCGTTGGGTCAGCAGAGTAACTGTCAGCACCAACGGGACTGAGATAAATGAATGTTTCGTGGCTAATGTCAGGGCAAACAAAGCACCGATTAGCCAGTAGTTACGCCAACGCAGTATTGTATACAACCCCAACAGCATAAACGCTAAAGCCATTTCATCAGGTCGCAGGCTGACAGCAAAAAAGTGAGCCTCCTGAGAGGTTAGGAACAGAAGCGCTGCGATCGCACTCCACAGTAACCTAACTCCAATTGCCCGTCCCATTAAAAAAATAATTATGCTATTTAGCAGGGTCATGAGCAGCGACGTTGTTCTGCCAATTGTGCGCACGCCTACCAAGTCAGTTCCCACTAATTTTCCCATCCAACCATGGAATAGGTAACTAATTGGTGGGTATGGCAGGGTATTGTAAGGCATTTCGTAGGAGGAACCGACTTGCTCCCCGCCCGGATAAGACTGAGAGGCGACATAAGCATGCCAGCCTTCAGCGTAGTCTAAGTCTCTAGGGTTTTCCCACTGGTAGTACCATTCCACTAAGGATGCGGCGGTATGAAAGAGCAGCAGGCAGAGGACTACTCCCAAGAGAATAACTGGCAAATACTTGAGCCACCAGTCTTTGTGTAGTAACTCCTTCAAGGGTTTCCTCATCTTCATCAGTTTGCGATTACCTTTTTTCAATTTTGTAATCATTTATTTTTTTATACTATTGCAAATTATCTAGTTTTATTACAGAATATACTGACTTATTCTCCCAATAAGGTTTAGATGTATAAATTAATACATAAAAATACACAGAAAAATGATTTTTGGTAAAACCTAAATGAAAACAACAAAAAAATATTTATTGACTCAAAGTTCCTTAAGAGCAATAATCGTTGTTCTGTTAGCTCTAGGTGTTTTTTTTCGCTTCGTAAATCTTGACCAAAAAGCCTACTGGTATGACGAAACTTTCACCTCATTACAACTTTCTGGTTACACTGCAGAAGAAGTGACTGAGCAAATTATCGATGGTCGAGAGATTGGACTCGAAGACCTAAATAAATACCAATATCCAGCTCCAGATTCTGAAAAAACTGTAATCGATACCATTGAAGGAGTAGCAAAAATAGAACCTCAGTTAACACCACTGTACTTTGTGATGGTGCGATATTGGGTGCAATGGTTTGGCAACTCAGTGGCAATAACACGTAGCTTCTCTGCGGTAGTTAGTTTGCTGGTTTTCCCTTGTATCTACTGGCTGTGCCTCGAACTATTTCGTTCGCCGCTGACAGGTTTGATAGCAATGGCATTGATGGCTGTATCCCCCTTCCATGTACTCTATGCTCAAGAAGCCCGACCCTACAGTTTATGGACGGTAACCATTTTACTCTCTAGCGCTTCACTCTTACGAGCCATGCGGTTGCAAAGCATTGGTAGTTGGATTATATATGCAGGAACTGTAGTCTTGGGGTTGTACTCATTTTTGTTTTCTGCATTAGTTTCTATCGGACATGGAATCTATATACTGATCACTGAACGCTTTAGACTCAGTAAAAAATTAATTGCTTATCTAACTACATCTCTGGCTGGGTTTCTATTTTTTGTTCCTTGGATTTATATAGTTAGCCTTAAGGCATCTAAACTTGCAAACAAGTCACAAGAGCCAATTTCATTATTTGGTTATATTTTTAAGTGGGTTCGCAGCATCAGTTTGTTTTTTGCTGATTTTAGTTTAAATGAAAGTAGTCCATTAGTATACTTAATTCCTTTTTCATTCGTTCTTTTGATGGTGTTAGCTTTAGTAAGCTATTCAATTTATTTTCTGTTTCGCAATAGCCCAGAAAGGGTTTGGCTATTTGTATTGACTTTGATCGCTACACCAGCACTTGCCCTAATCCTACCCGATCTAATTTTTGGTGGGCAGCGGTCATTAGTTACTCGCTATCTAATCCCTACTTTTTTAGGTATCCAATTAGCAGTTGCTTACCTCTTCGCTACTAAACTTACCCCAACTGCTTCTAAGTTATGTTCACAAAAGCTATGGAAGGGAGGGATAGTGGTATTGATATCAATTGGTGTTCTCTCCAGCGTAAACATTTCTCAATCAGAAGTCTGGTGGAATAAAGCTGATGACAATATCCATCACACGCTAGCTTCCATCATTAACCAAGCTAAGAAACCGGTTGTGATTAGTGACGATTGGTTTCCAAACGTTTTATCTTTTAGCCATCAGTTAGAACCAAAAGTGCGATTTCAGTTAGTGATTGAACCCAACATACCGGAAATAGGTGACGATTTCAGTGATGTATTTTTATATAAACCTTCCCAAAATATGAAAACTGAACTCTCCAAAAAATATACCTTAAAAAATATTAATAAAACGAATCAGGTCTGGCGTATTGATAAAAAACAATAAAAACAGTTAAAAATATCTAATTTTCCAAAAATGGGGCAATTTTATATTTAATTTAGATGCCAATCTTTTGACCATTAGCTCTGATGAAGCAGAGATTGAACTTTGCCCTGGCATGGCTAAGAGTCCTCTCAAAATTCTTGACTAAACTTTTACAACGTTTCATCCAAGCATTTGACCGCTCAATCACCCATCGCGTTGCCACCACGACAAATCCCGTCTTTCCTTGTGCTGCTTTTTCGGCTTTTGTCGGTTTGGGTGCCAGGGCGTTCTGTACAGATTTGGGATGCCGAACGGCGTGAGGTGATGACAACATTGAATTTTGAGGCATCCTCGGTATTGGGTATTGATTGGCGTTCTGATGGGGAGTATTTAGCGGTTTGTGGTCATCGGGGGGTGAAAGTTTGGACGGCGCAAAGCTGCCAGGATGAACCCTACTGTTTGGATATCCGCGCTGCTAGTTTGGCGATCGCTTGGTCGAGGGATGGTCAGTACTTGGCATCTGGTAATCTCGATCGCACTATTAATCTTCAATCGGGGAATGTCCATGAGCGATCGCTCTTGTACAACACCAATTGCTCGGTAGCGCCGAGGGCCATCCCATGCGTACTGCTTCTGGGCAAATACTATGAATGGTTAGTTGGCAGTCGATAAGCTGGAAGCCTTCCTTTTCTACCTGCTTCATGGCTTGTTTCAAGATAGAATCATTCTTAAACTCAAGGGTCTGGTTGCACTGGATACAGACCAGATGGTGGTGATGATTAGGAAAAGGCTGATTGAGTTCGTAATGTTTGTGTCCTTCGGCTAATTCGAGTTCTCGCAGAATGCCCATTCGCGCCATTAACTTTACGCTACGATAGATTGTCGATAGGCTAATAGCTTCCCGGCGCTGCTCTAGCAGGTCGTGAAGTTCTTCAGCACTTAGGTGGTTTCCTCTAGGAAGATTTTGAAAAACATGCAGAATCGTTTCCCGCTGAGGCGTCAACCGCCAACCTCGGGAATTGAGTTCGGCTTTGAGTGAAGAGGCTGTATAAGGAGGCATGATATTTCTCTCAAGAAAATGCCATTATTGACAATAATAGTAATTTATCCCTCTTATTTGCAAGAAAATCAATTAATTGATAATAAATCTCAGGACTGAGGGCTGCTGCCTAGGTGCCAAAAACAACTTCTCTGTCCCCCCACATCCCTGCCTAACAAGAAACCCCAGGGTGAGGAAATGCCTGAGAAGTTAGTGTCTCAATTGCGCCACAATGGTAATAAAGAGATTTTATTGAGTTCCTCTACTAAGCTGACTTGGTACACTAGAACTTTCCTGCCGACTGCTCTGTTGTCACCATCCCAACAGCTAAGATTTTAATATGTCCAAATACGACTCCTATTTAAGATGCTCATTTTGCGGTAAGTCCTCCGAACAAGTCCGCAAGTTAATTGCCGGTCCTAGCGTTTACATTTGTGATGAATGTGTGGAACTGTGTAATCAAATCTTGGAGGAAGAATTATTTTACTCATCCACTGAAGTACTTGATCCTCCTCTGACAGCCGAACCCCCCCTACAGGAAACCCCATCCTTGTCTAACCGTAGAAGTTTGCATCAACTACCAAAACCTGTTGAAATCAAGCAAACGCTAGACAAGTATGTCATTGGTCAACACCAAGCTAAAAAAGTTCTCTCCGTAGCTGTTTACAATCATTACAAGCGTTTAAATCTCGCTCAAAATGAACCCGAGGGCGCTAACGTACTAGATGATGAGATAAAACTGCAAAAGTCCAATATCCTTCTGATTGGTCCGACGGGTTGCGGTAAAACTCTTTTAGCTCAAACCTTAGCAAGTCAGTTAGATGTTCCCTTTGCTGTTGCTGATGCTACCACCCTAACTGAAGCGGGTTATGTGGGGGATGATGTAGAAAATATATTGCTACGACTGCTGCAAGTTTCTGATTTCGATGTGGAAACGGCACAGCAAGGTATTGTTTATATTGATGAAATTGATAAAATTGCTCGTCGGAGTGAAAGTCCCTCAATTACCAGAGATGTTTCCGGTGAGGGAGTTCAGCAAGCCTTGCTGAAAATTTTGGAAGGAACGGTGGTAAATGTGCCACCGCAAGGGGGACGCAAGCATCCTTATCAAGAATGCATTCAACTCGATACTAGCAATATTCTCTTCATCTGCGGCGGTGCCTTTGTCGGTTTGGAAAAAGTGGTAGAGCAACGCTTGGGGAAAAAGTCAATTGGTTTTATTCAACCGAGCGAAAAGCGATCGCCGCAACTGGCTACCTCCGAACTCTTCAAACACATGCAAGCCGAGGATTTGGTAAAATTTGGTATTATTCCAGAGCTAATTGGTCGATTACCCGTTTTGACAGCGGTAGATGCGTTAGATGAAGAAGCGATGATGGCAATTCTGACACAACCTCGTAATGCATTGGTGAAACAGTACCAAAAACTGCTGAAGATGGATAACGTCCGCTTGGAGTTTCACCCAGAAGCCCTTAGAGCGATCGCTCAAGAAGCCTCTCGTCGTAAAACTGGCGCTAGAGCACTGCGCGGTATTTTAGAAGAGTTGATGTTAGAGGTGATGTACGAGTTGCCCTCCCGAAAAGATATCACCCGTTGTGCCATTACACGAGAGATGGTTGAGCAGCGCTCTACGAGTGAACTGCTAGTACATCCCTCTTGGCTGCTTAATCCGGAGTCGGCATGAGGGCGAAAGGGCAAAAGCTGGTTCTAATATAAATAATTAATAAGGAATAGCTGCTAGCTTAGATTCTGTGGGAATACTAACAGTAAAACCAACTCGTCCACATTGATTTGGAGAGGGTTATGCGTTTTAAAAATCTTCTAGGACTAGTTTTTATTCTAGCCTTGGTGTTTATCACAATTGGCGATCGCGTTCTTCCCGCCCCGTTAAACCAAGCAAGTCGGGACACGCGCACCAGCCTCAATCAATTCTTAATCGGCTTATTTCCCGATTGGGAACCCAAAAACCCCAATAGACGCACTGAAGAGGAAGTCGAACAACTAGAACAGGGTCAAAGCCAATAATTCACTTCAAAAAAATAGGGGGTGCATCCCAAATTTGGCTAAAAAATGGAGATACACCCGACTGAATTCAATATCACCGATTATCCCTAACGCCCTGGAAGCGTATATTTAAAGTCCCGTGAACCTTGATAGTTAGTGAGGTCAGCGAGTTCATTCAATGTTTGAACACCCAGATACAACTTACCGTTGATTTCCCAAGAGGGATAGGATTGAATTCCAGCCCCTTGACAGGCTTGAGGCTGAGGATTTTTGCCAGCCGGATCGCACTCAACGTAATCAACCTCAGTAAATGCTTCCTTCCCAAATAGCTGCTTCTGTTCAAAGCAGTGGGGACACCAGAACGCGCCGTATTCCTTAGCACCAACCTCGGTAAGGTGACGGGCTAGAGCAATTTCAGCTTCACTAGAGGTTGTCGTAATTTCCCAGCCGTTGGGAGGTTTTGGAGTACCCGAAGCTAGGGGAATCACGCCGTCAGTAACCTGGGAGGTTGCGACTGGAGCGCCGGTAGCATAGACACCCAGTGTACCAATCAGCGCTACCATTCCCACCACAATACCCGTGAAAAAGAGCTGCCCAATATCCTCCCAAGCCCGACCGATTATTGTCAGAACAAATAAGGCAACAGAGCATACCGCCGAAGCCAGACAGTAGATACAAAATGCCCCAATTTTGAAAGACATCAAATAGACCAGATAGCCGCTGAATACAACCATGGCGGTTGCACCGGCAAATATCAGCAGCCAACTCCAGTCTTCTACCTTAGCTCGCAGTTCTTTGTTATTGGAAGATTTCAGCAGTTGGGGGGCAAAAGCAAATAGGGCGATTCCAACATACGCCAAGAAGCCAAACAAGCTCAAAGGCACACCAAAGAGTTTGGCATAGCTGCTAGTCAAGACAGCTTGGCAGTTTATAACGCCACTGGTAGGGCATAGGGCGGCTTCTTTAAACACTCCAAGCTCAACCAAAGTAAGATAGGCAGTGTCTAAGGCACCTAAAAGAGCGATCGCACCAATCAGAGGACGCGACCAGCGATGAATCCAAGGGGCAGAACGTCGGCGAGTCATAGATAAATAGTTAGTTATCAGTTGTTGGTTGTTAGCGGTCAATTGGTAGGGGCGACCTGCACACACAATATGACTCTCAAAGCAGAGCGGGCGAGGTAAGTGACCCGTACTTGTCAATGTTCGTGACAAATCGCTCCATCTACTTACGAATGTAACTTGACAGAGGACAGGGGCTTGAGTTCGGCTCTGGCAGAAACACTGCGTCGTGCCGCTTCCACAAATTGACTGACGCGGATAGGATCGATAGGTTGCTCAATCCTCCCTCGTCGCTTCAGGGAACTCGATACAATTGCGCCGTCTGCTGCCTGCATTAGGGTGGAAATGTTTTCCCAATTCGCTCCGCTGCCAATAAACACAGGAGTGCCGTTGGCAGCAGCCGATGCCAATTCCAAGTCTTCTAGGGAAGGGGGGCGACCGGTCGCCCAACCGGAAAGAATAACGCCATCTGCCAAACCTCGTTCGATGGTTTCTTGCACGGCTGTTGTCAGATTCGGAGAACCCAAAGGTCGTGCGTGCTTGACCAATACATCGGCAAAGATTTTGACATCGCTGCCAAGTTCCCGACGGTAACGGAGTAGCTGATGCGCCTGTCCCTCAATTAACCCCTGATCGGTTGCCATGACTCCGGTAAGAACATTAACCCGGATAAATTGGGCATGAACACAGGTGGCAATTGCCAAAGCACTCTGGGCATCATTACGCAAAACGTTGATCCCCACTGGCAGGGTTATTAGATTCATCAGCCGCTGAACAATCAGCGTCATTGCACTGACGACGACAGGATCGACTTGATGTTTTGTAAACGGGGCGTCAAAAAAATTCTCAACGATAATGCCATCGACTCCCCCTGATGCGAGTGCCGTTGCTTCTTGCTCTGCCCTATCGATTACAGCTTTGAGACTCCCTCCCCAGCGGGGAGCGGTTGGCAGCGGCAGCAGATGCACAACGCCAATAATGGGATTCGGTGTCTTGAAAATCTGATGTAAGTTCACGTATCTACCTGAAAACACCGGCTACTTTTGCTCTACCATAAATGGTTTCCCATGAGGGATTCAGGGTAGTGATTGCATAGATAATCGTAGCGTGTTGCATATATTAATAAAATTTTATATAAAATAGAAGGCGAAGCTTGCGAAATGATCAAAAACATCTCGTTGCTGCCTGGGAAGGCTGAGGGACTTCTCAAACAGTCAATTTAGAGGTTCCTCGCAGGTGGAAAAGCTCCCGCGAAAGCACTGCCGAGCGGGGTGACAGTCGCTGATGTAAAATAAGCCTTAATCGGGCAGCTCCCCCAACCAATCTGCGTCATTATATAACCGCATGGGCAAAAAGCCAACCATTGCAATTTCTCATCTGGGTTGCGAAAAAAATCGCATCGATACCGAACATATGTTAGGCTTGCTAGTAGAAGCAGGCTATCAAGTCGATAGTAATGAAGACTTAGCTGATTATGTTATCGTAAACACTTGTAGTTTTATTGAAGCAGCTCGGACAGAATCTGTCCGCACGCTGGTAGAATTGGCAGAAGCCAATAAAAGGATAGTCATCGCAGGCTGTATGGCTCAACACTTCCAGCAAGACCTGTTGGCAGAGTTGCCAGAAGCCGTAGCGTTGGTAGGAACTGGCGATTATCACAAAATCGTTGAGGTAATAAAACGGGCAGAAGCGGGGGAGCGAGTTCAGGAAGTTTCCGCCCAGCCTACCTACATTGCAGATGAAACAACGCCGCGCTATCGCACGACTTCAGAAGGAGTAGCTTACCTGCGAGTCGCGGAAGGATGTGATTACCGCTGTGCGTTCTGCATTATTCCCCATCTGAGGGGCAACCAGCGATCGCGCACCATTGAATCCATAGTCACAGAAGCCAAACAACTGGCATCTGAGGGCGTCCAAGAGATTATCTTAATCTCGCAAATCACCACCAATTACGGTGTAGACCTCTACGGCGAACCAAAACTCGCAGAGCTTTTACGGGCATTAGGTAAAGTAGACATTCCCTGGATTCGGATGCACTACGCCTATCCTACGGGGTTAACACCGCAAGTCATTGCCGCCATTCAGGAAACCCCTAATGTCCTACCTTATCTGGATTTACCCCTACAGCATTCCCATCCAGAAATCCTCCGTGCCATGAACCGACCTTGGCAGGGACGAGTGAACGACGCGATTATCGAGCGGCTGAAAGCTGCCCTGCCGGATGCCGTTTTTAGAACCACCTTCATCGTTGGGTTTCCCGGTGAAACAGCGCAGCATTTTGAACATTTGCTGCAATTTATTCGGAATCACGAGTTTGACCACGTCGGTGCATTCACCTTCTCTCCAGAAGAGGGAACACCTGCTTATCAATTGCCAAACCAACTGCCCCAAGAGATCATGGACGATCGTCGGGATGCTTTGATGGCAGTTCAGCAGCCCATCTCGGCAAAAAGAAATCAGGGTGAAGTGGGCAAAGTGGTTGATGTACTGATTGAGCAAGAAAACCCCTCAACCGGTGAATTGATCGGTCGCTCGGCTCGATTTGCTCCCGATGTCGATGGATTGATCTATATCCAGGGCGAAGCCACCCTAGGAACAATCGTGCCAGTGGAAATTACTGGTGCCGACATCTACGACCATTACGGTTCTGTAGTCCCTAGTCCCTTATCAGTTGTCTGTTAAGCCTAGTCCCTGATTGGCTTGTCTGGAGTTTGTGATAAACAGACCCCTGACAACTGCCCCCGTGACAACTGAACCTTTCAAAACTGAACACCAATAGCGAAACAATAGCTTATGACCCTTTCTTTCCAAAGCCTCGGCTTATCTGAAGAGCGTGTCCATCAACTCGAACAACTCGGTTTTACAACTCCTACTACCATTCAAGCTCAAGCCATTCCCGAACTGCTAGCTGGACGAGATGTTGTTGGTCAATCTCAAACCGGTACTGGCAAAACCGCAGCCTTCTCCCTACCAATGTTGGAGCGGATTGAGACCGACAGCCACGGTGTGCAAGCCTTGATTCTGACTCCGACTCGGGAGTTGGCACAGCAAGTTGCCGATGCAATTCGCGACTTCAGAGGCAACCGCCGATTGGGAATTTTGACCGTCTATGGCGGTCAGTCCATTGAGCGGCAAATTCGCAGTTTACAACGGGGCGTCCATATTGTGGTCGGTACGCCTGGACGAGTCATCGACTTGCTCGACCGAGGTAACTTGAAACTTGATCAGCTTAAGTGGGTTGTCCTCGATGAAGCCGATGAAATGTTGAGCATGGGCTTTATTGATGATGTCAAAAAAATCCTCAAACAAGCACCAGTCGAACGTCAGACGGCGTTTTTCTCGGCAACTATGCCGCGTGTCATTCGGGATTTGATCAACCAATTTCTGAAATCCCCCATTACCCTTAGCGTCGAACAATCCAAAGCCACTCCATCGCGAATCGAGCAGCGAATTTATATGGTGCCTCGGGGCAGCTCTAAGTCCAAAGCTCTGCTGCCCATTTTGTCAATTGAAGACCCAGAAGCTGCGTTAATATTCGTGCGGACACGCCGGTCAGCAGCAGAACTGACTAGCCAACTGCAAGGGGCAGGTCACAGTGTAGACGAGTACCATGGCGACTTGAGCCAAAGCCAGCGGGAGCGATTGCTGTCCCGATTCCGGCAAAGTCAGGTGCGCTGGGTTGTGGCAACGGATATTGCCGCACGGGGCTTGGATGTCGATCACCTCTCCCATGTTATTAATTACGACCTGCCAGATCAGGCAGAAAGCTATATTCACCGTATCGGTCGTACCGGTCGCGCTGGCAAGACGGGAATAGCAATCTCTCTGATTCAACCCTTTGAGCGGCGCAAGCTGCACCTAATCGAGCGCAAAGTTCGGCAAACGTTGCGAATCTTCCCAATTCCAACCCGAGCGCAAATTGAAGCGCGGCGTGTAGAAAAACTGCAAGAGGAGTTGCGTGAAGCCCTAGCAGGCGAACGCATGGCATCCTTCCTGCCCATCGTACACGAGTTGAGTGAGGAGTACGATCCCCATGCGATCGCAGCCGCTGCGTTGCAAATGGTCTACGACCAAACACAACCGCCTCTAAATGCCGTGGAGTTCGAGCATTCCGTCGAACGTCCCAAACCTGTCAAGCGCCGCAGCAACAAGTCTCAAGAGTCTGTGACTTCTAACCGCTCGCGCTAATAATGGTAGTGGGTAATTCGGTAATGACCAACCTCTTACCAATTACCCCCATTGACAATTATCAACCCATGATCAATCACTAATGACTCTGTCTGCTGCCGATTCTCCTACTTTTGGAGATACTGCCCCCCGCCTTCTCAACTGGCCCGGTCTGATTGAGGCGTATCGCCCGTATTTACCCGTCACAGATTCAACCCCAGTTGTCACCCTCTTAGAGGGAAATACTCCCCTAATTCCCGTACCCACTCTGACCAAAGCTGTGGGTAAAGGGGTAAAGGTGCTGGTAAAGTATGATGGTCTCAACCCTACCGGCAGCTTCAAAGACCGGGGTATGACGATGGCAATCTCTAAGGCAAAGGAAGCAGGAGCAAAAGCTGTCATTTGCGCCAGTACGGGTAATACTTCTGCTTCTGCCGCTGCCTATGCCCGTCGCGGCGGAATGCGGGCGTTCGTGGTCATACCGGATGGCTATGTAGCATTAGGTAAGCTGGCGCAGGCATTGCTGTACGGGGCAGAGGTACTGGCGATTAAGGGGAATTTTGATGAGTGCTTGGCTATTGTTCAGGAACTGGCATCTAATTACCCCGTTACTTTGGTGAACTCGGTTAACCCCTATCGCTTAGAAGGTCAGAAGACAGCAGCCTTTGAGGTGGTGGATAATCTAGGGGATGCTCCCGATTGGCTTTGCATTCCGGTTGGTAATGCCGGAAATATCACTGCATACTGGATGGGCTTTTGTCAATACCATCAGCAAGGAAAGTGCGATCGCTTGCCCCGGATGATGGGATTTCAGGCAGAAGGGGCGTCTCCCCTCGTTACAGGGAAACGAGTCATTCATCCCGAAACCGTGGCGACAGCCATCCGGATTGGCAACCCAGCGAGTTGGGAAAAAGCCGTCGCGGTGCAAGAATCGAGTCAGGGGCAATTTCACAGCGTCACCGATGCTGAAATTCTCGAAGCCTATCGACTCTTGGCATCTCAAGAAGGAATTTTCTGTGAACCAGCGAGTGCAGCCTCGGTTGCGGGTTTGTTGAAAGTCAAAGACCAAGTGCCTGCTGGGGCAACAGTCGTATGCGTACTGACGGGTAATGGTTTAAAAGACCCGGATACGGCTATCAAACATAGTAATAATCAATTTAAACCAGGAATTGAACCAACGACAGCAGCCGTTGCTGAGGTAATGGGATTTAATTAACTAGCGGAGGAGCAAGGGAGCGGAGGAGCGGAGGAGCGGAGGAGATGAGTAAAATAAAATCTCAAACATCTCCGTCTCTCCGCGTCCCCGCGTCTCCTTGTCCCCTTGTCTCTTCATTCTGAGGGCGATTACCGCGTTCCTTTGCCAATTGATCAATTGTGTCTCCAATGACAGCGGTTAAGCTTTTACGAGTCTGAGCGTGATTGGTTTGTTCGGTTTTTAAGGCATCGAGCAGGCGATCGCGTTCCATCATGACTTCAGTTAGTTTCGCTCTGAGTTCCTCAACGGTTTGCACCTTTGCCACTTCTTGCTCAACTGCTGAAGCGGCTTCAGGATTGTCGGATTTGAGTTGAACACGTTCCTGCTGGAGTTGGTAGATTTCGGCTTTGAGAGCGTCAAGCTGTTGTTGAGTTAGCCGATTTTCTGCACGGCGTTGCTGGGCTTCGGTATTGTAAAGCTGACGCCAGTTCGCGGCACTTTCGTTGGCAGCATTGCGATCGCTAATGCTATCTGCCAGTTGCTGCTTGAGCTCCTTAATTTGGGTTAACCACTCTCTGACATCATTGTTCATAGACAGGTGTTCCTCACGTCGTTTTCCATGAAAGAATGCTTTGTGTAGCTTGCATTACTGACACTGGCTTCCGGTTAACTGTCGGTAAGTTTGGCACAGTATTAGAGATAGAAGCCGCAACTCAAATCTATGCTAGTCCCCCGCGTTCTTCGTTTTTTCCATTTCTTTCGCTACCTTAACCTGGTCAACTTGAGAAAGACGTTCAGCCGTGCCATGAAACGTCGGTTGATGGCGCTATCATCTCAGATGGCATACAACGCCACATTAGCACTGTTTCCAGCTATTTTAGTGATTCTTACGGTGGTTGAATTGTTCAAACAGTTTATCCCCTGGACGAATCCAGCCGATCAGCTTGGGAACGTGGCACCGGAGCAGGTACTGCAACTAATGCACAATTTTGCCGAGGGGGTTAACTTAGCAGATAATCGCGGATTATTTTCTCTAAGTTTTGTCGTGGCAATTTGGGTTGCTTCCGGGGTACTCGGCGCTGCCATGAACGCTCTTGATCAAATCCATCATGTTCCCATTGAGGAAACCCGACCCTTTTGGAAAGCTAAATTAATTGCTTTGGGTCTGACTATTGGCAGTATTTTTCCACTGTTTATAGCTTCATTTCTGCTATTTATCAGTAACTTAGTAGTGAAAATGGTAGGCGACCACAGTATTGTATTGGTTTTGCTATCCTTTTTGCGGCTTTTGAGTTGGTTGATTGCTTTAAGTTTGATTGCGGTCGTCTTTGCAGTTATTTATCGGTTTGGTCCGAGCCGCTGGCATCCAGGAACCCCGATAATACCGGGAGCAGTTTTGGCGGCAATTTCTTGGGCGATCGTATCGGGATTATTTCGCCACTACGTCGCCGTAAACTTTAGCAATTACAACAAAATCTACGGAGCTTTGGGAGCTGTTGTTGTCTTACAACTTTGGTGCTACATGACTTCATTAGTATTTTTGTTGGGCGATCAGCTCAATTCTACTGTGGGAGAGGATATGCAACGGGCAAAAGCTAGGTTAATGGCAGCACAAGAACTCACAGTCGTTCCGGAAGTAACAGAAACCGAATTGAGTTAAAAGAAAAATACAGACGACAGGTTACTTTCAATAGGACTCTCCTCCAACTCGGTCTATTCTATCCAAGGAAGAACCGCTATAAACACTTAGGCTGAACGGCTTCAAACAACGAAGATGACTTCAGGATCAGAGTTAAAAATATAGTCATAATCAAACGCTAAAGAATTGAGGTTTCGGATGATTGAAAATCCCAAATTTGTAACGGCTTCTTTACTAAAAGTAGACTGAACTAAGGCGACCAATTTTTCTTCAGATATATGGGGGCGTTGAATAAAGTAATCCCGTCTAGCAAAAAAAACATTCTCATGTTTTGGGACAATAATTCCGTTGACTCGATGAGCTTGTTGAATGGGTTTTATGTAAGTGTCGATAAAAATTTCTTGATTTTTTTGTAACTGATAAAATCGTTCATGTTGCAACCAACTCATCTCAAACATCATTTTAATCACTTCAAAACCCAGAATATAGCTGCAAAAATTAATCCGCAATCCTGAATTATGAAGCAATCGGAGGATGAATTCCAAATAGGAATCAGGCTCTGTATGCGAATTTTGGAATGAATGAAAGTAAAAGTGTTTTATATAAACCTTTAGGGAGATTCGAGTGAGTCGTTTATAAATACGAAAATTTTTGAGGTAATAACTCGCAATTCGTTGAACAGTGCGCTCTCTGAGTAAGATTTCGACTAAATGATCTGCCACATAATCATCTAAAGATTTAGCAAATCCTTCTTGTTTTTCTGTAGGAGCAGCACAGGTTAAATAACAGAGTGATAAAATATGCATCCGCCGCTCTAGAGGAATTTTATCTGCTATTTTCCTGACTGTTAAAGTAATTTTTTCTAAGGCACTAATTGCTTTAATTTCTTCTAGATTTGACCGAAATTCGCGTTCGACACCTTGCATAATTTTCCACCGAAACCGTTGATCAAGAACACTTTACCCCAACTCTAATCTTATCCAAAGTTTGATGATTACTTGAATCTACACAGAAGTTACCCCAAATTTGACTCAAGTTAGGATGGATAGCTGATGGAGTATAGATAGCATAAAATCCTGTCAAGCTGCCAGTTCCTATCTTAAGCTAGTTTTATCTCTAAAGTCCTGAGTCTCTCTCGAGTGGCGAGAATGTATAATCTCTGTTCGTAAAACTGTTCCTGTCGCTCGTTCCCACCAATCCTTGAAAAAAGAGATTGACAATATCTGATAAAAATTTTATTCTTGAGCTGTAACTTTACCCTGCGGAACCAGCTATCCTGCGCCTATTTGTCAATTCTTTTATTTTGATTCAAATGCAGGACAGTGAGGTGGAAGACTTTCCTGTCTTAAGTCTATCACCTACTAAGTGAGTGCTTTTTTTTATTATACGATAATGAGTCTATATAGCAATCCCAAGTCATTTGTGAGAAACCAACGACTTGTGAATACTCGATAGAACTAAAGGCATTCTCATAAATTATATAAGACTCTTATCGGCTGCCAAGTCTCAGTTATGTAAAGAAACTGCAAAGATTTTAAGTTCCCCTCGAACAAGTCAGGAGCATCGGTATGCAGGAATTTGACCCATTCTGGGCAAGATCACTGTTGCTGTTAAATCTGATACATTTCTTTTTTTGATTTCTCCTGGCTCCCAACCTTTGTGATTTACTGAAATTTTACCGTTGCTGAGAAAAAAAGAATCGCCCCCTTGCCTATCTGTATATCTTGTGCATTCATCAGACCCAGACGACCCTTTTTACTCTATCAGTGGCGTACCTCTATAATTTGGAGAGCAAGTAACGATTCCTCTATCACCCAACGTCCGCTTCCCTATGGCTCAACTCCCCGAATCCACTGCCGAACTCGCTGCTGTTCTCGAAGAACCCGTTGATCTGAATTTCCAGTTACCCGATCCAGAGGATGAGGAGATTCTGGAGTATGACTTTCAGCAGTTAGTCGATAACGCTTGGCAAGTCTGCGATCGCTTCGACTTGCAAACTGAAATTTGGCGGGGGCGGATTCTGCGGATTGTGCGTGATCGAGAGAAGAAAGGAGGTGACGGGCGGGGAACAGGTTTTTTAAACTGGCTCAAAAGTCGAGAAATTAGCAAGAGTCAAGGGTATTCCCTGATTGAACTGGCAAACAGTGCCGATACCCTGTTGGCAGAGGGAAAACTCAGTTCTGATGCTATCCGAAATTTCAGTAAGCGGGCATTTGTGGAAACGGCAAAGTCGGCACCAGAAGTGCAGCAGTTGGTAACGGATGCGGCACAAAAAGGCGATCGCATCACCCGGCGCGAAGTTAAGCAGCTTGCGGATGAATGGACAGCGATGTCGTCGGAGTTGCTACCCGATGAAGTGAAGGAAAAAGCCGCATCGGGGACAATGCCTGCCCGTTATTTGGCACCTTTAGTCAAAGAAATGGAGAAGTTGCCAGAACTCCACCTGAAACCCTTACAACAGGAAGTAGCTACAAGTCCCGATGTCGATACCGTTAAGCAGGTTACTTCAGATGCCCGTTACTTAGCTAAGTATCTCGATGCAGCGGCACAAGTTCAGGCACTTCAGCAATCTGCCCTAGATATGGAAATGGCGCTAGAAGAAGCCTTGCGCTTGGACTGTTTGAATACGGCTGCGGATTTGGTGAAACAAGCATCCACGCTGGAACAAACCGTTGGTAGACTCTACACCACTTGGAAGCGTCTGGGCAGTCTGTCAGACCGATTATATGTAGATACGGGTGCGAGTACTCCCCATTTGCGATCGCTCCTTAACTGTTTGGATCGTCTGACTAGTGAGGTGATTGAAGTGCCATTGGATGATACTGGGGAGCAAATTATTCGATTGAAAGTGATGGTGGAGTCTAACGGTTAACTATTAAGCTCACTTGAGTGCAACTTGTATCAATTGAAATGTGACATATCGTCCGTAGACTGATAGTCCGTAGACAGTCACAATCGGCGCATGGCTGAATCGAGAAGTTGTGAAAGCTGTATCAAAACTGGAAGAAGAGGCACGCCTTTTGGTATTAGGTTCTGGTATCAAGGAGGGGAGGAATGGTCTTCCCAACATGAGCGGGGTAGTGAAGCCGAAGAAGGCTGTGTCGGATGTGGTTGGTATAATTTTGAGGCTTGGCGGAATGTCCTCAATCAAAAGATAGCTGAGTCTGGGAATGATGGCTAGGAGCAAGTTGACTCTGCATACCCAGTGCAATTTTACTTAAGTAGGGTATTAGTACATAACCAATACATTCAGCTAAACGAGGTGGAACGGCATTCCCTATTTGCCACATCGCTTTTTTCATCGAACCTTCAAAGATAAACGAATCGGGAAATGTTTGCAATCGAGCCATTTCTCGCGCTGAAATGACCCGGTTAAGGTAAGGATGAATATGAGTTCCCCCATGATTTTCTTTAATAGTCATGCTGGGTTTTCCCTGATATTGACGCTTAAAGGCATCAGCATAGGTTTTATATAAGGAACCACCAGGAGGAACTTTAGCGATTCGTTCCATATAAGCCGATGAATGCTTTGTCCATTCGTGGTTAATTTCTGGGATAGGGGTGTATTCGGGTAAATCGGAAATGGCAGATTCTATCGGCTTGTATTGCTGAGGTAAGAATTGAGCTTTGGGGTAGGGATTTGGCATTCCCAATCGATTGGCAATAAAAATAGCTCTCGGACGAATTTGAGGAACGTCATAAGCCGCCGATTCTAGAATAGCGACAGAAATCGAAGAATAACCAATGGCATCAAAAGCGTTGAAAATTGCTTCCTTAACCGCTCCTTTCCCCATTGTCAAAATTCCCGGTACATTTTCCATCACGACGTACCAGGGACGGAGTTCTGAAACTACACGCACAAATTCTTGAAATAAATGATTACGAGGATCATTAGGGTCGCGTTTTCCAGCAACTGAAAACCCCTGACAGGGTGGACCTCCGACAACCAAATGGACTTCTGGCGAATCAACTTGCTCAAGCCATTGTTTGGGATAAAAATATTGGATATCCCCACAAAAGTGATGGCATTGGAGAAAATTGCGCTGATGAGTTGCCGATGCAATGGCATTAATTTCAGCACTTGCTACTGGTATAAATCCTGCTTGTACTAATCCTTGGCTCATTCCCCCAGCACCGCAAAACAAATCGACAAAGGTGTACCTTGTTGCTGGTTCAGGTGGTGATTCAATGTCAATGAATGTCTTATAGGAGTCGCACGGGTTATCCTCTAGTGCCCGTTGAAGACGTTCGTAACGTCCTAACTTAGCTTTCTTCTGTTTTGTAATCGATTGCTGTTCGTCTTTATTCGTAAATAAAGATAGTTGTATCCCTTCCATCCACCTTTACACAATTGTGATCCCTATAGTTATAATACCAATTCGTAGAACAGCCGTCTGCCTGTTTATTGTAGATTTAATGCAGGCATCTTGCCTGCACTACTGTGCCAATGCCAACCCATCAGCACGAGGTTCAGACGCCGCTATCAAAACGTCCCCATCCCTTAAAATAATTTGACCCTTGCCAAACTCTCTCCCTTCTGCGATAACCTCAATATCATGACCCCGTTCCGTCAGCTCCAACATGACATGACGAGGTACAGTTTGCTCTAAAAGAACCTTCCTCCCCGCTACAAACTGCCATCTAGGAGCATCAAGAGCCGCTTGCGGATTCATCTTGTAATCTGCCAAATTTACCACAACTTGTAAGTGCCCTTGAGGCTGCATTGGTCCCCCCATTACTCCAAAAGGTCCTAAGGGTTGCCCGTCTTGGGTGAGAAAAGCGGGAATAATGGTATGAAAAGAACGTTTAGCGGGTGCAATTTGATTAGGATGCCCTGCTTGTAAGGAGAACCCTACACCTCGATTTTGCAGTGCAATACCTGTACCGGGAATGAGAATACCACTACCAAAGCCTTCAAAATTAGATTGAATAAAAGAAACCATCAGTTCCCCATCAGCCGCCGCTAAATAAACCGTTCCACCTTTGGGTAAACCAGCTTCAGCTAAGGGAATCGCTACTTCACTAATAAGTTTCTGGCGTTCTTGTGCGTAGGCTTTATCTAAGAGATGTTCAACTGCCACCTCCATAAAGTTTGGATCAGCAATGTAGCGGTGAACATCGGCAAATGCCAGCTTCATGGCTTCAATTTGCAGGTGATAGCTTTCTACCGACTCGCGGGGATATCGACTTAGATCAAACCCATCGAGAATATTCAACGCTATCAAAGCGGCAATTCCTTGAGTATTGGGGGGAATTTCCCAAACGGTTAAATTGCGATAAGTGGTGGAGATGGGTTCTATCCAGTCGGGTTGGTGTGCTGCCAAGTCAGCAGCCGTCAACACACCACCCGTATCAGCAGCAAAATTAGCGATCGCTTTAGCAATATCTCCTTTATAAAAACTTTCACCCCCACTTTGGGCAATACTCGTTAAAGTTTTAGCATGACTCTCACTCTGCCAAATTTCCCCTGCTTTGGGAGCGCGGTTGTTGGGAAAAAATACTTTTTTAAACGGCTGAAACTCTCGCCCCTGAAGCGGTAAATAAATCCCTTCGGCGTGTTTCCAAGCCATTGCCGTTACAGGTGAAACCGGGAAACCTTCCCGAGCATATCGAATCGCTGGTGCAAATAACTGCTCAAAAGGCAACTTGCCCCAACGCTCCCACAACACCCGCCACGCTGACACGCATCCTGGTACAGTCACAGGCAACCAACCTTTGGCAGGAACTTGATCCATCCCCACAAACTGATCCATCGTCAGGTTTTGGGGACTTCTACCAGAAGCGTTGAGACCATTCAGTTTACCATCCCAAACTAAAGCAAAAGCGTCAGAACCAATGCCGTTCGAGGTGGGTTCAACCACAGTTAGCGCAATTGCCATTGCCAATGCCGCATCTACAGCATTTCCCCCCGCCCAAAACATTTCCATTCCCGCCAAAGTTGCCAGGGGTTGGCTGGTTGCCACAGCACTCCGTTTGCCTACAATGACTCGTCGCGCTGAAGGGTAGGGGTAGTGAGTTAAATTGTTCTGATTCATAATGTTTATTAAAATACCTCCACCTCCCCACTCCCTACTCCCTTTCTCAAACTTAGATTGACTCAATTGTCCCTGCCAGTCTATCCTCTAGTTCCACGTAACGATTTTTTCTAAGTCCGATGGCACCCGAACAACTTATCGTCAATGGTATTGCTTTAGGCTGCATTATTGCTTTAGCAGCCGTAGGGTTAACCCTAACCTATGGTATTTTACGGCTTTCCAACTTTGCTCACGGCGACTTTATGACCTTGGGCGCTTATTTTACTTGGCTTGCCAATACCAAAGGAATCAATATTTGGATTTCTATAATTCTCGGTGTTCTAGGCACGATCGCTGCCATGCTATTGTCTGAATTTCTACTGTGGCGACCTATGCGCAATGCCCGTGCTTCTGCAACCACTCTCATTATTATCTCAATTGGACTGGCTCTGTTTATCCGCAATGGCATCATCTTTATCTGGGGTGGCGACAACCAATCCTACGACTTACCTGTCCTTCCAGCTATTGACATCCTAGGGGTCAAGGTCGCTTATTTCCGAATTATCGTTGTCATTATGGCAGTAGTCGCGATCGCACTGCTGCACATTCTGTTGCAAAACACCAAAATCGGGAAAGCCATGCGAGCCGTGGCAGACAATCTTGACTTAGCCCGCGTATCTGGCATTAACGTCGAGCGGGTTGTCATTTGGACATGGGTAATCAATGGCACCTTAACCGCCTTCGGGGGTGCCATGTACGGCTTAATCACTGCTGTCCGTCCTAATATGGGTTGGTTTTTGATTCTACCCATGTTTGCCTCTGTCATTCTCGGCGGCATTGGCAACCCCTACGGCGCAATTGTCGGAGCGCTGATTATTGGTGTTACCCAAGAACTAAGTGTCGCTATTCCTGGACTAGGTTCAGAATACAAAATCGGTGTCGCCCTCCTGCTTATGGTGCTAGTCCTCCTCATACGTCCCCAAGGGTTGTTTAGGAGTACGATTTGATTTGTTAGTCATTGGTCATTAGTCATTAGTCATTAGTCATTAGCTCCCCAGCTC
>NZ_JADEWY010000073.1 GCF_015207375.1 Coleofasciculus sp. LEGE 07092 | reverse complement strand
GATGTTACTCTTCTCCCCCACTCCCCACTCCCTCTCAAACTTAGCAAACGGCAATAATTACCATGATTCCAACCATTTACACCCTTCCCATCCAGCATCTAGCCTCGGGCGATCGCCTTTTTATCCAAGTTTATAAGTTTGTAGGTGCCGAACCTGGAAAAAAAGCCTATTTGCAAGCTAATCTCCACGGTTCAGAAATTGTTGGCAATGCCGTGATTCACGAGCTTATTGAATTCTTAACTACCTTAGATAATACCCAACTGACCGGAGAAATTTGGCTCGTTCCCGTCTGCAATCCCCTGAGTACCAATCACCGAACTCATTTCTTTTCTACGGGACGCTTCAACCCCTATGATGGTCAAGACTGGAATCGTATCTTTTGGGACTATGAAAAAGAATGCAAAGATTTAGAGACATTTGCTAAGTCTCAACTGGATTTACCACCAGCAGCTATCCGCAATAATTATCTAGAACGCATCCAACGTAGCTTTAAAAAGCAACTCGAAACGATTCAATCTCCCAGTGGAGTCTCTCTTAGCGATCGCTATCAATATCAGCTTCAATCTCTCTGTCTAGATGCCAATTATATCATAGATATCCACAGTTCTAGCAATCAAGCGATTGACTACTTGTATTGTTTCCACAGTCGTGAAGAAAGCGCTAAAGCATTTCTACTCGATCACGGAATTTTGATGAATGAATACGATGGTGATGCCTTTGACGAAGCCTTTATAAAGCCCTGGTTGGGGTTAGAAAAGAAACTGGCAGAACTGGGTAAACCCATCCAGTTTGATATCGACTCTTGGACATTAGAGCTGGGTTCGGGAATGGAAATGAATCCAGAGTCAGTCAAAAATGGAATTTTGGGTATCAAAAACTATCTGGCACAAAAGGAAATTTTAACATTACCTGACTTTCCTTTACCAGAAACTGCATCTCACCCCATTCGTTTTACCCTCAAAAATAAAATTACTAAATATTACGCCCCTGTGGGTGGCATGATTCAGGCAAGAGTATCCTTAGGAAGCTCAATTCAGAAAGGTCAGTTATTGTATCAGTTGTTAAGTTTCAATAGAAAGGAAGAACTGCCGATATTAATAGATATCCATGCCGAAGCAGAGAGCTTGGTATTGGGTGTCTCGATAAATTATGCTGTTAATGAAGGAGAGTATGTTTTATCAGTAATTTAGAGGGAATGGGGAATGGGGAGTAGGGAGTAGGGAGTAGGGAATAGGAGAAGAAAACTAAGTGTACCTGACGATGCTAGGCAATGGTACAGAAGGATTCTCGGGTGGAAATAGTCTGCGATCGCTCCATCTCAGAATTTCCCCGATCAGAAGCGTTAGACTCAAATAAGATACAGAGGGACACTAAAGAGATGGAAGATAGCGACGAACTAGACTTAACGATAAACCGCAACCTAGAAGAAATGCTAGGCGGTTCATTAATTCCTCAAGCCCCAGAGGGATTCAAGTCTGGCTTTGTTGGTATTATCGGGCGTACCAATGTTGGCAAATCTACTTTGATGAATCAACTCGTGGGGCAGAAAGTTGCCATTACTTCACCGGTAGCGCAGACAACCCGGAACCGATTGCAAGGTATTCTGACAACACCAGAAGCCCAGCTTATTTTTGTAGATACCCCAGGGATACATAAACCCCATCACCAACTCGGGAAAGTTTTGGTGCAAAATGCCCGAATTGCTATTGAATCGGTGGATGTGGTGCTGTTTGTCGTGGATGGATCGGTGCCGTTGGGAGGAGGCGATCGCTACGTTGCCGATTTACTCACCCGCACCCAAACCTCTGTAATTCTGGGCATCAACAAATCTGATTTGCAACAGTCCAAAGGGGAAGCCCTGGATGAAACATACCACCAACTTGTAGCCGCCCACAACTGGCACGTTATAAAATTTTCTGCCCTTACCGGTGACGGAATTCCCATCTTACAACAACAGTTAATTGAAAAGCTAGAGCCGGGTCCCTACTATTATCCCCCCGATTTAGTCACCGATCAACCTGAACGTTTCATTATGGGAGAATTGATTCGGGAGCAAATTTTATTACTGACTCGTGAGGAAGTCCCCCACTCCGTTGCCATTACCATCGATCTAGTGGAGGAGGAGCCAAAAATCACCCGCATTCTTGCCACAATCCACGTTGAACGCGACTCCCAAAAAGGTATTTTAATTGGCAAAAAGGGCAGTATGCTCAAAGCTATCGGTTCTGCCGCCCGCCAGCAAATTCAAAAATTAATTGCAGGTAAAGTTTATCTGGAACTATTTGTTAAAGTACAACCCAAGTGGCGGCAATCTCGTCTCAACTTGGTAGAGTTTGGTTATCAGATGGAGAGATAAGTAGATCGGCAAAATTAAACTCAACTGGTGAGGGTTGTTATTACTCATTACTCATTAAGGAGATTACGTCATGAGATTCACTTTTATTGCACTCACTACAGTTTTTGCCAGTATCGGCTTCATCACTCAAGCGACTGCTCAAGTACGAACCCCAACTCAAGAGTTTTTCGAGCAGGGCTGGGAACAGTTGGAACGAGAAATTCAGAATCTACAGGGAGAACGCCCTAACTCAGAGGTAAACCTTCAACAACAACAAGCCGACGAATCCAAACCATTACTCGAAGTTAATCCGACTCTTCCCAGCGAGCCGAGTCAAACGCCAACGGAAATAGAATCTCCCAAGCCGAATCCGGATAAGTAGGGCAGCGTCTGCCTGCGATTAACTCTCCTGTCTCGTCTCTTTTGACGGATAAGATGTCTATTTTACGGGATTGATCGACCTTTTTTTCCTTTCTTCACCCATTCCCCATCGTTACCGAATTTCTGCCCAATTTAGCGGCTAGTTCCCCTTTGATGCGATTGAGAATCGAGGTTTCATCTAAGGAAGAAAGAATGCGACTGACAACAGTTTTAGGTGCATCTTCTCCCCAAGATGCCCCATTTTCCAAATAAACCTTTGTGACTTGTCCGATCGCATAGGAAGAAACTCCAGCAACACCAGCTTGAGTCATTGCCACAGATAGATACGGTGCTAGGGATACGCCAGCCGTTGCCGATGCTGAGAGCCCCAACAACCCTTTAATACCACTCAATCCCAAGGTTGTCAGAACCTCACTAGCGCCAATCCCCCCCATAGCGATCGCTATTTTTTGCAGCAATTTCAATGCTCCTGGCTGAGTCATGGAAATACCGTAGAGGCGAGATAATGCCAGAATCATCACCACATCAACCACGGTTGCTGTCAGAATATCAACAACTGTCACCGGATTGAGAGCGATCGCTACTGCCTTCGTCATCACTGCTTTCCAAATAATCTGATTGGCACTCTCCTCCCGAATCGCCATTTTTCGCTTAACCAGTTGCTCATTCACCTCACCCGCATACATCATCGTATTCAGAGCAACCAGTGATTTACCTTCCCGGTGCAAAATTTCCAGAATTTTCAGTTTCAACTCATCAATTTGCGGCTTCCCCCCACGCCGTTGAATGGCTGTACTACCATCAGCACGGCGCACCGCCACTGCCTCCAACGGTGAAGCGGCAACCATCAAAATTTCTGCGGGGGAAAGTAACTGCTTAACCCGCTCATCCCGTATTTTGCGGTAAATTGCCAGTCGATCTGCTTCAGGATACTGGTCAATTTTATTAAACACCAGCACCATGGGTTTGCCACTATCTCGTAACTGAGAAAGAGCCTCATACTCCACCTTCGTCATATCACCAGCAATAATAAACAGAATCAAGTCTGCCTGTTGCGCTACCGTCAACGCCAGTGCTTCGCGAGTTTCCCCGTCTACTTCATCTATTCCAGGAGTATCAACGAGTTGTATTTGGGATTTGCCGATACTGGGTAAAGCAACTCGCAAAATATCTTGATTGCCCTCTCCCACCGTTTCAGTACTCAACTGCCATTTCGCTTCTTGAGCGCTGCGAGTTACACCATGCAGCGCCCCCGTTTCAAATACAGGTTCCCCTAATAAGGCATTAAGAACTGAAGATTTACCCCGTCCCACCATACCAAACGCCGCAATCTGAACGCAGGTTTGCTCAAGCTTATCTAGCAGTCGGGTTAAATCTTCAATTTCCGACTCCAAACCCATTTGCTCTCGGGGCGTCAAGTCGAGATTCGCCACCAAGTCTTTTAGTGCATCTTGTGCCTTCTTGTAGTTGAGTTCCCCCTGAATGCTTTCAAAGTCCCAAATCGCACTGTCTAATTCCCAATCTGAACCCACAGATGAATCTGTCAAAACAAGCACCTCCCGCCACTGCGCTTTCCTTACTTGACTGCCGCCCATTTTAGACGACTCCTATGCCGATCCTAGTCACTAATATCTAGTTAAGAGCAGGGGTAAGCTTGGCAATGGGACAATAGGACAGACATCTTAACTGTCCATCTAGCCCGTGTGAAGCGCAACAATAAACTTTCTCAATAGCACCCTCAACAGGAACTACACCATCTTTTTACACAAACATCCTGATCCAGAGGGATTTTTAACGGAGAGTAATAAGAAAAAGAACGGAGCCTCAGAATATCTCAGGTTACACTCAATGATCAGCAACTGAATGGAACAGCGCAGGGGGTGCGGTAGGGTTTTTCAACGAAACTAAACAAGGATAATGACGACTTATGGGACTTTATCTACCAAGATTTTATAAAGCTTGTAATCCCAGCAAGCCCCTAACCGTAGGGGAAGTCGAGGAGCGGCAGTACTATATTGATTTTTCCCCAGTTAGAGGGAACAGAATTATTGAGTCGCTACAGCGAACCATTTCTCTGATTTCGCCCGACGATCCAACCTGCCAGTTATTTACCGGTCATATCGGCTGCGGGAAATCTACCGAATTGCTGCGACTCAAATCAGAGTTAGAGCAACAGGGATTTCATGTGGTTTATTTTGAGTCCTCTCAAGACTTGGATATGGCTGACGTTGATATTACCGATATTTTACTCAGCGTTGCCGGTCAGGTGAGTGAGAGCTTAGAAACGATTAAAATTAAGCTCAAACCCGGTTACTTTGCCAATCTTTTTACCGAGATTGCTGATTTCTTGCAAACTCCCATCGAACTCAACGCTGAGGCAGAACTCTCGGTTGGGATTGGCAAAATCACGGCTAAAACCAAAGAAAGTCCCAAACTGCGCCGCCGCTTACGGGAGTATTTGGAACCGCGCACGAGTGGGATTTTGGAGTCTATTAACAACGAACTCCTCGGGCGGGCAACCACTGAACTGAAGCGTCGGAGTCATGCGGGATTGGTGGTGATTGTTGATAACCTAGATCGGGTAGATAATCGCCTTCTCCCTTCCAATCGGTTGCAACCGGAGTATCTGTTTATCGACCGGGGCGACCAGTTGCGCCGACTCAATTGCCATGTTGTTTATACTATCCCCCTAGCGCTAACGTTCTCCAATGATGTGGAAATCTTGAAGAATCGCTTGGGCGGTGGCTTGCCTCCTACCATCTTACCGATGGTTCCTGTTCGAGAACGGGATGGGTCTGAATGTAAGGAAGGGATGGATTTGCTACGGCAGATGGTTTTGGTGAGAGCCTTTCCCCATCAGGCACCCGCACAACGGTTAGAGTTGATTACAGAGGTATTTGACACGCCCCAAACCTTAGACCGTCTCTGCAAAATCAGTGGGGGTCATCTGCGAAACTTGCTGGGATTGCTGTTTGGCTGTCTCAGACAAGTAGACCCGCCGATCTCCCGTGATGTTTTAGAAGGAGTGATTCGAGAAAGTCGTGATTACCTCACCTCATCTATTGATGATGAGGAGTGGGAGTTATTGTTTCAAGTGGTGCAGCAGCAAACCGTAAAAGGGGATGCTGAATACACAACGCTGTTGCGTAGTATGTTTGTCTATGAATACCGCGATCGCAATGGCAACTGGTTTGCAATTAATCCAGCATTAGAAGAGACTCAGCGCTTTCAATCTTGGTTGAAGCAAAACAAGGGTTAGTGCAAGAAGGCAGAAGGCAGAAGGCTCCAAGGGAAGAAAAATTGTACAGTAAAGTTTTTAACCTTCTGCCGCTTGGACATACTAAAAACAGCATCGGGAAGTTTCTAGTCGATGCCCAGTTGCCGATGCGGTACGAAAAGCGGTTTGGCGATCGCTGTTTGGCAGTGACTGTCAATTAGTCATCAACAACTTTAACATTGCCTTTTTTAATGCGCTTGGTGATCATTAGTTTATTGCATTATTTTACATCATTTTTGTTCCCAACGCTGTAAAACCTCATGATTGAACAGCTCACCTGAAAGACCTCTTATCTGTTGGGGCATTTGACCTACGATGACACTTTGGTTTGGTTCTGTATGTGTTTCAATAACTTTTAAATGATTAAGTGTTATCCTCCAAAGTTCAGCTACTTCTTCTGTTCCCCAGAGATATAGTTTCCAGTTTAAGATTAAATGCACTCCAATACATTTTTCTTTAGCTGTTTCTACAATATCCGCTACGGCAGACAAAAGAGATTGGTGCAGGTTAGGAATATCAGTGACCACCCCTAGTATTACCACTTGTGCATCTAGTTCTGTAGCTGCTTTTATGTACCTTTCTAATTGTTCTTTGATTCCATTAATTTTTTCATCAAGCTTTTCTTTATCATCAATTTTATTGATTGATTTACATTCTGCTAAGATGAAAACTTCCTTGATGAGCCAAAATAAATCAATCTCTGCAAAATTATCTCTTTCATCAAAATGAAAAAGCTTCCCACCAAATTCCTTAAAGGCTTTTTGGTTAAAGGTTATTTGATAAAGAATATTGGCAGTCATCAAAACTGCTAAACCACCATTTTCAACAAATTGAGTAAGAAGTGTATTTGGTTTATAAATACCTGGTATTTCCCTTAGAGGAGGTTGAAACCTATCACCACATCCCTGGCACTCAATGGATTCCCCTATTTCCCCACGGGAATACCAATCTTCAAGATTACAAGTAGGACATTTTAGATTATATCCATCTTGAGAATATTCACGGTACACAAGTTTACTAGTGAGTAGAAGCTGAAGCTTTTGTGGAAGCAGTTCTCTCTTTTCCTGATTAGTCCACCTACGCTGCTGTCCAAGAAATCTCAGAATAGTGTTCCACTCTCCTCCTTGATAAACTAAAGCAGAAATAATATCTGCTCCATGTTTATCGATAAGTCTTGTTGTCTCCTCAAATCCTCCACAACACCGAATACATCCCCGTGCATAACAGGTATGTTCGTCAAATTTAACTATTAGATCAGCATCTTTAATTCGTCGTTCAATGACTGCCTCATCTGTTGGAATGTAAGCACGGCATTCCTTTCCCGCTAGTGCTGTTCCTGTAATTCCTTTGAATCCAGCTCTTACAGGAGAGTTTCCCCTTAAATACTTTATTTCATTGGGATCTTGATGCACTTCAGCATACTTAATTCGCTCTAACTGATAAGAAAGTAAAATTGCTCCTGATTTAGTGGCTGGCATAAAAAATTTTCTACCAGACGCAAAAGTAACTTCTGCATCATAACCAAAGAAGAAATCTGTATTTTCATGACGAAGCGGTACAGGTGGACTAAAACGAATGGAGCCATCTGAAGTAACAGTTCGAGTCATTGTTTCAGGTTGACCCCAAGAAGTAGCGCCCTTGAGAAAATTAAAACGAAAATTACCATAAGTCACTTGGACTGGAATATCTCGACCTACAGCAGCCAAGGCATTTTTCAGCTCATGACCTAATGCTCGTGCGCCATCCTCATCTAAGGGAGTTGTGACAAACAAAATTTCAATCGAGGGCATAACCTCTAAAATTAAAGCAACATGATGCTCTAAGTTACTTAAAAAAGCTTCTTTTGGTAAGAACAGTTTGTTATGCCACAAGCTAAAGCAACGAGAGTTCCAGAAGGCAGAAGCTAAACTAATATCTTCGCCATCACTCAAAAAAAGATGGAAGAGCTTTTCATCGACATTCTGGAATGGTGAAACTTCTAGAGGAAGTTGTTTAACTTCAAGTAGCGTTAAGGAAGCAGGATTCTTATATCGAGGAGTTCCAGCCATTAGTAGGCTATATTTGATTAGCTGAGTGGGGTTTTGAGGGGAGGGTAAAATAGTAGCGCCGAAGTGTTCTCTAAGGAAATTCTGGTAAGTTTGAGATGGAATGCCAGTCTGTAAAGCAAGTTCAAAGTCAAATAAACTGCCGGGTTCTATGAGGCGAATTATGCTGTCAGTAAGAGGGGTGGGATATAAACGTTGGAGAATTGAAGCTATATGTGAAAGTCTAGCGTGATTAACTCCAGTAGCAAGCGTTCCAGTTTGTAAACGAAACAAGTTATAGTCACTTATGCGCCGTTCGTTAATGTACTGTTCAATGTCTCTAGTTGAAACTGAATGATGATTAACAGGTAACTGTTCCAAAACTTGAATGACACCAGAGGGAATCCCTTCTGTAGGAGCAGGAGCCAAAACGTAATCTGGGTTTATCGATTCTAATGCACATTTAAGAGTATCAACTTCTGCCTCATTCTCAGGCATGGGAAAGATAGCGTTTGCCGCACCACCCCAGACATGAGTATAAAGAGTAACTGCGTTGATTAAATCTTCTCGATTGCGAACTAAATAAACGAGGTGTAGGGGACGTGAATTTAGCTTAAGAGTGACTTCTTGTTCATGAAATTGCATAGTTAATTCTTTTTGATGTAAGTCTGATGGAGCAAAACTACTGAGTATTAATACTAGCGAATCTTTCCAACAGAGATTAGCTACCCTTTAAACCCGGATTTCTCACAAGGAACGCGATCGCATGTCTCAATCTCCCTCGTGCAGTTAATTGATGAAGCGCCAAACAAAACCCCTACTGCGACGAACCACTCCAATCAACTGTCCTAACCACAAACGAATGCGTTACTCTGAGCGTAGTGACTTCCTCTCTCGTGTTATGGTACAAACCACCCCTGAGTCCACTACCGAGCTTCCCCTCAAACGTTGGACTGTTGAAGACTACCACCGCATGATTGCAGCAGGTATCCTGACAAAGAGCGATCGCGTTGAGTTGCTAGACGGACAAATTATTGAGATGGTGCCTCAAGACCCTCCCCATGCCTCTAACACCTCTTCGTTTGGAAACGATTTAGTCATTCTCTTCGCCGAAAAAGCCTGGATTAGAACTCAGTTACCCATCACCCTTGCCCCCAACTCAGAGCCAGAGCCTGACATTGCCGTTGTGCGCATTGATGAACGACGCTACCGCGCTCGCCACCCAACCCCAGAAGAAATTTTTCTGCTCATAGAAATTGCCGACTCAACCCTTCAGCGCGATCGCACCCGCAAAGCTAAAATTTACGCCAGCGCAGGCATTCCCGAATATTGGGTCGTAGATATTAACCGACGACAGGTTATTGTCTTACGTCAACCCCAAGCAGACGCTTACCAGTCAGAACAACTATTAGCAGCGAATGCTCAGATTGCTCCGGTTGCATTTCCAGAGGTTGTCATTGACTTACAACACCTATTACTTTGATAGCCTGTTACTTAAAATTCAGCTCATCCCACGACTACAGTACTTGGAATGAGGGCGTTAACACTCCCCCGACTACGCTACCCTAAAGTTGGGTGGATTCTTTGGGCGCAGGATGACTCTTACCTTTGAAGCTAAACTTTAACTATAGCCTGTTTAGACTAGAAATAAGCCCTAAAGTTACAAAAATCTATCAAAAACCTCCTGATTCCCCTCAAGTGTTAAGGAATTTAGAAGGGTTCATTTCAAAAAAACCGCGATCTGCGCTTTGCAGCAGCGCTTCGCTATCGCTCCTGCCATTGGTTGACACTCAATCCTATGTTAGACGAAACCCAGCGATTTCAGTCATGGTTGAAACAAAACGACCAGAAGACGTTTCCCAATACAACGAGCGATCGCTAAATGCCCTTGATCGCGCGATCGCACTTTCTCAGGGAGAGTTTTCGCTGGTACTGGTGCGCTGCAACTACAAACTCCTGCAAAAGCGCATATTCAAGCAACTCAAAGAACGCTCTCAGCATCGATACCAAATTCGGGAGTTAGTCCTGCCGGCATCGGTAACAACTCTCTATACCACAATTCAGGGCTATGTCAAGGCTGAGGAATCGTGTAAAAACGTATTAGCGCCACGACAGGAAGTACTCCATCACGCCACCCCGGATGAAACAACCGCTAATCTCGCCCTCACCTCTGCCCCCCGGCTCCGTGAACCCAATCCTGCCTTAATGATTACAGGCTTAGAATCCGTAGAGGCACTCGATGACTTGCTAACTTCGACTAATCAGGTACGGGATGAGTTCCGCAAGCGGCTACCCTTTCCCCTAGTTTTATGGGTGAACGACGAAGTGCTGCAAAAACTGGTGCGGTTTGCCCCTGATTTTAGCAGTTGGGCAGCGACACCCATTAAGTTTGAAATTGCTACCGATGAGTTAATCGATTTCCTGCGGCAAAAGGCAGAGTCTCTGTTTAGAACCGTATTGCATGGGGGAACCGGTCGCTATGCGCCTTGGCGGGTTTGCACTCATCATGCCACCCTCAATCTCGCAACCGGTTGCCGCTCGCGCTTGGAACTCGACTGCGCCCTCCGGGATTTGCAAAGCCGCCAGCATATCATTCATCCAGAATTAGAAGCTAGTCTGCAATTTGTTTTAGGTCAGTACGATTATGCTAGTGATGCGATCGATGCTGCCCTGGTGCGCTATCAAAAAAGTTTGCGGTTTTGGCGAGTCACCAATAATCTGCTGCGGGAAGGAATTCTGCTATTTCACATTGGTTTGTGTTACTGCCGCAATGCCGACTTGCATCGCGCCCAAAGACGCCGCAATTGGGAAGAAGCGTGGCCCTATCTCCAGCAATGCGTTGAGATTTTTGATCGGGCAGGGCGGCAAGATTTAGTTGCTCAATTTATCACCCAACTGGCAGAAGTCTTGCAACATCTGGAAGGATGGGATTTATTGCAGAAGTTGGCGAAAAAGTCCCTCATCCTTCATCAACTTTACGGTTCCCAGGTGCAACTGGCTCAAGATTACGGCTTTCTCGCAGAGGTAGCATTGGCAGATTCTCGCTGGGTAGATGCCAATCGCTTCGCCCAGAAAGCCCTATCTCTCTTAAACTCAACCTCAGAGAAATTCAGCCCGGATCAAGGGTTGCACCGATTTTTACTGGCTCAGTTATATCAATTATTTTTGGTACAATCCTATCGGCAGTTGGGTCAGTTATCGGCAGCGCAACAGCACTTAAAAACCGCTAGTCAGGAATTACAGGCGGCTGTAGAATCCAGCGATTATCACTACGAACCCCAGCGTTACTTGCATTTGTTAGAAAACCTGCGCCGCCTTTACTTCGAGCAACGTCAGTACTTAGAGGCATTTCGGATTAAGCAAGAGCAACGGACGGTTGAGCAACTGTATGGTTTTCGAGCCTTCATTGGGGCTGCCCGCCTCCAACCCCGGCGCTCAGTCAGCAATCCCACCCTAACACCGTTGGAACAGCAAGAAATGGTTGCCCAAGAAATTGCCGCATCCGGGCGTCAGCAGGATGTGAATCGTTTGATTGAGCGGTTGAGCCGTGCTGATTGTAAGTTAACGATAATCCATGGACCTTCGGGGGTGGGTAAGAGTTCGATTGTATCAGCAGGATTAGTACCTGCTCTGCAACATCGAGCCTTAGGCGATCGCATTACCTTACCCATTGTGGTGCAAGTTTACACCGATTGGGTCAGGGAACTGACAAAATCCTTGGCAAATGCGGGATTGGAAATTGAAACTTGGGAGAATTCTGAATTATCGCCCGCCGCTCTCATTTCCCCTATCCTTGAGCAGTTAAAAGAAAATGGCGATGGCAATTTTCTAACGGTTTTAATTTTCGACCAGTTTGAAGAATTTTTTCTAGGATACACGACTCTATCTCAACGGCGGCTCTTTTACGCATTTCTGCGAGATTGCCTAAATTTATCCTTTGTTAAAGTTATTATTTCCATCCGCGAAGATTACTTGCACTATCTGTTAGAACTCGAACACTTTGATTTAGACTGCATTGACAATAACATTCTCGATCGCAAAATTCGCTATCCCTTAGGCAACTTTTCCTTACCCGATGCTCGTGCCGTTATCCAAAGCCTCACCGAACGCGCCTACTTTTACCTAGAACCGATGCTCATTGACGAATTAGTCCAGGATTTGGCGGGTGAACGGGGAGAGGTGCGCCCGATTGAGCTGCAAGTGGTTGGGGCGCAACTGCAAGCCGAAAATATTACGACGTTAGCTCAATATCGTCAGCGCGGTCCCGTGGAAAAACTCGCCGAGCGCTTTTTAGAAAAAGTGATTAAGGATTGTGGGCGTGAAAATGAGCAGGCGGCTTGGCTCGTCTTGCACTTACTTACCGATGAAAATCAAAATCGTCCCCTGAAAACGCGCTCAGAGTTAATTATTGAGTCAGCGATTGATACCCAGCAACTGGATTTAATCTTAGAAATATTAGAAAAATCAGGCTTAGTCTTTCTCCTACCCGAAATTCCCACGAACCGCTATCAACTGGTTCATGATTATCTGATTGAGTTTATTCGCCAGAAAGAGCAAGCAAATATCAAGACAGAATTAGAGGAATTGCGGAAAAAAGATAGACAGAGCCAGGATAGAATCAAGCGACTGATTCGAGAAAAGAAGCTGCGCAGTAAGCTGGCAGAAGCCACCGAAAAACAACGCCAAACCGAGGAAAAACTCAATCAAGTACTCCGCCGCAGCTTGCGAGAAGCCCGTTTAGTGGGAGTGACGCTGGCAACGTTAACGGTTATTGCTGGGGTACTGGGATTGCGGGCGGCATTTAGCGAAACTAATGCCCGATTTATTGCCCTGAATGCCTCCTCGGAAGCACTGGTGGCATCCAATCGTCCCTTTGATGCTCTACTTAAAAGTTTATGGGCTGGGAGGGAAATAAAGCGATCGCTGGGGGTGCCGTCTGAGACGCAAACGCGAGTTATCACGGCGTTGCAACAGGCGGTTTATGGGGTTAGGGAACGCAATCGCTTGAAGGGGCATAGTGATGGGGTGAATAGTATCAGTTTTAGCCCTAACGGGGAATACCTAGCTTCAGGGAGTGCCGATAAAACGATTAAACTGTGGCGCAAGGATGGTAAGTTGCTGGAAACCTTACCAGGACATACCGCAGAGGTTTACAGTGTCAGTTTCAGTCCCGATGGTGAGATACTGGCATCTGCGAGTGCAGACAAAACGATTAAACTCTGGAGTCAGGAAGGGAAGTTGATTAGAACCCTAACCGAACCTTCTGCTTCCGGCATCCACAGTATTAGTTTTAGTCCAGATAGTCAGATAGTAGCATCGGCAGGTGAAGATAATCTTATTCGACTGTGGCGTAAAAACGGGACACTCCTTAAAACCCTCAACAGTCACAGTGATTGGGTATTGGGGGTAAGTTTTAGCCCCGATGGTGAACTTTTGGCATCAGCAAGTGGAGACAAAACGGTTAAACTTTGGCGCAGAGATGGCACTTTACTCCAAACCCTACAAGGGCACACTCAGCCTGTACTGGATGTCAGTTTCTCCCCCGATGGCAAAACTCTGGCATCTGCTAGTGCCGATCATACGATTAAACTTTGGCGATCGGATGGCACATTCATCAAAACCCTTTCCGGGCATACGGGTACGGTGATGAGTGTCCGTTTCAGTGCCGATGGCAGGTTAATGGCATCGGGGAGTGCTGACAATACCATTAAACTCTGGCAAGCAGATGGCACGCTGATTGAAACCCTGCAAGGGCATGGTAAGAGGGTGGAAGCGGTGAGTTTTTCGCCGGATAGTAAAACTCTGGCATCGGGGAGTGCTGATAATACCATTAAACTCTGGCAAACAGACGGGGGGATGCTGCAACCGATCCAGGGATATGCGGCACCTGTTAGTAGTGTAAGTTTCTCCCCGGATGGTGAGATCATAGCAACGGCTAGTTGGGATAAAACGATTAAACTTTGGACTAGGAATGGGGTTTTACTGAAAAGTATCCCAGCCCACGAAGGGCAAGTCAGCCACGTCAGTTTTGCCCCCAATGGCAGGACGATTGCAACGGCTAGCTGGGATAAAACGGTTAAACTTTGGAGTCTGGAAGGGACGTTAGACAACACCTTAAGAGGGCATCAGGATCGGGTAACGAGTGTTAGTTTTAGTCCTGATGGCAAGTGGATTGCCTCTAGCAGTGCCGACAAAACAGTAAAATTGTGGAAAGCAGATGGCACGTTAGATAAAACCTTAACTCATGGTGCAGAAGTTTGGGGTGTGACTTTCAGTCCTGATGGCAGGTTAATAGCTTCGGCATCTGAAGATAAAACGGTGAAACTCTGGAATCGGGATGGCAAGTTAATCACTACCTTGAAGGGACATAATGGTTCAGTCAATTGGGTGAGTTTCAGTCCCGATGGTAGGTTAATTGCTTCGGGTAGTAGTGACGGTACGGTAAATCTCTGGACGAGGGATGGGGAATTTGTCAATTCCTTGAAGGGGCATAATGGTTCGGTGAATTGGGTAAGTTTTAGTCCCGACGGGGAATTAATTGCCTCTGCCAGTGATGACAGAACTATTAATCTCTGGAGTCGTCAGGAAGGGCATTTAATTAATTCGTTTACGGGGCATACGGATGCCGTTTTTGGGGTAAGTTTTAGTCCAGATGGGAATGTGTTGGCGTCAGCGAGTCGGGATGAAACGCTTATTTTGTGGAATTTGGATTTAGATGATTTGTTGAGGCGGGGTTGCAGTTGGTTGGGAGATTATTTGCAGAATAGTCTGGAACCTCAGAGTGTTAGTGATGCGAGTCCGAGGGATTTTCGGGCTTTTTGTAAGAGTGTTCTGGGGCGGTAGGGCAGGGATTTTGCTTGCTTCTATTTGTAGAGCAGGCATCTTGCCTGCTTATTTTAATTTAAGGTAGAGCAGGCATCTTGCCTGCTTATTTTAATTTAGGGGTTTGTCTGCTTATATTAACATTTATGAGACAGGCGAGACGCCTGTCCTACGGGTTGGGGAAATAGGGGATTTGTTCGGCGCAATGAATACGCGATCGCTTAAATTTTAAGAAACCAACCCAACCGATACATTCCGTACAAAACTCCCCACCAAAATCCTACCGTTACGACAGCAAACACGAAAGAACCGTTCATTCCTCCTGCCCAGGATGCGAAAAGATGGTCGTAAATCCAGGTGTAGGTAGTTAGAGCATCTTCGCCTGTACCGATATGAGTTTTGACCATAATTTTAATCAATAATACGGAAGCGATAAAGGCAAAAATAGCGTTTACTCCCATAATCTCAAAGGGCTTACCCCAGTTTTTGCGCTGTCGTACTTCAATTAATTCATAACACGCTGCCAATACCAACAATGCCCAACCTGCCGTAAAAAGTACATAGGAACTCGTCCACAATTTCTTATTCATCGGCAACCAAAAATCCCAAACTTGCCCGATTACTAAGCTGCTAAGACTCATCAGGACTAAATTCATGCTGGTATAGGATTTTTGAGGCTGGTTGCGCAGCCATTCCCCGGTAAAATAACCTAACAAAACTGTCACCACTGCCGGAATTGTACTGAATAATCCTTCTGGATCACCCATGGAGTTAAAGTTATCCCCCTTGTATAAATGAGCCGTACCGATAATAAAGCGATCGATATACGCCCCGAAATTTCCTTCTCGTGTCAAGTTACCCGCACCATAACCCGGAACGGGTATTAATGACATTGCCATCCAGTAACCAACAAGTAACAGAATAGCTAGCACCCATTGCCCCCGTCGCGGTAAGTTGAGAACAGCTAGAGCCGCAAACAGGTAAGCAAGACTGATGCGTTGTAAAATGCCCATGAGCCGGATAGTACTCCAGTCGTAATTCCAAAATCCATTCAGGAACAATCCCAAGGCAAACAGGATGGCACTGCGTCGGAGAATGCGCCAGTAAAGTATTAAGCGAGGTTGATTTCCTTGGGTATACTTCTGCAAGGAAAAGGGCATTGCCACACCGACAATAAATAGAAAGAATGGAAAAACTAAGTCGGCGAAAGTGCAGCCGTGCCAGTCGGCGTGGAGTAAGGGCGGATAGGTTTGCTCGGCTAACCCTGCCATATTGACTAAAATCATACCCATAATGGCAATCCCTCGAAATGCATCTAGGGAAGTCAAGCGCTTCGGTGATTTTTGTAACAGATGAGACATGGATTAGAGCGATTATCAGGATTAATCAATAATCCTTGAATTATTGGGGTTAAACAATGCTTTTTGCCGAATTACTATAATCGCGGTGGTAGAAAATAAGATAAGCTCTATTGCAGGGGAACCCATGACATTGGATTTGCGGAAGTTTTACCAAGCCTGTAACCCCAGCAAAACCCTGGATTTGGGCAAGCCGGAAGATAGGCAGTATTACATTGATTTTGCTGCGGTGCGGGGGGGTGAGATTATTGAGGAATTGGGGCGAACCATCACCCTCTTCTCACCCGATGAACCGACTTGCCAACTGTTTACCGGACATATCGGTTGTGGCAAGTCTACAGAACTGCTCAAACTCAAAGAACAATTGGAACGACAGGGGTTTCATGTGGTTTACTTTGAGTCGAGTCAGGATTTGGACTTGGCAGACGTGGATATTAGCGATATTCTACTTGCGATCGCACGTCAAGTCAGCACCAGTCTAGAAGCGATTCAAGTCAAACTCAAACCCGGATACTTTGCCAATCTGTTTACTGAAGTCAAAGACTTCTTACAAACCCCAGTCGATCTTAACGTGGGAGCAGAATTATCCTTAGGCATTGCCAAAATTACCGCTCAAACCAAAGATAGCCCCAAACTACGTGGTCAATTACGGCAATATCTAGAACCCCGCACCAATGGGATTTTAGAAGCGATTAACCAGGAATTAATTGATCGCGCTAACACCGAACTCAAGCGACGGGGTAAACAAGGACTCGTGGTAATTATCGATAATCTCGATCGCGTCGATAGTCGTCCTCTACCCTCCGGTCGTCTGTTACCAGAATACCTCTTCATCGACCGAGGCGAACAGTTACGCCGCCTCAATTGCCACGTCGTTTACACCATTCCCCTATCCTTAATTTTCTCTAGTGAATCACAAGTACTAACCAATCGCATGGGAGGAGGAATTGATCCCAAAGTCTTACCGATGGTGTCTGTACAGTTAAAAGAGGGTAGCGAGTGCGCCGAAGGCATGGCACTATTGCGGCAAATGGTACTGGCAAGAGCATTTCCTGACGTAAATCCGTATCATCGAGTGGATTTAATTACAAAAATCTTTGATTCTCCTGAAACTTTAGATAGACTATGCCGAGGAAGTGGGGGTCATGTACGGAACTTGTTAGGACTCCTTTATAGCTGTCTGATGAAAAAAAATCCTCCCATCTCCCTCAATTGTGTAGAAAAAGTGATTAGGGAGCGACGTAATAAGTTAGTCTTAGGCATCAAGCCCCAAGAGTGGGAATTATTGCGTCAAGTCAGAGAACTCAAAACTGTACAACAAGAGCCAGAATACCAAACCCTATTACGGAATATGCTCGTCTTTGAATACCGCAATGATGATGAAGAACCTTGGTTTGATATTAATCCAGTCTTAGCAGAGGCAAAAGAACTTAATTGACCCCCCTAACCCCCCTTATCAAGGGGGGAATAAGAAAAGTATCTGTAGTTATCCGCGTGCTTTGCTGTGCATCTGCGGTTTATCAAATCATCCTCAATTCTTTTTTATGACAGAACCCAATGAAATAGACGATATAGCTGCTGATAACGAAGAGTCCTTACAAACCCTCATCCGAGCAATTACTCTCTCTCAAGGCGAGTTTTCCCTTATTTTAGCCCGCTGCAACTATTCCCACTTACGGGAACAAATTGTGCAGCAACTACGAGAACAATGCCCCATCAAAATCCACGAAGTAGTTCTAGATTCGTCGGTCAAGACCCTTTATAGCACTATTGAAAAAGCCCTCCAAGATAAGCAACAGGGTAGGGGCGATGCCTCTGTGTCCGCCCTGATGATATTTGGCTTAGAATCGGTAGATGCCATTGACCCAGTAATTGTTGCAACCAATCACGTTCGGGAAGAGTTTCGCAAAAACTTTCCCTTCCTAATCGTGTTTTGGGTCAATGATGAGGTATTACAAAAATTCACTCGATTAGCCCCAGATTTTGATAGTTGGACAACTACGATTGAATTTGCGATCGCAACTGATGAACTTATCAATCTTCTCAACCAAAATGCTCATGATGCCTTCCAGCAAATTTTAGGCGCAGGTGCTGGAAGGTTTCTCGATAATGCAGTCCTTAATATAGCAGTTGATTCATGGTATCCCTCTGAACTTAATTCAGCTTTGGAGGATTTGCAAAACCGTATACAAGAACTAGAGCCAGAGCTAGAAGCTAACCTTGAATTCCTGCTCGGAAGAAATGCTCAGGCGAACGAACAGATGGAAGAAGCTCGACAACACTATGAGAAAAGTTTGGTGTTTTGGCAGCAAAGCCAGAATACAGAGCGGTATGGTTGTTTACTATTTTATCTAGGTTTGTGGTGGCGTCGATATGCAGTATTACATCGCTTTGAATACGTTCAAGCTTGTGCTAAAGCTAGGGATTATTTTAAGCAATGTGTTGAAGTTTTTAAACAGAGTAATCGTCCGGTTTTAGCAGCCAGGTTCATCAATGCTTTGGGAGAAGTTCTGACAAGGTTGGAGGATTGGGATGAGTTAGAAATTGTTGCTAAAGATTCGGTTAAATTGTATCAAACCTATCCGGATTCACACCAACGTCTGTATTCGGGTTATGCTTACGGACTTTTGGCTGAGGTTGCTTTGAAAAAAGCAGCTTGGAGTGAAGCTAAAAAATATGCAGCGTTAGCGCTACAAAAGAATACTGAACCAGAACTCGTTGCACTAGGTTCACAGTATGCAGATACAAATTGGGGCTGGGCATGGAAACAATATCAGAGTTTATATTTATTCTTATTGGCTAAAGCACAGCGGCATTTAAATCAACTTGAAGAAACGGTCAAAAACTTAGAAACAGCAAGAGAAAAAAATAACCCCCAGTACGATCCACAGCTTTATATTGATATTCTGTCAGAACTGCGATCGCTCTACTTTCAGCAAGGTGAATATCTTAAAGCTTTTGAAGTCAAACAAGAACAAAAATCCATTGAAGCTCAATATGGGTTTCGCCCTTTTACGGGTGCAGGAAGCTTGCGACCGATAAAACGAATTATTAATCCTGCTTTCGATTCAATTGACCCTCAAGAAAGGGCACGAGAGCGAATCACAGCTTCAGGACGACGGAGTGATCTTAATGGTTTAATTGAAAAACTGAGCCGGAATGACTACAAATTGATAGTTATTCATGGAATGTCAGGAGTAGGTAAGAGTTCGCTATTGTGGGCGGGATTGGTGCCTGAATTACAACAAAATCCCATTGGCGATCGCACAGCTTTACCCATTACTTTGCGATATTACACTAATTGGGTTGCGGACTTGGGAAAAAAGCTAGCTGAAGCGTTACCGGAAATTGAGGAGACAGTGCTTGCCCCAACGCTTGCTGCAATAAAGATGATTATTGAACAGTTAAAATTTTATGCTGATCGCCATCTGCTCACTGTTCTAATTTTTGACCAGTTTGAAGAGTTTTTCTTTGTTTGCACAGATTTGCGGGAAAGGCGGCAATTTTATGAGTTTCTTAGGGATTGTCTCAATATTCCCTATGTGAAGGTTATTCTGTCTTTACGGGAAGATTATTTGCATTATCTATTGGAGTGCGATCGCTTCGCTAACTTGGATGTTATCAATAATAATATTTTAGATAAAAATATTCGTTGCTATTTAGGAGACTTTTCACCAGAACGTGCTAAGTCAGTTATTCGAGAATTAACGGATAGGTCACAGTTTTACCTCGAACCTGCGCTAATTGATGAATTAGTGCAGGATTTAGCTGGAGAGTTGGGGGAAATTCGCCCGATTGAGTTGCAAGTAGTAGGAGCGCAACTGCAAACAGAGAATATTACAACGCTTGAACAATACCATCAGCTTGGCGCGAATCCAAAAGAAAAACTGGTTCAGCGCTCCCTAGAAGAGGTTATCAGAGATGGTGGGATTGAAAATGAACGGGCTGCCCGACTCGTGTTGTATTTGCTCACGAATGAAAATGGCACTCGTCCGCTTAAAACTCGCGCTGAGTTGGAAGCGGATTTAAAGGTATTGGGGTTTGAGTCGGAAACAAAGCAGTTAGATTTAGTATTGGAGATTTTAATAGGTTCGGGTTTAGTGTTTCTGGTGCCAGATTCTCCGGCTAATCGGTATCAGTTGGTTCATGATTATCTGGTTGCCTTTATTCGTCAGCAGCAAGCGCCAGGATTGTTGGCAGAATTGGCAGAAGCGAAGGAGAAGCAGAAGTTAACGGAAGCACAATTGAGGCAAGCGCTGAGAGAGAAAGAAGAGGCGTTGCGGAAGGAACAGGAGGAACGTAAGCGAGCAGAAATTGCTGAAATTGAAGCGTTGAGTTCGTTATCTCAAGTGCTGTGGCTGTCTCATAAGCAACTTGAGGCATTATTAGCTATCATTAAAGCAGGCAAAAAATTACAAAACATGGCAGGGCAGGCTTCATCTGAGCTTAAGATGTACACCAGAAGCCAACTCTATCAAACCCTTGATCAAGTACGAGAGCGAAATCGCTTGGAGGGGCATAGCGATAAAGTTTATAGTGTTAGATTCAGTCCCGATGGTCAAATTATTGCCTCAGCGAGCTCTGACCATACAGTAAAACTCTGGCGTATAGATGGCACACTCTTGCAAACATTTAAGTTGCATAGCAGTGGAGTCAATAGCATCAACTTCAGTCCAGACGGTCAGACCCTTACCTCAACTAGCTCTGACCATACAGTAAAACTTTGGCGTATAGATGGCACACTCTTGCAAACCTTTGAGTGGCATAGTAATGGAGTCAATAGCGTCAACTTCAGTCCAGACGGTCAGACTATTGCCTCGGTGAGCATTGAGGGCAAGGTGAACCTATGGAGTACAGATGGCACGCTCTTGCAAACCTTTGAAGGAAACAGGAATTATGGCATTCACTTCAGTCCAGATGGTCAGATAATTGCCTTAGTTGGCGGGGATACGGTGAACCTATGGCGCACAGATGGCACACTGTTGCAAAGTATGGGGGGACATAGCCGTTGGCGCAACAGCATTAGTTTCAGTCCCGATGGACAGATACTTGCTTTAGCTGGTCGTGAGGGTACGGTGAAACTCTGGCGCACAGATGGTACGCTCTTACAGACCTTGGGGGGGCATAGTAGTGGAGTCAATAGCATCAGCTTCAGTCCTGATGGACAGACGATTGCCTCGGCTGGTCGTGAGGGTACGGTAAAACTCTGGCATCTAGATGGTACAGTTGTGCAAATCTTTCAAGACCATAGCAGTGGAGTCAATAGCATCAGCTTCAGTCCTGATGGACAGACGATTGCCTCTGCTAGCGCTGATAACACAGTGAAGTTGTGGGCTTTGGATAGCAAATTAGTACAAACCTTCCACTTCTTCAACAAGCCTATTACTCGAATCTATAGTATTAGCTTCAGCCCAGATGGGCAGATGATTGCCTCCGCTGGTGCTGACACTTTAGTAAAACTGTGGGGTACAGATGGTAGACTACTGCAAATCTTCCGGGGGCATAGTGAGCGCATCTATACTATCAGCTTCAGCCCCGATGGACAGATGATTGCCTCCGCTAGTGCTGACACTTTAGTAAAACTGTGGAGACTTGATGGCACGCTACTGCAAACTTTCCAGGGGCATGAAGGGGCGGCTAGCAGTGTCAGCTTCATTCCTAATGGGCAGACAATTGCCTCCGCTAGTGGTAACGGCACAATAAGACTGTGGGGACTTGATGGCACGCTGCTGCAAACCTTTCGAGGTCATAAGAATTGGGTTAGTAGTGTCAGCTTCAGTCCCGATGGGCAGATGTTTGCCTCCGCTAGCGGTGATGGTACAGTCAAATTGTGGAGATTGGATGGCAGGCTAGTGCAAACTTTTCAGGAGCATCTAGGTGGGGTCACAAGTATCAGTTTCAGTCCAGATGGTCAGACAATTGTCTCCGTTAGTGCCGATAGCACCATAAAACTGTGGGGTCTAGATGGTACGCTCCTACAAACCTTTCAGGGACATAGCGATAGGGTCTATAGTGTTAGTTTCAGCCCAGATGGACAGACTATAGCTTCTGCTAGTGCTGACACTACAGTGAAACTGTGGAGCCTAGATGGTACTCTCCTGCAATCATTCCAAGCACATCAAGTCAGAAGTATCAGCTTTAGCCCTGATGGAAAGACAATTGCTTGGGCTGGTGATAACAATACGGTGCAACTCCGGAGTTTGTTATCGCTAGATAATTTACTAGTACAAGGTTGCAATTGGCTGCGAGACTACTTGAAGACGAACCCGAATGTGAGTGAGAGCGATCGCACTCTCTGCGACGACATTTGCACTTAGCCCCAGTGCATCTGACATTCCACGAAATAGTGAGTTGATACCACTCCCCACTCCCTAAAATCCCTAGTGTGACAGTAGAGCAAAAGAATGTGAAGTGCATCACTTCAGTTACAGCCGATAGCATAGAAGCAAAAGGTATACCGTATTGAGCTTACGGTTCAACACTCATGTCCTCGGCGACTCTCACTCAGTGTATTAACCGCATTTCTGCCATTGCGATAAGTCTTCAGCAAACTCACTCAGACGCGATCGCTCTAGAGTTGCATCACTGTCTCGACATCTTAACTGAGATACAACACCAGCAGCACGCGGAAGCCCAAATCCGTCACGAACTCGAACCAGCCTTACACAAGAGTCAACTTTGTAGCCGATTAGCCCACTTTATCACCATGGGCAGACTTTACGGGCTATCCCTTGAGAAGATTGTCGATCGCAGCCTTAAACAAATTCACAACGCTTTTCCAAGCCAGCGTATTGCCTACAGTACCATCGATTCCCAAGGTCAACTGACAGTCATCCAGTCTATTGAGTCAGAAGCTATGCCCTCATTAACCGGCTTGAGGGCTGACTTAAGGATTGCTCCTGATTATTTGGCAGCTCTACGTCGGGGAGAGCCATTAATTATAGAAGATATAACCGCATCACCCCTACTGCAACCCTTGACTGAGGCAATGTCAGCCGGGGGAACCCAAGCAATTTTAGACGTACCTCTGAAGCCTTTCCGGAATCTCGTGGGTTTGCTGTGCCTCGACTCACCCCAACCCTACGGCTGGAGCGAACATGAAATCGGCGCGATGATCGAAATTGCCGATTATTTATCCTATGTGTTTCAGGAAGTTCATGCCGAGCAAGAATGTTACGACTCAGAAACCTCACTACATCAAGCCCATGGTGAATTAAAGCAGCATGCAGCTCAACTCGAAAGAGCCAACGAAGAATTACAAGTTACCCTAGAAGAACTGCGCCAGAGCAATGAAGAACTTATCGCCGCTCGCCAAGAAACAGAACAGCAACAGCAACGCTACCAAGACTTATTCAACTTAGCGCCCGATGGTTATTTGGTAACAGATGCTTGGGGAGTCATTCAAGACGCCAATCAAGCGGCAAAGCTTCTATTTGCTGCTCCTGACAATCACCAAATTTTAGGGAAACCCCTGCATCTTTTCATTCCCAAGCCAGAGCATAAAGGGTTCCGAAACAAACTCAGCCAGCTCAGGCGGCTTCATCAACTGACTCCCTTTGAAATGGATTGGCGCTCTTACCCAGGAATGACATTTACTGCCGCAATTACAGTCAGGGCAATTCAGGATGAGCAGGGTGAACCCGCTCAATTTTTATGGTTAATTCGAGATATCAGCGATAAGAAACGAGCAGAACTGGCTTTACAGCAACTGAATCAGGAGTTAGAAGAGCGTGTTCTAGAGCGAACAGCCAAATTAAGTGAGGCGAATGCTCGATTGCAGGCTGAAATTCAAGAGCGGGAAAAGCTAGAACAGGAAAACTCCTTCAAAGCGTATATCCTCTCACAAATCAGAGATATGGTGGTAGCGATCGACTCAGAACACCGAGTCACCTACTGGAATCAGGCTGCAGAAAAAATGTACGGAATTTCGGCAACAGCAGCTATCAGTCAAACCCTCACCGATTTATACCAATACTCTTGGTTGCAGCCAACCGATGAAGAGGCAGCATACCAAGCCTTGAAACAAACCGGTCAGTGGCGGGGCGAAACTATTCATACCACTTGCAATGGCACCCAAGTGTCTGTGGAACATTTGGTGAGTGTGCTTACGGATGATAAAGGCGAGTCCGTCGGACTTTTAGCAATTATTCGTGATATTAGCGATCGCAAAAAAACCGAGCAACAGATTCGCTTTCAGGCGCGTCTATTGGATGCTGTAGAACAGGCGGTAATCGCCACAGATTTACAGGGTAACATCACTTACTGGAATCACTTTGCCGGAGTCCTCTATGGTTGGACAACGGACGAAGTTCTAGGGCGCTCAATTCTAGAAGTTACCCCCGCCTCAACGACACAAACCCAAGCCGCAGAAATTTTTGCTTGCTTACAAGTCGGTCAAAGTTGGTCGGGAGAGTTCCTCGTGCAGCGACGAGATGGTACAACCTTTCCGATTATGATCGCGGATTCACCGATTTATGATGACCAAGGAATTCTGAGCGGCATTGTCGGAATTTCTATAGATATTACAGAGCGCCAGCAAGCTGAAACTGCCCTACGCAACAGTGAGCAACAGTTTCGGTTACTCGCCGAAAATATTCGAGATATCTTCTGGATTTACTCGGCTGATTTGCAACTGCTATATATCAGCCCAGCCTATGAAGAAATTTGGGGGGAGTCCTGCAAGTCCCTGTACGCCCACCCCGACACTTGGATAGACCGAATTCACGAAGACGATAGAGATAAAATAATTAGTCTTCTGCCTCAGCTCAATCAACAAAACCTAACCTATGAATACCGGATTATTAGAGAAGATGGTTCGCAACGTTGGATTAGGATGCGTACCTTTTTAGTGAGCGATGAGCGAGGAGATGTCTATCGAATTGTGGGGATTGGTGAAGATATTAGCGATCGCAAAAAAGCCGAAGAAGAACTGCAAACATCCCTCCGCGAAAAAGAGGTACTACTGCGGGAAATTCACCACCGAGTTAAAAACAATTTACAGGTGATTCACTCCCTGTTGCGATTACAATCATCCTACACCAACGAGCCAAAAATCCTCCAAATGTTTCAAGAGAGCCAAAATCGCATCCGCTCCATGGGTTTGATTCATGAACTGTTATACCGCTCCCAAGATTTGGCGCGAATTGATTTTGGCTCCTACTTGCACACCTTAGTCAACCAACTCGCCCGCACCTACACCCTCAGCACTAATACTCTTTCCTGGGAGATTGACATCAACCCCGCACACATCGAACTGTGTATTGATACTGCTCTCCCCTGTGGCTTATTGATTAATGAGCTAGTATCCAATGCATTGAAATATGCCTTTCCCCAAGGGCAACCCGGTGAAATCCGCATTAGTTTACAAGCTTGTAACAATGAAGACTTTACCTTAATAATCAGCGATAATGGAGTAGGCATACCTACCACTATAGACTTCCGTAACACCAAATCTTTAGGTCTGCAACTCGTTTGCGGTACTACCCAGCAAATTGGCGGCACCCTTGAATTAGACAGAACTCAAGGCACGACGTTTACCCTAAAATTCAAAGAAGTTAAATACAAGCCTAGAAGATGATAAGGGAATCGGTGGGGAATCCCTTAACTTAACGGTTCAACATTCATGACGATGAACCATGAATAAGATAAAAATTTTAGTTGTAGAAGATGAGTGGGTTACAGCCCTAGATATTAAACGTAGTTTAGAAAAACTCGACTACGCTGTGCCTGCCACCGTTGCGACTGGAGAAGAGGCGATTCAAAAAGCCATTGAATTGCAGCCCGATTTAATTCTCATGGATATTATTCTTCAGGGAGAAATCGACGGCATCGAAGCGGCAGAGCAACTTCATCAATACTCTAACATTCCTGTGGTTTTTTTAACGGCTTATTCTGATTCAGAAACCCTGCAACGTGCCAACATCACTCAACCCTTTGGCTACCTCCTGAAACCCTTTGAAGATCAACAATTAAAAACCACGATTCAAATTGCCTTGTCAAGGCACAAAGCGATCGTTGAATTGCGTTCCCAATTAGCTGCTATTGTGGAATCCTCTGAGGATGCTATTATTGGCAATACATTGGATGCCATTATTGCAAGCTGGAACGCAGGTGCACAAAAGATATACGGCTATCGGGCTGAAGAAGTCATTGGTCGCTCGCTCTCCATTCTGTTGCCTCCCAACTGTGTTAATGAGATGCCGACTATTTTAGAAAAAATCCGCCGGGGAGAAAAAGTCGAGCATTACGAAACAGTACGGAGGCGAAAAGATGGTCAACTGCTTGATGTTTCCCTAATGATTTCTCCGATTAAAGATGCAACTGGTCAGGTGATAGGCGCTTCAAAAATTTCCCGTGATATTACAAACCGCAAGCGGAACGAGCGAGTCATCCGCGAACAACAGTCTCTATTGAGTAACCTTATCGAAGGAACCACTGACCTCATTGCTGCCCTGGATTTAGACTTTCGATATATTACCTTTAACAGTGCCTACAAAGCCGAATTTTTTAATATTTTCGGTCGAGAGGTTGAAATTGGCACAAACCTAATTGAAGCCCTTGCCCATCTCCCAGAAGAACAAGCAAAGGCACTGGCGATTTGGAGGCGTGCTTTGGCTGGGGATCAGTTTACGGTGATTCGCGAACTGGGCGATATCAATCGCCAGCGCCGTTACTACGAAATTACCTATAGCAGCATTCGAGATGAAAAGGGGCAGCAAATCGGTGCATCTCACATTGCCAGGGATATTAGCGAGCGCAAACAGGCAGAGTTAGAAATTATTCGCAGTCGAGATCTAAAAGACGCTATTTTTAACGAGTCAGCGGATGCTATTTTTCTAGTCGATGCCGAAACCTTACTCACGTTTGATTGCAACCATCGCGCTGTTGAACTGTTTGAAGCTACTACTAAAGATGAGTTGATTAGCATTGTTGGGAATATCCTGCAAAAACGGCAATTTACTCCCCAAGAGTTAGGGGCGATTCTTGAAGAAATCAACAACAAGGGAGTTTGGAGTCAAGAAATCGAATACGTCACCAAAAAAGGCAAGCCCTTCTGGGGAAATTTGGCAGTCAAGCAAATTCGCATTGCTACCAAAGCTATTAATTTAGTGCGAGTTACCGACATCACCGAGCAAAAGCAAGCACAGGATAAAATCCAAGCCTCACTCAAAGAAAAAGAGGTGTTGCTCAAAGAAATTCATCATCGCGTCAAAAACAATTTGCAAATCGTTAAAAGTCTCCTGCAAATGCAGTGCAGGCGAACTAAACAGCAAGAAGTTATTCTCGTTTTGCAAGATAGCCAGAATCGGATTGCCTCGATTGCCCTCGTTCACGAAAAGCTCTACCGTTCTGACGATTTAGCCAATATTGATTTTACGCAATACATTCCCGATTTAACCACCCATCTCTTTGATACCTATAACATCAGCTCCAATGCCGTTACACTAAACATTAATGTTGATAATATTTTCCTGGAAATTGATACGGCTATCCCCTGCGGATTGATTATTAATGAACTCGTTTCCAACTCGCTCAAATATGCCTTTCCCAATAACCGCAAGGGGGAAATTCAGGTAAAATTCTATACCAACAGCGATCATACGATGACTCTAATTGTCCGAGACAACGGCATCGGCATACCCACAGAATTTGACATTGAGACAACTTCATCTTTAGGACTGATGCTAGTGCAAGGGTTGGTAGAGCAGTTAGATGGAACCCTGGAAATTAGCCGGAGTCAAGGGACTGAATTTCAGATTACCCTGCCAGAAACCAGCACCTGAATTTTGATATCAAGAAAACGAGCTTGCCATTACTACCCAAAACCCTCCATTAAGCAAAGCTGTCAAAACGGCTCCAAAAACCACTCCTTTTACTAAGTTCCATTTTCGTCGCCGATTCAGTATCACAATTGCTGGGACAATATAGATAAGTTGAGAGATGCCAATGCCTAAAGCGGAAAAAAACAGCAATCTACCTATACCGTAGAGACCTAACGCACTGGCTGTATAAGCGATAAAACTTCCTAGCAAAAAGGCTAAACTATGCAAAACAATTACTAATAGAATACCTAAGAAGAATTTTCGGACTCCATTCATAGATTTTGCCTAAGATTTGGCTAAAAATTTAGCTATTGTAGAACTTGGGGATAGGGTTGCCAGTTAGGAGCAGGGAAATAGCGATCGCTGGAATAAGATAAGCGACAATCAACACGCAGTATTGGGCAACCTGAGTCCAAGTGATGCCTTTCATTTGTTCTGGGTAAGGGTTTCCGGCTTCTTTCGGTTTTGCAACAGGATGAGATTGATTCCCCTACCCCCCAATTCCCTACTCCCATGGCAATTTAACCGTAACGATACTGCCAACTCCGACAGTATTAGTAAGACTAATCTCTCCCTGATGTCGCTCCACACAGACATTCACAACCGCTAGCCCTAAACCATTACCAGGGACTTTACCAACATTTTTGGCTCGATAAAAGGGTTCAAAAACTCGAGCTTGCTCAGTTTCTGGAATGCCGATACCTTGGTCTTGAATGCAAAAAATGGCTACCGACTCGTCAGGATTGCAAGTCAGATTAAACTGTACCATGTCCTGATCAGAGGAATAGTTGAGGGCATTCGTCAGGAGATGGGAGAGGATGTAGCCTGCGAGTTCCTTATCTATTGAAGCCCTTGTGCAGTCTCCTTGACAGGTGAAGGCAATTCGATTGAAATGTTTTGGCTGTGAAAAGAGTTTAGTAATTAAATCCCGACAAAATTGTTCTAAGTCAATGGGAGCAGGTATAAATTCCAGCCTACCCGATTCAGCTTGACCAATGGTTCGCAAATCGTCCATCAGGGCAGTCATTCGCCCCACCGAAGCCATAATTTGCTGGAGGTATCGCTGTTTTTGAGCGTGGGTTGCCCTATCCTGGAAGCGATTAAGCAATTGCGCGGCGGTGAGGATAGCGCTGAGGGGATTGCTGAATTCGTGAAAGAGGGTGGAGATAAATTGAGAACGAAAACAAATGAATTCTCGTTTGCGAGTCAACACCTGGGTTATTGGTTCAGTCTGGTTGCGATCGCGGCTATCCCAAAAGATAATAACAGCTCCCGTAATTTCTCCCGAGGGCTGCTTCAGGGGCGACACACTACCCCAAATCGGAATTTGCCTACCGTCCCTCCCGATTAAAACACTCTCACCTCTCAAGGAAACAACCTCTCCGGTTTGAAACACTTGCACGACTAGATTGACTGCTGGCGTCCCTTGAACGTCATCAACCCTCTGAAAAATCGAGCTGACAGCTTGCCCCATTGCCTCGGATTGCTGCCAACCGGTAAGTACCTCTGCGATCGGGTTTATAAAGGTAACGGCTGCCTGTCGATCCGTTACAATCACTGCATCGTGCATCAAACACTTATTCTTTAAGTTAAACGTCCACCAATATCAAACCTCAAGGGTAGCATGGGGAGCGGGGGAGCTGAGTAACACCTCAAAAATCTCCTTGTCCCCTTGTCCCCTTGTCCCCTTGTCCCCTTGTCTCCCAACTCCCAACTCCCTTTCTTTGCGAAAAGTAAGGAACAGTAACAGGTTTAGGGTTAACGAGAAAATCTGCCCAGTCATGCCGCAATTGCCAGAATAACTAGCGATTTTTGAAGTGGACTGGCTCTGATTAGCCAAACTATTGGATACTGAAGACTGTGAAAAATATAGATAAAATCCAGTAGCAATCTTGAAGAGTGCCAGGTATGCATTTAAGTGAAATCAGTCATCCAAACCAGCTACACAGCTTGTCAATTCGTCAACTTGAAGAAATTGCCCGTCAAATTCGGGAGAAGCATCTGCAAACCGTTGCCACCAGTGGCGGGCATCTCGGTCCCGGACTGGGAGTTGTCGAATTGACCCTGGGATTGTATCAAACCCTGGATCTAGATCGGGATAAAGTGACCTGGGATGTCGGGCATCAAGCGTACCCCCACAAGCTCATTACAGGGCGTTATGACCATTTCCATACCTTGCGGCAAAAGGATGGTGTTGCGGGTTATCTGAAGCGCTGTGAAAGTAAGTTCGATCACTTCGGTGCCGGACACGCCTCCACTAGTATTTCGGCAGCTTTGGGGATGGCGCTGGCGCGGGACATGAAGGGGGAAAACTTTAAAGTGGCTGCCGTCATTGGCGATGGCGCACTCACCGGTGGTATGGCATTAGAAGCCATTAACCATGCCGGACATTTGCCCCATACCAAGCTGCTAGTGGTGCTCAACGACAATGAAATGTCAATTTCTCCCAACGTTGGCGCAATTTCCCGTTCTCTCAACAAAGTGCGCCTGAGTGCGCCCATGCAGTTTTTGGCTGACAATTTAGAAGAACAGTTCAAGCATTTCCCGTTCTTCGGTGACTCCTTAACCCCAGAATTACAGCGTGTCAAAGAAGGGATGAAGCGTCTAGCTGTACCTAAGGTGGGTGCAGTCTTTGAGGAATTGGGCTTTACTTATATGGGACCGGTCGATGGTCACAACCTCCAAGACTTGATTTCTACCTTCAAAGCAGCCCATACTTACGATGGACCTGTACTCGTGCATGTAGTCACGACTAAAGGCAAGGGTTATGCGATCGCCGAAGAAGACAAAGTTGGCTACCATGCCCAAAGTCCCTTCGATCTCACCACCGGTAAAGCCATCCCCGTCAGCAAACCTAAACCCCCCGGATATTCCAAAGTTTTTGCCCACACCCTGGTCAAACTTGCCGAGAACAATCCTAAAATCATCGGCATCACCGCAGCGATGGCAACTGGCACGGGGTTAAACAAACTTCAAGAAAAACTGCCCAAACAATACATTGACGTGGGTATTGCCGAACAACACGCCGTTACCTTAGCCGCAGGTTTAGCTTGCGAAGGAATGCGACCGATTGCGGCTATTTACTCTACCTTCCTGCAACGGGCATACGACCAAATCATTCACGACGTTTGCATCCAAAACCTACCCGTCTTCTTCTGCCTGGATAGGGCGGGAATTGTCGGTGTTGATGGTCCTACCCACCAAGGAATGTATGACATTGCCTACCTGCGCTGCATTCCCAACATGGTGGTGATGGCACCCAAAGACGAAGCCGAACTGCAACGGATGGTGGTTACAGGTGTGAACTACACCGATGGACCGATTGCCATGCGCTATCCACGGGGTAACGGCTACGGCGTTCCTCTGATGGAAGAAGGTTGGGAACCTTTACCCATTGGTAAGGGAGAAATTTTGCGCAACGGTGATGACCTATTGCTGGTGGGTTATGGTTCGATGGTGTACCCTACCATGCAAGTCGCAGAAATTCTCAGCGAACATGGAATTGAAGCCACAGTGGTCAATGCCCGTTTTGTCAAGCCCCTAGATACTGAATTAATCTTGCCCTTGGCACAGCAGATTGGTAAAGTTGTCACCTTAGAAGAAGGCTGCTTAATGGGTGGTTTTGGTTCTGCGGTAGCCGAAGCTTTATTGGATAATAATGTTTTAGTGCCAATCAAACGTTTCGGTATACCGGATCAGTTAGTAGATCACGCTAAACCCGATGAATCTAAGGCAGATTTAGGTTTAACCACTTCTCAAATTGCAGAACAGGTGCGGGAAGCATTGTTCAGCAAGCAGGCATCGGTTGTTAGTTAGAATTGTGTAGGGAAAAATGAAGAAAAGGACAGGGTTTTATAGTCTTCCTTTGTCCTTTTTTCTTTGATTTTTTCCTTACCAATCTAGTGAGATACACTGAGTTTTATTCTCCACTGCCTACTCCCAACTCCCCCCTCCCAACTCCCCACTCCCCACTCCCAAATCCCTATTGACATCAATCTTAGTTGCACGTCTCAAATTAAAACGCTATATTCGCAATAAATAATTGATTAATAAAAACCAATGATATGCAGAGTTTTGATGTAGTTGTTGTAGGAGCAGGTCCAGCAGGTGGTCAATGTGCTAGATTACTGGCAAAGTCCGATTATAAGGTTTTACTTGTTGAGCAACACGAAGATTTTTATAAAAACGATTTCTCCAGTGCTGCAACTCCCCTAGAAACTCTAGAGAGATTTGACTTGCCTCAAGATGTAGTCGGCAGTTTTTGGCAGAATCTTGTCATTGTCACAACTACTATTAGTAAAACCTGGGAATCCTCGAAGACATTAGGAGCGGTTCTTAATTTTGCCAAATTTAGAGAGTTTTTAGCAAAAGAGGTTCAATCCTATGGGAGTGACGTTTGGATGGGGTGTCGGTATATTCGACACGAGTCAGATAATGGCAATACTAGAGTTGAACTCAAAAAACGGGGCGGTGATGCGATCGCAGTGAGAACAAAAGTACTGGTTGATGCCACCGGACCTGCTAGAGCTGTCATGTATGCCAAAGAAAGCGATAAGCCTGCTTTTTTAAAACCTGCTGGTATTGAATATTTAATTGAAGTCCCAGAAGAGACGTACAATAAATACGCCAAGGCTCTAATCTTTTTCTTAGGACACAAATGGATGCCTAAAGGTTACTCCTGGATATTTCCCATGGAAAAGAATCGGCTAAAAGTGGGTGCGGCGTCCTATCGGTTGGAACATGAAATAATTACTTATACTAAACCGATTAAATACTATATAGACCTTTTAATCAAAGAGTACATACAACCCGAAAATTACAAAATAATCGATATCCACGGCTCAACCCTCCAATACTCCAGCGGATTGAAGGATGTTTATTACCAAGACAACATCATCGCTATTGGAGATGCGGTATCTACAGTAAATTTTTTAGGCGGCGAAGGCATTCGGCACGCCATGGACGGTGCAGAAATTGCGAACAAACAGATTCAACTATATTTAAAAAATAAGTCATCAAGTTTTAAAGCCTATCAAAGGGAAATGCAACGAAAGTTTGCCAATCAATGGAATTTATCCGAGAAAATTGGCATGAAGCGATACTTGGTAGATAGCGATGAAAAAATTGACTGGGGAGTTGCTTACTTGAGTCCTCTGAAAATCCAGGATATGATGGATATATTGTTTTACTATAAATTTGAAAAACTCTCAAAAGGGCTGGGTGGGTACTTACTGCGAAAACTGCGGTATTGGTGGAGTGCTATTGCAGAAACCTAAATCCCTCACAGTTAAAGTAAAATTATAAACCTCAAAAATATTGATATCCCTTAAACTTAACTAACTATGTCTGCAAACCCGGTATACCCTGTAATTTGGCACGATGATAGCGTTTTAATGATTGACCAAACCCGGTTACCCCAAGAGTATACCGTGGTGGAAATCAAGTGCTGTGAAGATATGGCGCGGGCGATTAAAACCATGATTGTTCGAGGCGCACCTGCCATTGGAGTGGCAGCAGCCTATGGGATGTACTTAGGGGCGCGGGAGGTTGAAACAGACGATCGCGAGGTTTTTTTAAATCACCTAGAAGACGTTGCCCAGCAATTGCGACAAACTCGCCCGACAGCCGTAAATTTGTTTTGGGCGATCGCTCGAATGCTCAAAATAGCTCATGAAAGCATTGGTTCAGTGATACAGCTTAAAGCAGCGTTACTAGAAACCGCACAGGCGATTCAGATCGAAGACTTACAGACATGTCAGGCAATAGGCGATCGCGGTTTGGCAGCGATGCCAACCCATCCAGAGAAACTCTGTATCCTGACATACTGCAATACGGGCGCATTAGCAACTGCTGGATACGGCACGGCATTGGGTGTAGTGCGTTCTGCCCATCGGCAGGGGCGTTTAGCCAGAGTCTACGCCTGCGAAACCCGTCCCCGCTTGCAAGGTGCAAAATTAACCTCCTGGGAATGCGTCCAAGCAGGCATACCCGTCACCTTAATTACCGATAACATGGCAGCTCACTGCATGAAACAGGGGCTGATTGATGCTGTTGTTGTCGGTGCCGACCGAATTGCCGCCAATGGAGACACAGCAAATAAAATTGGCACCTACAGTCTAGCTCTGGTTGCTAAAGCTCACAATATCCCCTTCTTCGTCGCTGCCCCCCTATCTACGATTGATTTTGACTTACCGACGGGTGAGAAAATCCCGATTGAAGAACGCCATCCCTCAGAAATTTATCAAATTGGCGAGACACTGATCTGTCCCCCCCAAGTAGAGTTTTATAACCCTGGTTTTGATGTCACTCCTGCTGAATTAATATCAGGAATCGTTACCGAAAAAGGTGTGGTGTGTGCAAGTGAGTTGCAACAGTTGCAACTTCAGGTTTCGGCGTAGCATCGTTGAGAAAGGGAGTTGGGAGTTGGGAGTTGGGAGTTGAGAGTTGGGACAAGGAGGACAAGGA